>PLDN01000131.1 GCA_003136185.1 Acidimicrobiaceae bacterium | reverse complement strand
GTCTTTGGGGCAGGTTGCTCACGTGTTCCGCACCCGTTCGCCACTAGGTCTTCACTGGTGTTGCCACCAGTTGAACCTCGTTCGACTTGCATGTGTTAGGCACGCCGCCAGCGTTCGTCCTGAGCCAGGATCAAACTCTCCATCAAGATCTCGACCCGGGCGAACCCGAGCCTTTGATCAGAAGAGCTGGTCACCGAGGACGGACCCCGATGACCAACTGGCACCAGAAACGGAAAAATGATTGTTGTCCGTTTTCCAAGTGCATTGACTTTCGACGACCGCGCGTGCCTTAACGGCACAGTCGGTCGCCCGCACTGGCTTTTAGCTGTTCCTTCTCCGTTGTCAAGGAGCGACGACGGGACACACTTCCTCTCGGAAGGAGGTGCCACCGCGCTCCGCAGTCTGCGCGCCACGAAGGCGACATCTGCGATGCTCCTCGGATTCCCGGGATGATTCCCGGTCCGAGGTTCCGCTCAGAAGGGTTCAACCCCGTCCCAAGCGGCTCTGTACCTTAGCACAACGGCTTCGGTTGTCAAACAACCACCGCTGCGCGTTTGGCGCCCCAGAACAGCTTGCTGTGCTGGGAAAGAAGATGTTAGCCGCCAGATCTGATCGCCCGTTCGGGCGCCGTACGGGGCGCCTCGCGGACGGCTCGCGGGCGCCCTCCGGCGGGTCTCCGCGAGACGTACGGACTTCCCTTCGTCCACCAACGCCACGGCTCTGAAGCACTCGCCAACGACGCCGTTATCCCGATACGTGGACCACTCGCGATATCCGCCTCGGCTGGCTCCAACACACCCGACCGCAGCGTCGCCAACCTCACGGTGCTTCCAGCGCCAAGAAGATCCACGCCATCGGTGCCCCGATCGAGCCCCAGAGCCTGGGACAGCTTCCCCGGACCGGAACAGAGGTCGCGATCGTGAACAGAAGTGCTGGTCACCCGCCCAGCCGACCGTCGTTCGGTCATCAGCGAGATCCCCGAGAGAGGCTCGAGTGCCCTAACCAGCACCGCGCCCGCCACTCCTTCCGGCCGGCAGACGATGTTGCAACAGTGATGCATGCCGTAGGTGAAATAGACGTACAAAAGTCCTGGTTGGCCGAACATCGTGCGGTTGCGGGCTGTCTCGCCCCGGAACGCGTGCGAGGCGGCGTCCTCTTCACCCCGGTACGCCTCGACCTCGACGATTACCCCAGCCGCAGCAACAGCGTCATCACCGGCAGCCACTCCCGCGACCAGGACTTTTCCGAGCAATAGCGGAGCCACCTCAACCGGATCGGCCGCGAGAACACCCCGGTATGACTCGTCCAGATAGCTCAGCCGCACCACAACCTCGTGAAACACGCCGCCGGCCGCGGGCTCAGCGCGTCCATGAGCTCAACCGTGCAGCATCTATCTCGACGCGGCCCACGAACCGCTGCATCTGCAGTGCGACGGCATCCGGTCCGGTCCCGCCCGCACTCCGGTGCCGGCGAAGGGCACTGCCTGGCTCGAGCAACGTCAAGGCTTCCTCGCCGAAGGCCGGATGCGCCTCGATGAGCTCGGCGATCGGTACGTGGCGCTCGACGGATTCCCGCACCAATGCGGCAACTGTCCCGTGAGCGTCCCGGAACGGGACGCCGCGAGCGACGAGCCACTCCGCCAGGTCGACGGCAACCAGAGACGGTCCATCGGCGGCTTGCTGCATCCGCTCGGTGTCGAATGTGACCGTACCCATGAGGCCTTCCATCGCGACGAGCGCCAGGGTCACCTGGTCGATGGCGTCGAACAGCGGCTCCTTGTCTTCTTGCAGGTCGCGGTTGTACGCAAGCGGTAGGCCCTTCAACGTCGTCAAGAAACCCACCAGGTTCCCCACCAACCTCCCCGCCTTGCCCCGGGCCAGCTCGGCCACGTCGGGATTCTTCTTCTGCGGCAGCATCGAGCTCCCAGTTGCCCACGCGTCGTCTAGCCGCATGAAGCCGAACTCCGCAGTCGAGAACAGGACGACCTCCTCGCCGATGCGAGAGAGGTGGATGCCGATGAGCGCGATGTCGAAGAGCGCCTCTGCTACGAAGTCGCGGTCCGATACTGCGTCGAGCGAGTTCTCGAAGCGAGACGTCATCGCCAACTCGGCCGCCACCTCATCGGGAACGAGCGGCAGAGAGCTACCTGCCAGAGCGCCCGCACCGAGAGGCGAGACGTTCAGTCGCTCAAGGGTGGCGAAGAGCCGGTCCACGTCGCGTGCCAAGGCCCAGCCATGGGCGAGCAGGTGGTGCGCGAGGAGCACCGGCTGCGCACGCTGCAGGTGGGTGTAGCCGGGCAGGTAGGTGTGACCGGCCTCCGTCGCGCGGCGCTGCAGCGTCCTCTGGAACTCGATCAGGAGTCCGGCCACCAACGAGAGGTTCTCACGGGTGTACAGCCGGAGCGCCGTCGCCACCTGGTCGTTGCGGCTTCGGCCCGTGTGAAGCTTGGCACCGACATCACCTGCGAGCTCGCGCACGCGACGCTCGATCGCTGTATGTATGTCCTCGTCGCCTGGCTGAAACTCGAAGACTGCCGCCGCGAGTTCGTCTCCCGTGCGGCTGAGCGCCTCGACCAGCTGATCTACTTCCTCTAGCTGCAGGATGCCCGCTTTGCCTAGCCCATGGACATGCGCGATCGAAGCTTCGATGTCGCTCGGGGCAAGTCGCTTGTCGAACGACAGGCTGGCGCTGAACGCCATCATGTCCTCCGCCGGAGGGGAGCCCATCCGGCTGGCCCACAAAGTCACTCGCTGCCACCGCCCGGGATGCTCGCACGGCCAATGCCCTGCTTGGCCGCCCACGTTTGCACCCCGAGGCCGAACACGCGAACAAAGCCCTCGGCGTCCTCGTGGCGGAACGAATCCGCCGCGTCGTAAGTAGCCAGGCCGTAGTCGTATAGCCCTTCGGGACTGCGGCGACCAACGACCTCGAGCCCTCCACCAGGAGAACAACGCAGTCGGACCTCGCCGGTGACATGCCGCTGGGTCGAGGCCATGAAGGCCGACAGCGCCTCTCGCAAGGGTGAAAACCACATCCCGTCGTAAGCGAGCTCGGCAAAGCGCGGCTCGAGGCGGAGCTTTTCGTGCGCCAAGTCACGCTCGAGCGTTAGGCCTTCCAGGTCTGCATGCGCCGCGATGAGGGCGAGGGCTGCCGGGCATTCGTAGACCTCCCGGCTCTTGATGCCGACACGCCTGCCCTCCACCATGTCCACCCTGCCGAACCCCGTCGACCCAGCGAGCGCTCCGACCTGGGCGATCAGGTCGACGAGCCCAATCCGGGTGCCGTCGAGCGACACGGGTACGCCTGCCTCGAAGCCGATCACGAACTCGAGCGGCGCCGTGGCCGTCGGCACCGTAAGGGAGAACACGTCCTCCGGCGGAGCCTCCCAAGGGTCTTCGAGGATCCCGCACTCGATGGCCTTGCCCCAGAGGTTCTCGTCGATCGAGTAGATCCGGTCGCGGGAGATGGTGATGGGTAGATCGTGTTTCTCGGCGTATCCGATGGTCTCTTCCCTCGTCATACCCCAGACACGCACTGGCGCGACGATTTCGAGGTCCGGTGCGAGGGCTCGCGTCCCGACCTCGAAACGCACCTGATCGTTGCCTTTCCCCGTGCATCCGTGAGCGACCGCCGAGGCGCCATGACGCCTTGCCTCGGTGACGAGGTGGCGCACGATGACCGGGCGAGACAACGAGGAGACGAGCGGGTAGCGGCCTTCGTAGAGGGCGTTCGCCGCGAGGGTCGGCACGATGAAGTCCGATGCGAACTCGTCCTTCGCGTCGACGACGACCGCTTCGACCGCTCCAGCTGCGAGCGCACGCTGGCGGATCGACTCGAAGTCACCTTCTTGACCGACATCAACGGCTACCGCGATTACTTCGAGCCCGAGCTCGGCTCCCATCCAGTGAACCGCCACCGATGTGTCGAGCCCGCCTGAGTATGCGAGCACCACACGACCTGCCATGTCACGTCCTTCTTCCTCGGCGACGAGCGCCGTTCCCTCGGCTCGCGGCCGAGCGTACCCACTCCATACCTCTTACTGTCCCGCGATCTCCGCTAATTGATTGCCCAACAGCGCTCCGCCGACCTCTTCTGCTGCGATGACGAGCACCGTGTCGTCCCCCGCGACCGTCCCGAGTGCCCCCTCGAGGCCCGACCGGTCGAGCGCCGAGGCGACGACGTGGGCAGAACCGGGCGGAGTGCGCAGCACGACGATGTTGACCGACCACGTCACATCGACGACCCACTCCCCCAGTACGCGCCGGAGGTGATCGGCGGGCGCCACCTGGTCTCGTGGCAACTCTGCAATCGCGTAGACGAGCCGTTCGACGCCAGGCACCCGCACCTTGACGGCACCGACCTCCTCGAGATCCCGCGACACCGTCGCCTGTGTGGCGGCGACGCCCTCGCTCGCGAGCAGGTCCACGAGCTGCTCCTGGCTGGTCACCTCGTGATCACCGAGCAGCCGCGCGAGCACGTGTTGGCGGCGTGCCTTCGAGATCCGGCCGGTGCCGGTGTCGCTCACGACTGCCCCTCGAGGACGCATTCTCGTAGGAACCTCATGATTCCCCGAGCCGCGTGCATCCGGTTGGCGGCCTGTTGCCAGACGACGCTGTTCTTGCCCTCGAGAACCCCGGCGGAGATCTCCTCGCCACGATGCGCCGGAAGGCAGTGCATCACGAGGACACCGTGGCGAGCATGACCCATCAGCACCTCGTCGAGGCCAAAGCCGGCAAACGCTCGCCTGCGGGCCCAGGCCTCGTCGTCTTGTCCCATCGAGACCCAGACGTCGGTGTATACCGCGTCCGCCGCGGCGACCGCTTCTTCGGGCTGGGAGTAGCTCCGAACGCTGCCACCTAGCTGCTCCGCCCACTTGAGGTCTGCCGCGCTCAAGCCATAACCCTCGGGCGAGGCGACGTTGAGATGCATTCCGGCCCGCGCACAACCGGCGACGAGCGACCGGCAGACGTTGTTCGCGTCGCCCACGTAGGTCAGCACCCGTCCCGCGAGCGAACCCAAGTGCTGACGGAGTGTGAGCAGGTCAGCCACCGCCTGAGTCGGATGCTCTCTGTCCGAGAGGAGGTTGATCACCGGGACGGCGGCGCCAGCGGCATCGAGTGCCCCGGCCATCCGCTCGAGCGTCGCATGCCGCTCCACCCGAGCAGCGATCATCGAGTGGTAGCACCCAAGCGTGCGCGCGACGTCCTCTGCGGTCTCGCGTTTGTCGATCCCGACTTCCTCACCACGGATAGACACGGGGTGGCCGCCGAGTTGGGCGACCGCGAGCTCGCAGGCGTTGCGTGTGCGGGCGGACGGGTGTTCGAACACGAGAGCCACTCCAAGGCCAGCGAGCACGTGAGGAGGTGCAGTGTCCCCGGCGAGCTCGAGCACGCTGTCCAGCTCTTCGGAGCTGAGGTCGGCCATCGAAAGGAGATGGCGAGTCATGAAAGCACCTCTCGCAAGATCGCGACTGCCTCTTCGATCTCTTCGCCAGACACAGTGAGCGGCGGCGCAAACCTCAGCACATACGCCGCCGGGGCGTTGATTACGAGGCCGTGATCGAGCGCGGCTGCGACGACCTGCTTCGCGTCGAGGCCCCCCTCCTCGAGCACTGCGCCGAGCAACAGGCCACTCCCGCGGACGGCGGACACCGCAGGGAGGTCCTCGAGGAGCGACCGCAAGTGAGCGCCGGCCGCGAGGGCACGAGCAGGGGCATCGATGCGCTCCAACTCCTCGAGCGTTGCGAGAGCGGCAGAGCACGCGAGCGGCTGGCCACCGAAGGTGCTGCCGTGGTCGCCCGGCTCGAAGACGTCCGCCACCTCTGCCCGTGCCCAGCACGCGCCGATCGGCATGCCATTCCCGAGCGATTTCGCGATCGTGACGACATCAGGAACGATCCCCGCCGCCTGAAAAGCGAACCAGCGGCCGGTCCGGCCGAGGCCAGTCTGGATCTCGTCGAGGATGAGAAGGATGCCCCGCTCATCGCAGAGCTTGCGGACGCCTTGCAGGTAGCCCATCGGAGGGGGCACTACACCGGCCTCGCCCTCGATCGGCTCGAGGAGTATCGCCGTCACAGCGCTCGGATCGGCAGCTCGCTCGAGCGCCTCGAGATCACCGAAGGCCACGTGACGGAAGCCCTCTGGCAGCGGCTGGAAAGCCTCGTGCTTTTCCGGCTGGCCGGTGGCGTGCAGTGTCGCGAGCGTGCGCCCGTGGAACGAGCCATAGGCCGACAGCACGTGGAAGCGGCCACGACCACCGGCTTTGCGAGCGAGCTTTATGGCGCACTCGTTCGCCTCCGCGCCCGAGTTGGCGAAGAAGACCTTGCCCCCGAGGGGCGATCCGTCCCCGATCAGGCTGTCGATCCGGTGGGCCAACGGCTCGGCGAGCTCGTTGCCGAACAGGTTCGACACGTGCCAGAGCTTGCCGGCCTGCTCGCACAGCGCAGCCGCGACGCGGGGATTCGAGTGACCGAGCGAAGTGACGGCGATCCCCGAGAGGAAGTCGAGATACGACTTACCTGCAGCATCGAACAGCCGCGTCCCATGACCTTCGACAAAACGCACTCGCGGTGGCGCGTACGTGCTCATCAACAGGCTCTCGCTCATGGCTCGGCCACCATTGTCCCCACTCCTTCGGGAGTGAAGAGCTCCAGCAGCACCGCGTGCGCCACCCTCCCGTCGAGGACGTGAGCGCTCGCGACTCCATGGCGGACGGCGTGGGCGCATGCCGCCGCCTTCGGGATCATGCCAGTGCTGATCACGCCGACCGCGACCAGATCGTCGATCTCGCTCGGCGTGACCGATGACAGGCGCGTCTTCTCGTCGGCGGGATCCGAGCGGATGCCGTCCACGTCTGTGAGGAAGACGAGTTTCTCCGCTCCGAGCGCCTCGGCGACCGCGCCGGCGACCGTGTCGGCGTTGATGTTGTAGGCCTGGCCTTTCGCGTCCGAGCCGATCGTCGCGATAACGGGGACGAGCCCCTCTTTCACGAGACGGATCACGATCGACGGGTCCACCGCCAAGACGTCTCCCACGTAGCCGAGAGCCGGATCACGCGGGCCCGCAGTGATCAGGCCGGCGTCTTCGCCTGACATACCTACGGCAAGGGGCCCATGAGTGTTGATCGCTCCGACGATGTCGCGGTTCACCTTGCCGACGAGCACCATCCGAGCGATGTCGAGGGTGTCGGCGTCTGTCACGCGCAGGCCGTCGCGGAACTCCGGCACTTTTCCGAGACGGGCCATGAGCGCTCCGATTTGCGGCCCGCCACCGTGAACGACCACCGGAAGTATCCCGATAGAGCGCAAGAGCACGATGTCCTCTGCGAAGAGTGCCAGCGCCTCGGCGTCCGACTGCGCCTCGGGGTGGGCGTTGCCGCCGTACTTCACGACTATGACCCTCCCGGAAAAGCGCCGGATGTACGGCAGCGCCTCACACAGCACGGCCGCCTTCGTCTCTGGAAGAGAGGCCTCCGTCGTGCTCACGACAGGCCCATGTTCTCGTCGATGTACCCGTGGGTCAGGTCAGCACTGAGGATCTCGCCCGTGCCTTTGCCGAGACCGATCTCACAGCGGACCTCTATCTCCGGGCCCTTCAGGTAGACGGCGAGCGCCGCCTCGTCGTGAGCCGCAGCGATGCCGGCCCGACAAACCGTGAACGGTCCGTATGAGACCTCGACGCGATCCGGGTCGAACTCGATTCCGGCGGTCCCGATCTCACTCACGACGCGGCCCCAGTTCGGGTCAGCCCCGTACCAGGAGCACTTCACGAGGTTCGCGTCGGCCACCTTGCGAGCGGCGATGCGGGCGCTCTCGTCGTCGATCGCACCGGAGATGACGACTCTCACCGTCTTGGTTCCGCCTTCGGCATCCGATGCCATCTGGTGGGCGAGGTCCTTGCACACCGCTGTGAAGGCGGCCGTCAGCTCCCCAGGCTCTAGAGGTCTGCTGACCGATCCGGCGCCGCTCGCGAGGGCGATGACCGTGTCGTTGGTAGAGGTGCAGCCGTCGATCGAGAGTCGATTGAACGAGACAGCAACTGCTGCGGCGAGGGAGCTCTGCAGCTCCTCCGGCGGCACGTCGGCGTCGGTCATGATGACCGCGAGCATGGTCGCCATGTTGGGTGCGACCATGGCAGCCCCTTTTGCGATCGCGCCTACGTGGGCGCCGTTTGGGAGGTCGGCTGCGGCGAGTTTCTCTCGGGTATCGGTCGTCATGATCGCCCGGGCCGCCGCACGCAGCGCATCCTCTGAGCTCTCGAGCGACGCCAGGAGTGCGGGCACGCCCCTTGCGATCGGGTCGAAGGGAAGTTCGGCACCTATGACGCCGGTGGAACAGACGAGAACCTGATCACGCTCGAGTCCAAGGCCGGCAGCCACGATCCTCGCCGTCCGGTCCGCGGTCGCCAAGCCCGCCCGACCCGTTGCGGCGTTGGCACAGCCGCTATTGATCACGACGGCGCCGGCGCGCCGGCCCGATGACGCCAAGTTGCGGCGGCTCACCTGGACCGGCGCTGCAGCGGCGAGGTTCTGAGTGAAGACGGCGGCAGCGCTCACGGCGCCCGCATCGCCAGACGTGGCAACAAGGGCCAGGTCGGGCGCGCCGCTCGCCTTGATCCCGGCCGCAACCGAGGCGGCTGCGAAGCCCTTTGGGAGACACGCGGTCATGGCGCCAGCCCAACCCTCGGGAGGCCGGAGCTCTCTGGAAGCTTGAGAGCGACGTTGGCCGCCTGGATTGCCTGGCCCGAGCCTCCTTTTACGAGGTTGTCGATCGCGGCGAACACGACCAACCAGCCGGTGCGGGCGTCGTAGCGCGCCGTCAGGTGGGCGACGTTCGAGCCGTAAGCATCAGCGGTCGAGACGAGCGCCCCAGTCACGTTGATGAACGGCTCACTCGAGTACGCCTCGCGCAAGACGTCGATCGCCTGCTCGCTGGAGGTTATGCCGGCGCTCGCAGCCGGCCTCGCGTAACAGGTGGCCAGGATCCCCCGTGTCATCGGCGCCAGGTGCGGCGTGAACAGCAACTGTGCACCGAGAAGCTGCTGCATCTCGGGCGTGTGGCGGTGTGTGAGCACGCCGTAGGGAGCGAATCTCTCGTTCACGAACGGGTGGTGCATGGCTGCGCCCGGCGCCTTGCCTGCCCCCGAGGTCCCACTCGCTGCATCGACCACGATCCCCGTCGGCTCGACGTATCCGTTCAAGATGAACGGAGCCAGCGCCAGGCAGGCCGCGGTCGGGTAACAGCCGGGGGCTGCTATCAGGCTGGCACCGAGCAGGGCGTCGCGGTTCAGCTCCGGAAGGCCGTAGACAGCCCGCGCGAGGAGGTGGGGTTGTCCGTGCTCGAAGCCGTACCACTCCGGGTATGAAGCGGCGTCCTTCAGGCGAAAATCGGCACCGAGGTCCACTACGAGGCGAGCCGACGGTTGCAGGCCAGCGACGATTTCCTGCGATGTCCCAGACGGCACGGCAACGAAGACCACGTCGAGGCCGCGGAGCGCATTCGGATCCACGTCGTCGATGACGAGATCCCGATAGGCACGCGCGAGCGCCGGGTACTGCTCAGCGATAGTCGAGCCGGCCGTCGAGGAGGCCTGAACCACCGATACGTCGATCGATGGATGGTCGGCAAGGAGCCTTAGAAGTTCGGCACCGAGGTACCCGGTGGCTCCGATGACACCCGCCTTCATGGCATGAGTATACATAGATCTGCATACTCATGCATAGATACGGCCAGGCGGCTTAGGAGTGCGAGTCGAGCGCTTCCCGAAAGCTCGCTACGAGTTTCGCCACTCCATCGGGACCTTCGCCGTCGAGCAGGCGCCGCACTACTACTGACCCGATAACGACACCGTCGGCCACCTGACAGACCTCGGCGGCTTGGTCAGGAGTGGTTATCCCGATACCGACGAGCACGGGCAGATCGGTTATCGCCTTGCACCGAGCAGCGATGGCGGTGGCACTGGCGGCGAGCGACGAGCGCTCCCCCGTCACCCCCATCACGCCGACGGCATACAAGAAACCCTCCGCCTTCCCCACTATCGCCCTCAACCGCGCATCGGGCGTCGTCGGTGCGGCGAGCAATACCGTCTCGATGCCGGTCGCGTCGGCCTCTGTTTTCCAAGGGTCGATCTCATCGATCGGCAGATCGGGCAGTATCGCTCCCGACACCCCCGACTCCACGAGCAGACTCGCCATGCGGCGATGTCCCATGCGGGCAACGAGGTTGTAATACGTCATGACGACGAGCGGCACCCCACCCGCATCGGCCTCGACGAGTTCCCCGAGAATCGTCTGCGGTGTCGCGCCTGCGGCAAGGGCACGGACGGAAGCTTCTTGGATGGTCGGGCCGTCCATCATCGGGTCGGAAAACGGTAGACCGATCTCTATCGCGTCCGCCCCTGCTGCAGCGATCGCCTCGAGGGCCGGGACCCAATCGTCGCCGAGTCCGCCGGTGACGTAGGGAACGAGAAGCTTCCGACCTGCATCGCGCCGCTCGCGAAGGCGCGCCTCGAGGCGCCCCGGCTCATGGGCGCTCACGAGTTCTCGCCCATCTTCTCCATGACGAGAGCAACGTCTTTGTCCCCGCGGCCCGACATCGTGAGCAGGACGGCAGAGCCTCGCGGGATGCCCCGTCCGGCCTCGCGGACGATCCAGGCAAGGCCATGAGCAGGCTCGAGCGCCGGGATGATCCCCTCGGTCTCTGCCAACAGCTTGAAGGCGGCGAGCACCTCGTCGTCGGAGGCCTCGAAGTACTCGGCGCGGCCCGCATCGCCCAGCTGGGCGTGCTCAGGACCGACGCCCGGGTAGTCGAGCCCGGCTGAGATGGAATGGGCCTCGAGGATCTGGCCCGCTTCGTCCTGGATGAACTTCGAACGCATGCCGTGGACGACGCCTGGTATGCCGTGTCCCATTGCAGCGCCGCCCGCCGCCTCAACGCCGATGAGCCGGGCACCCGAGTCGACGAAGCCGGCGAAGGTCCCGGCAGCGTTCGAACCGCCACCGACGCAGGCCACCACGACGTCGGGGTCGCCCTTCAGGATCTCGCGGCACTGTCCGCGCGCTTCGTCACCGACCACTCGCTGGAGCTCGCGTACGACAAAGGGGTACGGATGTGGCCCCATGACCGACCCGATGCAGTAGTGGGTGGTCTCGACGGTCCCGACCCATTCCCGCAGAGCTTCGTTGATGGCATCCTTCAGAGTCCGCGACCCGGATTCGACTGTGTGCACCGTCGCGCCGAGCAGTTTCATCCGGAAGACGTTTAGCGCTTGGCGTTCGACGTCGACCGCTCCCATGTACACGGCGCACTCCATGCCGAACAGCGCTGCAGCTGTCGCGGTGGCGACGCCGTGCTGCCCAGCTCCGGTCTCGGCTACGAGACGGCTCTTGCCCATCCGCCGCGCCAGCAATGCCTGGCCGATCACGTTGTTCAGCTTGTGCGAGCCGGTGTGGTTCAGGTCTTCCCGCTTCAACAAGAGCCTGATGTCGAGCATCTCAGAGAGCCTCCGGCACTCGGTTACCGGCGTGGGCCGCCCGCTGTAGGTGCGAAGCAGGAAGTCGAGCTCTTCTCGGAAAGGTGGGTCTCCCCACGCCTCGTGAAAAGCCTTGTCCAGCTCCTCGCAGGCAGGTACTAGCGATTCGGGGACGAAGCGCCCCCCGTACTCGCCGAATCGGCCAGACGGGGACGGCTCCCGCATCAACTCACCGAGCGCAATCACAGGTTCGTCTCCTCTTGCCAGTCGAAAAGTGAGTCGTCTCCGGGGTCGTAGGGTTCCGGTTCTGCTGCTCGTGCGGCTTGCACGAAGGCCCGGATCTTCGTCGGGTCCTTCCGGTCCGGCGCTGGCTCGAGACCCGGCGCTGGCTCGAGACCCGTCGATGTCTCGACTCCCGTCGAGACGTCCACTCCCCACGGATGAATCGTCCGGATCGCGTCGGCCACGTTCGACGCGTCCAGCCCACCGGCGAGCACGAGCCGATGACCTCGCGGCGCACCCTCTGCGAGACGCCAGTCGAAGACCTTGCCTGACCCGGGCGACGGGGCGTCGAGAAGGATGATCGAGGCGCCGTACTCCGCAGCCCGCTCCAAGCGACCATCGCCCGCCGCGAACGCCTTGATCACGATCGGCACGCGGACCGAGACGTACCCGCAGTCCTCACGGCTCTCGTTCCCGTGCAGCTGGGCAGCCTTCAGCCCGGCCCGGTTCACGACGTCGACCACGGTCTGGGGACGCTCGTCCCGGAAGACGCCGACCGTCAGGATCTCCGGCGGAAGGCGCCTTGTGATCGCGTGGACCGCAGAAGGGGACATCTGCCGCGGAGACGGTGCAAAAATAAAGCCAACCGCATCTGCGCCCATCGCGACGGCGAGCAGCGCGTCTTCTTCGCTCGTGATGCCACAGATCTTCACCCACATCAGGAGGCTGCCGATCCGCTCAAGGCCGTGAGCGCCCGCAGCGCAGCGACTCGATCCGGCGCGCGCAAGAGCGACTCGCCGATCAGCACGCCATCGAAACCCGCCTCGGCCAGGCGGGAGATCTGTCCGACCTCTCCTATGCCGGACTCGGCGACACTGAGCACTTCGGGCGGCAGGACAGCGCCGACGCGCACCGCCCGCTCGGCGTCGAGCTCGAAGGTCCGCAAGTCCCGCTGGTTGACACCGATGAGGCCGGCGCCGGCCCGAAGGGCGCGGCTGACCTCAGCCTCGTCGTGTACCTCGACCAGAGCTGCCAGGCCGAGCGCCGCCGTCTCGGTCACGAACCTTGAGAGCTCGTCGTCGCTCAGGGCAGCGACTATTAGCAACACCGCGTCGGCTCCCATGATGGCGGCGTCGTAGATGTCTGCTGCCGACACCGTGAAGTCCTTCCGCAGGACCGGCAACGAGACCGCTCCGCGCGCCGCAACGAGGTCGGCAACCGAGCCGCCGAAGTGCGGGGCGTCAGTCAGCACTGACAGACAGGCCGCGCCACCTGCCTCGTACTCGCGCGCCGTCAGCGAGGCGTCAAGCGCCTCAGCGATATCACCTTTCGAAGGCGACCGCCGCTTGATCTCGGCGATGACCGCCACGCCCGGTGCGCTGCGAATCGCTGCCTCGAAGGACCGACCGCCATCGTTGCCTCGGGCCATCCGCGCCGCATCGCCCAACTGCGTGAGGTCGCGCTCGTCGGCGGCCGCGCGGGCACGATGCCACGCGACGATCCCGTCGAGATATGTCGCCATTCCTGGAGCCTACTGTGGGGTGGCAGGCGCTCCGGAAGCGACGGCTCCTCGCTCGCGCATCGGGTGCGACAGTTGATCGCGCGCCGTCGTGTTCACGATGAGTGGCGAGTGGCAGAGCACGAACAACCCGAACGACATCACAGCGAGCGCGAGCGCATCGACGGCGAGAATGCCGACGCCACCCCGCAGGTTGTCTCCGAAGACCCCCACGCCGATCACAATGCTGGCGATCGGGTCCACGATGAGCAGAGTGGCCTGGGATGCAGTGATGGGGCCCGCGTGAAAGGCGTTCTGGGTGAGAAAGAGACCGAGGCCCCCGGCGACAGCGATGCCGTAAGGCTCGAAGTGGCCGAACATGAACGCGATGCCGCCGCGGGAGGCCAAGGTGGTCGCGGCCTTTATGAACGAGGCGGAAAGCGCGAACGCGACGCCTGCAGCAACACCGAACCAGGACGATCTCCAGGCACGCGATCCTCTGCGTGCGAGGTTGACGGAGAATCCGATCGCGACCACGCAGGCGCCGATCACCATCGCCCAGTCGGTGGCGGCGGGCAGCGCCAAGCCACCACCCTGGTTGCTGACTGCAAGGAACACACCGAGACCGGTCACGACGCATAGGCAGCCGGCCGACTCGCGCCACCCGAGCGGCAGTCCGAACCAGACCCGCAGGATTATCACGAGGAACAACAGCTCGGTGACGAGCAGCGGCTGGACTTCGGTCAGCCCGCCTTCGTCGAGCGCGGCTGCCTGGAATAAGAATGCGCCGATCATCGCCCCGAGACCGAGGAACCAGATCGGACGCCGCAAGACATGGGCCATCAGCTTCCAGCTGAGTGCCGAATCGGCCGGCGCCGTCTGGACCCCGAGACGCTCGAAGATGGTGGCGAGCGCGTTGCACAGCGCAGCAGCGAGAGCAAGGATTATCGCCACGAGCTCCCCTAGCCTTGTTGGGCCGCCGGAGGCGAGATGGTCGCCGGCAACCTGTTCCCGTCTCTGTCGATGACGACCGCGTCGACCGGGTGATCGGACAGGGCGGCACGCCTCACGAGCCCGAGGCCCACGAAGCTTTCACCGTCGCTGTCGAAAGCCACGCTCGTGAGCTGGCCTGCGTCCTTCCCGTCGACTTCAATGAGGTCGCCTACCGCAAGCCCTCCGGCTACACCGTTACGAGCGACGGTGCCGGTGCCCCGGACGAGCTGGATCCGCCGCGGCACGTTGGAGCCGCGCGAGTCCAGCCGTGCGACGAGCTCCTGCCCGGTGTAACAGCCCTTCGTGAACGACACCGTCCGGTCGATCAGCTCGTTGCCGGCCTCCTGTGGGATGGTCCTCTCGGTGAGCTCACGGCCGAGGCGTGGCACGCCAGCAAGGATACGCGCCACCTCGAACCTCTCGTCTTCTGTCGGAGGCGTCAGATCGATCCCTGCCTGATCGACACTCACGATCTCGGGCGGCCCGAACGACTCGAAGCCCTCTCCGGCCAGCTCGTCGCATACGACAGCCACCTCCTCGAGCGACACTTTCACCCGCAGCTTGAAGCGGCGTAGCCGCTCGGCGAGGGCGGAGCCAAAGCCAGTCTCGGTGTCGAGGAGCAAGGCCTCGTCCCCGAGAGACGTCACGCGACAGTACGACTCCACCTTTCCCTGCGGCGAGAGCACGAGCGTCAGGCGGCTCTCGCCGTCGGCGAGCGTCTCGATGTCCTGCGTGATCTGTCCTTGCAGCCACGAGCGCGCGTCGGGGCCCTCGACAACAATGCCGTCGCGGTGCGCCCTCCGGGTGAACACTGGAGCGTCAGCCATCCCCTCTGACAACAACGCGACCCGCCGCAAGCTTCCTTGCCCCTGCAACCGCCGCGAAGACGGCAGCCGCCTTGGCGGCGCACTCCGCGTCCTCGGCGAGGGGGTCGCTATCAGCGACGATGCCGGCGCCGGCCTGCACCGACGCCCTCCCGTCGTCGAGCGCCACCATGGTGCGGATCGCGATAGCGGTATCGAGGTTGCCCGAGAAGTCGATGTATCCGACCGTTCCGGCGTACGGGCCGCGTTTGGTCGGCTCGAGGTCGTCGATGATCTGCATCGCCCGGACCTTAGGTGCGCCCGAGACGGTGCCGGCTGGCAACGTGGCCCGCAAGAGCTCGATCGGGCCCTTTCCTTCGACGATCTGACCCGAGACCTGCGACGTCAGGTGCATGACGTGGCTGTAGCGCTCGACCGTCATCAATTCGTCGACTTGCTCGGTGTGAAAGGCGACGACGCGGCCGATGTCGTTGCGAGCGAGATCGACGAGCATGACATGTTCCGCGAGCTCTTTCGGGTGCTCGATCAGCTCCGCTTCGAGCCGACGGTCCTCCGGCTCGGTCGCACCTCGGGGCCGAGTGCCGGCGATCGGTCGGATGACAACCCGGCCGTCGAAGAGCTGGACCATGGGCTCGGGCGAGGCGCCGACGACGGACACTCCCGCCTGGCGCAGGAAGAACATGTACGGGCTCGGGTTGACCTGGCGAAGGACCCGGTAGACGTCAAAGGGCTCGCACTGCAGGTCGAGATCGAAGCGCTGCGAGAGCACGATCTGGAACGCATCTCCGTCCCGGATGTGCTCCTTCGCCACCTCGACTGCACGGTGGAAGTCTTCCGCCGGAACGACGCGGTGGATTGCGTCTTCCGGCAGGCTCTCACCTCGGACGGGCGGCGGGACGAGCGGCTCGGGGAGGGGGTTCTCCAGGTCGCTCTTCAGCCGGTCGAGCCTGCCAACCGCCCGTTCGTAGAGCGCGGCCAGGTCTACCGGCGTTCCGGCTCGCGGCAGGACGACGTTGTCGATCAGCGTGACTCGTTGACGCCAGTGGTCGAACGCCGCCAGCTCACCGATGACTGCCATGACGGCGTCCGGCAGCCCGAGGTCATCGGGAGGGGGTGCTCCGAGCCGCTCGATCTCGCGCACGACGTCGTATCCGAGGTAGCCGACGATCCCCGAGTGCAGCGGCGGCAGCTCCTCGAACTGCGGCGAATGCAACTGGGAGACGAGCGAGCTGAGGGCCTCGAGAATCCCCTCGTCGAGCGGGATCGAGAGCGGGAGGTCGCCGGTGACGGTCACGTGCTCCGACCGCGATACAAGCGTCGCGAGCGGCGATCGCCCGAGAAACGAGAACCTGCTCCATCGCTCCCCGTGCTCCACGCTCTCGAGGAGGAAGCCAGGGCCGTCGCCGACTACGGACCGGAACGCTCCGACCGGGGTGAGCGTGTCCGCAACGAGCTCGCGCCAGACCGGTACCACGCGGTGCTTCCCCGCGAGGGCCTCGAACTCCGAGAAGTCGGGTCTGACACCCTCCCGCCCAGCGGCGGCCAGCTCAGGCTCCCTGCGAGAGCGCGTCGCCGCGACCGAAGGCCCGGTAGAAACACGAGTGCTCCCCCGTATGGCAGGCCCCGCCGCCTTGCTGGTCGACGATCACGAGGAGCGCGTCGGCGTCGCAGTCGTAGCGGACCTCGTGCACGAACTGGCGGTCGCCTGAGGTCTCCCCCTTGCACCAGTACTCCTGCCGGCTTCGGCTCCAGCACCACGTCCGGCCCGTCGCGAGGGTGCGCCGGAGCGCTTCGGCGTCCATCCAACCGACCATCAGGACATCTTTCGAACTGGCCTCTTGCACGATCGCGACGACGAGGCCGTTCGCGTCGTACTTGACCGCCGCGAGCTCGGCTTGGCTGGCAGCGACCGGCGTCCCGAGCGGCATCTCGGTGGGAGCGAACTCGGAGGTCGTGGCTCCAGTCACAGGTACAACCCTGTGCCACCGTCGATTCGTTCGGAAGCCACCGCGTGGACGTCTCGCTCGCGCAGAATCAGAAAATCCTCGCCCTTCACATCGACCTCGAAGCTCTCCTCGGGGTTGAACAAGACGGTGTCGCCAGCGTGGATCGTCCGGACGTGCGGCCCGACCGCAGCCACCTCCGCCCAGGAGAGGCGCCGAGCGACCTGCGCGGTGGCCGGAATGAGGATCCCGGCACGCGAGCGTCGCTCGCCTTCTGATTTCGGCATGCTCACGAGGACGCGGTCGTTGAGCATGGTGACCGGTTGTTTCTTACCGGCGGCCGCGGTGGGCGTCTCATTGGGCACCGAAGAACGGTAGCCCAGCCAGGCCATCCTCCGGTCAATGCGGCAGCTCGGTGAGAGGCGGGCTCAGGCGTAGACGGGCCTCACCGGCACCCCCCGGGCAGCGAGATGCTCTCTTGCTTGGGCAATCGAATAGCGCCCGAAGTGGAAGATCGACGCCGCCAGCAAGCCGTCGGCTCCCCCTTCGAGGAAGCCCGCAGCCAGGTGATCAAGCGTGCCGACACCGCCCGAGGCGATAAGCGGGACGTCGACTGCGGCGGAGATGAGCGCCAACAGCTCGAGGTCGTAGCCGGCCTCAGTGCCGTCTCGATCCATCGAGGTGACGAGCAGCTCGCCGGCGCCGCGCTCCACGCCTTGCACCACCCACTCGATCGCGTCGAGCCCGGTCGGTTGCCGGCCGCCGTGAGTGACGACTTCGTAGCCAGAGCCCGCTACTTGCTCGAGAGCGCGACCGGGTGCCTCCCCGGTCTTCCTCACATCGACAGCCAGAACTGTGCACTGGGTCCCGAACTCCGTCGCGATCTCAGCGACCAACGAGGGCCGCTCGACGGCCGCCGTGTTGACCGAGACCTTGTCCGCACCTGCGCGCAAGAGGCGCCGGGCGTCGTCGACACTGCGGATGCCGCCGCCGACCGTGAGAGGGATGAAGACCTCCTCGGCGGCCCGGCTGACGACGCCGATCGTGGTCTCGCGGCCGTCCGAAGAGGCCGTGATGTCGAGGACCACGAGCTCATCGGCTCCAGCGTCGCTGTAGAGCCGGGCAAGCTCCACCGGGTCCCCCGCGTCGCGCAGATCGAGGTACGTGACGCCCTTGACGACCCGACCACGATCGACGTCAAGACACGGGATGATCCGTACCGCCTGCATCGCTGTGACCGACCGCCTGCGCCGATGCCGGCTAGCGAGTCAGCTCGAGGGCGGCACGACTGGCGTCGGCCACCGTCAGCAAGCCAGAGAGCAGTGCTTTTCCGACGATCACGCCGGAGAGCCGCCGCTCACCCTTCGCGAGGCGCGCAAGGCGGGCGATGTCGGCGGCCGAGCTGACCCCTCCGGACGCGATAATCGGGAGGTCCGTCGCGTCGAGCAGTTCGGCGTACTCGACGAGGTCCGGCCCGGCGCCCGTCCCGTCGCGCGCGATGTCGGTCACGATCACCCCCGCGAGCGGGAGCCACGCGAGCCTCGCGAGAGCCCGCTCGATCGAGACGCCGCTCATCTCCGTCCAGCCGCGCACCGCCAGCTCGCGCCTAACGCCACCGTACGCGTCCCGCCCCACCCGGTAGTCGAGCCCGACCGCGATCCGGGCCGGCCAGCGCTCCATCAACCCGCTCAGGAAGCTCTGGTCCTCCGAGACCGCGGCCGTCCCGATGACCACACGCGCAACGCCATGGTCGAGCAATGCGGCGGCGCTTTCCTCGTCGCGTACTCCGCCCCCGACCTGGATCATCAGTTGCGTGCGGCGCACCATCCGGAGGATCGTCTCCCGGTTGGACTGGTCGCCCGTGCGAGCGGCGTCGAGATCGACGACGTGAAGTTGCTTGGCGCCCGCGTCGAGGTACTGCGTCGCCACCTCGACGGGATCGCCGTACTCGGTCACGGTCTCGAAGTCGCCCTGATGCAGGCGGACGCACTTGCCGTCCCGGATGTCTATCGCCGGCCACAAATCCATCTTCAGCCTCCGCACGCCTTGGCGAACCGGGCGAGCAGTGCGAGACCCGCCCGTCCGGATTTCTCGGGGTGGAACTGAGTGGCGAACAAGCTGCCGCGTTCCACCGCTGCAGTCAGTGTCGCGCCGTATTGACACGTCCCGGCAAGATCGGCCGGTGAGCCCAGCTCGGCGGCGTACCCGTGCACGAAGTAGAACCACTCCCCCTTGTCGCCGAGCAGCCCGCTCGATCGCCCGTCCCGGCTGACAGGTTCGACGAGGTTCCATTGCATCTGGGGCCGGCGCACGCCAGGTGGGATCCGCCGGATGACACCTGGCAAGATGCCGAGACCATGACAGCCCGGGCTCTCCTCTGACTCGTCAAAGAGCAACTGCATCCCTATGCACACAGCGAGTGTCGGCCGTTGCTCGGCGATCGCCTCGCGCGCCACCTCGTCGAGACCGCTCTCCCGGAGCGCTTCGGCGCATGCCCCAAAAGCGCCCACTCCGGGCAGGACGACCGCATCGGCCCGCCGCGCCTGTTCGGGATCGGAGACGAGGCGAGCATCTGCTCCCACGTACTGCAGCGCTTTCTCAGCAGAGCGCAGGTTGCCTATCCCGTAGTCCAGAACCGCGATCATGCCGGCACCCGCGCGCGCCGTACTCACGAGGCGGGCGTCATAGCACGCCCTTAGTCGAAGGGACCTCGGTGCCCTCGATGCGCACTGCCTCCCGCAACGCCCGGGCGACGCCTTTGAAGGACGCTTCGAGGACGTGATGGGGGTTGCGCCCGTACTTGAGCGATATATGAAGGGTGATGGCGGCCGAGTGGGCGAACGCGCGCCAGAACTCCTCCGCGAGCTGGGGCTCGAACGGCGGGTTGCCGAGCGCTGCGGTCTCTGGGCCGAACTCGACGTCGTAGTGGAGGAACGCCCGCCCCGACAGGTCGAGGGCGACCTCGACGAGGGCCTCGTCGAGCGGCAGCGACATCGACGAGAAACGCCGGATCCCCACCTTGTCACCCAACGCCCCCGCGAACGTCTCTCCGAGCAGGATCCCGACGTCTTCGACCGTGTGGTGCGCGTCGACGTGCAGGTCGCCGCTTGCCTTGATGTCGAGCGCGAACCCACCGTGCTTGCCGAGCTGCTCGAGCATGTGGTCGAAGAACGGCAGGCCGGTCGAGACCACAGGCGGCGCGGCGCGCGACAGGTCGATCGAGATGTCGATCGAGGTCTCCTTCGTGGCCCTCGACCGGCTGGCTGCGCGCACAGGCGCTCCGACTTGCTCCGGCGACGTGCTCATCTGGCCGGCCTCACACGTAGAAGCGGTAAACCGCCTCGGCCACGCACGACGGCTTCGCCTGTCCCTCCACCTCGAACGTCATCGACATCACGATCTGAGCTCCGCCCGGAATCTCCTCGATCGACAGGAGGGAGGCGCCGAGGCGCAAGCGGCTGCCGACAGGGACCGGCGCCGGGAAGCGCACCTTGTTGAGGCCGTAGTTGACCCCCATCGACACGCCACTCACCGAGTAGACCTGGCTGAGCAGGACCGGGGCGAGCGAGAGCGTCAGGTACCCGTGCGCTATCGGGCCGCCGAACGGGCTCTCCTTGGTCGCACGTTCCGGGTCGACATGGATCCATTGGTGGTCCCCCGTCGCGTCGGCGAAGAGGTTGACCTGGTCTTGAGTGACTTCGTTCCAGTCGCTGTAGCCGAGGTGCTCACCGACCTTGGCCTTGATGGACTCGATTCCGTCGAAGTGGGTGGCCATGACAGCGACGCTACGCGAGGCGCGCCCGGACCGCCACCTCACGAGGCGCTCCCGAGCTTCGCTTGCCCCGCGTC
This sequence comes from Acidimicrobiaceae bacterium, assembly GCA_003136185.1. Lineage (GTDB taxonomy): Bacteria > Actinomycetota > Acidimicrobiia > Acidimicrobiales > Bog-793 > Palsa-601. Next base: position 20,258 of record PLDN01000131.1, on the reverse strand, counting down.
AGCCCGCCAGGGCTGATTCCGGCAGCGAGCTGACCGCAAGCGGCGTCGACGTCGCGGCCTCGGGTGTTGCGGATGGTCACGTTGACGCCGAGGTCGCGGAGCTCGTCTCTGAAGTAAGCGACCGTCTCGGCGGTGCTCCCGGCGACTTGGTAGCCGGGCGTGGGATTGAGCGGGATGAGATTGACGTGCGCCCGCAGCGGACGTGCGAGCGCCGCGAGCTCGTGGGCATCGCTCGGCCGGTCGTTGACACCGCCGATGCAGGCCCACGCGAACGAGATGCGCCGGCGGGTCACCTCGACGTAGTCCTCGCACGCGGCCATGAGGACCTTGAGCGGGTAGCGCCGATTGAGGGGGACGAGGTGGTCACGCAGCCCGTCGTTGGCGGCGTGCAACGAGACTGCGAGATTGACCTGTAAGGGCTCGCTCGCCATCTTCGCGATGCCGGGCACGACCCCGACCGTCGAGACGGTGATCGAGCGCGCTCCGATCCCGACCGAATCGTTGCAGCGCCGCAACGCTCTAAAGACGTTGTCGTAGTTGGCGAGCGGCTCTCCCATGCCCATGAGGACCATGTTCCCGATCCGTCCCCACCCTTCGGCCGTTGCCCAGCGGCTCGCCCGGATGAACTGCTCGACGATCTCTCCGCACGAGAGGTGCCGACCGAAGCCGAGCTGACCGGTCGCGCAGAACGAGCAACCCATCGCACAACCCGCCTGGCTCGATACGCAGACGGTCGTCCGCTCCCGGTAGCGCATCAGCACGGTCTCGATGCGCGAGCCATCGCCCGCCTCGAACAGCCACTTACGGGTCGCTCCACGGTCGCTCGCCGACTCGATCACGAGCGACCAAGCAGGCGAGAGACGTTCGTCTCCGCTTAGGCGTGCGCGCAGCGACTTCGGCAAGGTTGTCAGCTCGTCGATCTCCCGATGGTCGCGATAGAGCCCTTCCCACAACTGGCCCGCGCGATATGCCGGCTCGCCGGCCAAGAGCTCGGAGAGCTCCGCCCGGCTCAGGTCGTAGAGCGTCATGTGCTCGCGGGCGAGGTGTGAAGCTCGCCGGCTGGTGAGATGTCACCGGTGTAGGCGCGGTCGAGGTGGTCGTCGTGGAACCCGAGCATCCGGTAGAGCCCGCGAGCCTCCTCGTTGTCGCGATCGACGTAGAGCATGGCCTTTTCGAGCCCGACTGAGTGCAGATGCTCGAGACCGGCGAGCACGAGCTCTCGTCCGAGACCTCGGCGCTGGAAGTCAGGGTTGACAGCTATTACGTAGATCTCCCCCACCTCCCCGCCGTCGTGGTCGTCGTCCTGCACCTTTGTCCAACAGAACGCCGCAAGGCGCCCGTCGATCTCGGCCAACAGGAAGCCGTCGGGATCGAACCAGGGCTGACGCTCTCGTTCGTCCAACTCCCGACGGGTCCAAGAGCCCTGTTCGGGATGTCCGTGGAAGGCCCGGTTGTTGACCTCCAGCCAGGCCTCCTCGTCAGCTCCCGGCCGGAAGGGGCGGGTCGCGACTGTCGACTGCAGACCCTCGACGGGGAGCGACCGGCGCATCTGGTACAGGTCGCGCCCGCGCTTCAGGCCGGCCGCCTCAGCGACCGAGTCGTCGTCCGAGCTTGGCTTCGGGACCCAGACGTGGACATGGCCACCGCCCTGCTCGGCGATCTCCCTGAGCGCGGCGGCGACGAGATCTCCCCTCAGCTGGGGCTCGGTCCGCCAATGCGGGTGGACGACGTATTCGACCGCCCAGCTCCCGGCTCCGCGGCTCACTTGGGCGTACCCGATGACCCGGTGGCGGCCCGTAGCCTCGGTGGCGACGAAGCCGGCGAAGCCTTCCCGCCCCCCCTGCACGAGGTCGAGCCACTTGTGCTCCCCGAGGGCGCGGTGCCCGTCCGCATGAGAAGCCGCCTCGATGAGCTTCGAGAGGGCCGCTATATCCGCCTCACCCATCCGGCGCTTCACTTCGACGTCGTGCACCAGACCGAACCTAGCGGCCTGTCGGTACGCTGCCCGGCGTGCCCCGAGAATCCCGTGCCGCCCGCACCAACCGCTCGGGCGAGATCGCAAAGATCCTCGCCGGCCTTTATCCCGGGAGCGCGGCAGAGCTCTGCGCTCTCCGCCACGACGGTCCCTTCCAACTTCTCGTGGCGACGATCCTGTCGGCTCAGTGCACCGACGAACGGGTCAACATGGTCACGCCGGAGCTGTTCGAGCGCTACCCGGATCCCGCCGCGCTGGCGGCCGCTGACCGGGGCGAGCTCGAGGAGTTGATCAAGTCGACTGGTTTCTTCCGGTCGAAGGCCTCGCACCTCCTCGGTGCCGCGGCGGCTCTCGTCGAGCGCCACGAGGGCGTATTCCCCACAACGATGGAAGAACTCACGGCCCTGCCGGGGGTCGGGCGCAAGACGGCGAACGTCGTGCGCTCAGTGGCGCTCGGCCTGCCGGGCCTCCCGGTGGACACCCACGTGACACGGCTCTCTCGGCGACTCGGGCTCACCGCCGCGTCAGATCCCGTCAAGATCGAGACCGAACTGTGCTCGATGCTCCCGCCCGAGGAGTGGGGCGCACTCAGCCTGGGTCTCATCTTGCACGGTCGGAAGATATGCAGCGCTCGGAGGCCGAATTGCGGCGAGTGCGCCCTTGCCGGGCTGTGCCCGTCGGCGGGTATCGGCGACCTCCAACCGAAAAGGAAGAGATCCTCCCGGTGATGACACCCGCGGCACTACGCGCTATTGTCGATACCGGAACCGGTTCCCGCCACCTGGTTCCAAATGAGCGGAGTTCGGGATCCGCCGCCCGGCCCGCTCCCCGACGGCGCCCTTCGGGGCGCCGTCGGCGCGTCCAGCTCCGGATCACCGTCCTCGCTCGATCATCCGGGCCAGCCGGCGCTGCGCCGACGACAGGGCCCGCTCCACAGCGAAGAGCTCGTTCGCGACATCTTCTTCCTTGACGCTCTGAGCGGCGTCGCCCATCCCACCGACTCGCCGCGCGAGCTGGTCGAGGGTCGAGGAGATGGAAGACAGTTCGGCGAGATCGGTTGCCATCGAGCCATCTTGGCGGCAATCGGAGCGTCCCGGCGCACGTATCCGGCCGATGGTCTCGAAGTCCGCCAATTCGGAGCAGTCAAGACGTGACAGGTACGCTGCGGCCGTGCTGCACGTCCTCGACCTCCGACAAGCGGCCGGCGACTTGCGCAGCCTGCTTCCGCGACCCGATCTCGCGGGTGACGGACCGGTTGCCGAGGTGCGGACGATCATTGCCGAGGTAAGGGCGCACGGGGATTCGGCGCTGAGGGAGTACACGCGGCGTTTCGACGGGGTGGACCTCGACGACCTGTCCGTCCCGCTCGACGAGACGCACGCCGCCCTCGAGCGCGTTGCTCCTGAGCTGCGAACTGCGCTCACCGTCGCCCGCGACAACATCGAGGCTTTCTACGAGGGTCGTCCCGAGCCAGCCGGTCGCTACGAGCGTAAGGGCATCTTTGTCGACACTCTCGAGATCCCCGTCGACCGCGCCGGTGTCTACGTCCCCGGTGGGCGAGCCAAGTACCCCTCAAGCGTACTCATGACCGCTATACCGCCGAAGGTCGCCGGGGTCGGCGCAGTCGCTCTGTGCGTCCCACCCGGCCCGGACGGGAAGCTGCCCGACGAGCTGCTCGCGGCAGCCGCACTCGCCGGAGTCGACGAGATCTACCGCGTGGGCGGGCCGCAGGCGATCGCTGCCATGGCGTACGGGACGAAGACCATTCCGAAGGTCGACGTGATCGTCGGCGCGGGCAGCCGTTGGGTGGCGCTCGCGAAGCAAGAGGTGCGGGGTGTTGTCGGGGTGCCCGCCGCATTCGCCGGGCCTTCCGAAGTCGTCGTCATAGCCGACGAGACGGTCCCTGCAGCATGTGCCGCGATCGACGTCATCGTCCAGGCTGAGCATGGCCCCGACGGTCTCTCGTGGCTCGTGACGTGGTCGGAGACAGCATTGAAGGAGATCAACGACTTGATCGGCCAGTTCGTCGCCTCAGCACCGCGGCGGGCCGAGATCGAGTCGACGCTCGCAGCGGGCGGATACGCCGTGCTCGTCGACGGCCCGGAACAGGCGATGGCCGTCGCGAACGAAATAGCCCCGGAACATCTCGAGCTCTGTTGTGCCGATCCCGCGTTACTCGTATCGATGGTGCGTCACGCAGGCGCTGTCTTCCTCGGGCCGTGGTCGCCTGCCTCGCTCGGCGACTACCTGGCCGGGCCGAGCCACGTGCTGCCGACCTTCGGCTCGGCGCGCTTCGCGAGTGTCCTTGGTGTGGAGGACTTCGTTCGCCGGGTGCACGTGATCGAGGCGACCCGCGACGGCCTCCTCGATGCGGCCCCTCACATCTCGGCGATCGCCAAGGCCGAAGGCCTGTTCGCGCATGCAGAGTCGGTACGGGTCCGACAGGAGCTCGACGCTGCCGGCGAGTGACCGACGCCCGGCTCCCTTCGCACGCCAGGACGTGACGCTGCGGGAGGGATACCACTCGCCCCAGGTCGAGGTGGATGTTCGCCTCAACACGAACGAGTGCCCTGAGCCGCCGCCGGAGGAATATCTCGCGGAGCTTGCCGAGATCGCTCGGCACCTCGACGCGAACCGCTACCCGGACCGCCAGGCGAGCGCCCTCGGCACCGCCCTAGCAGACCATCACGGCGTGAGCCCTGGTCAGGTGTTCTGCGCGAACGGCTCGAACGAGGTCCTGCAGTGCCTCCTCCTCGCGTTCGGCGGCGCGGGGAGGGCAGCACTCGTGTTCGAGCCCACCTATGCGCTGCACTCGCACATCGCCCGCCTGACCGCCACCGACGTGCTGACCGGCGAGCGAGACGACCGTTTCGCCGTCGACGAGGACAGGGCGCTCGAGGTGATCGCAGAGCATCGACCCGACGTAGTCTTTCTCTGCTCCCCCAACAACCCGACGGGCAACTCAGAGCCTCGAGCGACGGTCGAGGCGATTGCGCGGGCTGCTCCCGGTCTCGTGGTCGTGGACGAGGCGTACGCCCAATTCTCTCCGTGGTCGGCGACCGAGCTCCTCGAATCGTTCGGCAACCTCGTCGTCGTGCGCACGTTCTCGAAGACTTGGGCGCTCGCGGCGCTTCGACTCGGCTATCTACTGGCCGACCCGAAGGTGGTCGAGGCCTGCTCGAGCGTCGTCCTGCCGTACCACCTCGACTCCTTCAAGCAGGAAGCAGGGATCGCGGCGCTCCGCTACGACCAGGCGATGCGCGAGCGCGTAGCTCGCCTCGCAGAAGAACGCGGTCGAGTCGTCGCCGGCCTGTCGGCTCTTCTCCTCGACGTCTGGCCCTCCGACGCGAACTTCATACTGTTCCGCCCCCGCGACGTCGACTCGCAACGCGTATGGCAAGGACTCGTCGACCGATCCGTGCTCATCCGCGATGTCTCGGGCTTCCCCAAGCTCGAGGGCTGCCTGCGAGTCACGATCGGGACACCCGAGGAGAACACACGCTTCCTCGAGGCGCTCGGAGATGTACTCGGCGAGGTAGCCGGCCATTAGCTCGCGGTCGACCTCGTTAGGCTCGCCGGCGTGAGGAATGCATCGCGCTCGCATGCCCCTGCGCAGCCTCTCCCCGTAGGCGACGAGAAACGTCAAGCAGTCCGCGCCATGTTCGACGCGATCGCACCCCGCTACGACGCCGTCAACAAGGTGATGACGTTCGGCCTCGACGTCTGGTGGCGGCGGCGCACGGTCGGCCTCCTCGGCCTCCCCGTGCCGTCGGTCGTGCTCGACGTCGCATGTGGGACAGGAGATTTCGTGCGCGTCCTCGCCAAGTCAGCTCATCGTCCGATCGGGCTCGACCTGTCCGCCGGCATGCTCGCGAACGCCAAGGTCGGCCGAGCCCCGCTCGTGCTGAGCGATGCGGCTTGCATGCCGGTCCGCTCTTGCTCGGTTGATGGGGCAGTGAGCGGCTTCGCGCTCCGGAACTTCGCTGACCTCCCGACAGTCCTCGCGGAGCTGGCGCGTGTCGTGCGCCCGGGCGGGCGCATCGCTCTCTTGGAGGTGAGCGAGCCCGCGCAACCGGTGTTGCAGGCGGGATACCGCATCTGGTTCAACAAGGTGGTGCCCCGCATCGGGCAGCTGCTCTCGGACCCGGCGGCCTACCGCTATCTCCCGCAGTCGGTCGCCTATCTTCCGGCGCCGGAGGAGATGCTCGCGATGCTGACCGACGCCGGCTTTGGCGACGCGACGCGTCACCTGCTCTCCGGTGGCATCGTGCAGGTGCTGACGGGAACGCGCCGATGACGACACCGAGCGTGCGGGCGGAGGCTCGCGACCTCGACGAGGCGACGTTCTCGTATCTTCGTTCACACGCCTTTTCCTGCGGGACCGTCATCGAGCGAGATGGGTGTTCGATCCTCGCCTTCGGGCGCGCAGAAGTGATCCACCTCACGAATGGGCTGCGAGACCCCACCGCGCTCGAGCAGGTGACCGAGCACTTGGCCGCGCTCAGTGCGCCGGGGGAAGGCGGTAGTGGGCTGGCGATGGTTGTGGGAGCGCTGCCGTTTCTCCCGGATCGAGCGGGAGAGCTGGTCGTCCCCGAGGTCACCGTGACCCGGGTACCGACCGGGATCAAAGCGGTGACGGTGGCGGCCACTGGTGGACACGGGGCGGTGTTCGAGCGCCTCGCGAGCGCCGCTAGAGGTACGAGCACAACGGGCAAGACACAGCCCCCGGACGGCTTCCGCCTCGACTCGGCGAGGTCGCACGAGGACTTCCTCGCCCGGGTCGCTCTCGCGGTCGGCGAAGTTCGCAGCGGAAGGCTGGACAAGGTCGTTCTCGCCCGGGAGGTCGTGATCGAGGCAAATCGGGCGTTTCGCCAGGGTGACCTGCTCGAGCGCCTCCGGTCCCTTCATCCCTCTTGCACCACCTTTTGCGTCGACGGCTTCCTCGGCGCCTCGCCTGAGCTGTTGATCCGGCGCACCGGGACAAAGCTCGTCTCCGAGCCACTCGCCGGCACGGCTGCGAGGAGCGGCGACCCCGAAGTGGACAGGCGCATCGAAGCCGAGCTCCTCTCGTCTGAGAAGGAGCGGGAGGAGCACCGCGCGGTGGTGGACTCGATTGCAGCCGGACTCTCTCCGGTATTGGCCTCCCTCGATCTGCCGGACGGACCCGAGATCGTCGAGTTGCGCAACGTCTCCCACCTCCGCACCCGGATCCACGGAGTGCTCGCCGGGGCACCGGGCACCGGGCACCTGCCGAGCGCGCTCGAAGCAGTCGCTCTCATCCACCCGACGCCGGCTGTCTCCGGCTATCCGATCGACACGGCGCTTGAGTACCTGGCCAAGAGCGAGGACCTCGAGCGTGGTCGCTACGCCGGTCCGGTCGGCTGGATGCGGGCAGACGGAGACGGCGAGTTCCACCTGGGGATCCGGTCAGCAGTGGTGGAGGGAAGCTCTGCCCGGCTATTCGCCGGCGTCGGGATCGTGGCTGACTCCGACCCCGCTATGGAGTTGCGCGAGACGCAGTTGAAGCTTCAGGCCGTGCTGGCAGCCGCCGTCCGGCCCTGACCTCGCGACTGGGCGCCCGCCGCTCAGCTCTCGTCTCGGTGCAGGGCCATGAGACGGCTGTAACGCCGCACCGTGGCGGCTACGAGGGAGGGTTGCTCGAACGGCAGGCGGTGCCCTGCGTTGCCGACGAACATGAGCTCGGCGCCTGGGATCGCAGCGGCGAGATCGCGGGCGGCTTGCGGCGCCACGATGCGATCGGCCGAGCCGTGCAGCACGACGCACGGCATGCGGAGAGACGAGAGGCGACGCTCGATGAGTGGTGTCTCTTCCATCAGTGCTCGCTGTTCGACGAGAAACGACCGCCGGTCGCGCCCGTCCATCCGGCGATCGCCCTCGGCCACGAGCGACCGCACGGCCGGGAAGCGATAGGCCCGACGGACGATCGACTCCGCGCGGCTCCCCTGCGACAGGCGAGTCGCTGCCCGCGCTGCGCGCCGGACGGCCACTTCACCGGCCCGCAGTACGCCATCGCCGAGGACCGGGAGTGCGAGAAGCCGGTCCATCCCGGTGAGGGCACCGGCGACGCCCACCGAGCCGATCAGGACAAGAGCACCGACCAGGTCGGCCCGCGTCAACGCCAGCTCGAGAGCTATTCCTCCTCCGAGCGAGTGCCCGACGACGACCACGCGATCTCCCGCCTCGGCACTCACTCCCCGCTCTGCCAGCATGCGCGAGAGAGCTTCGGCGTTACCGGCGAGCGTCGTCGGTGGCCGCGGATGTGATCCCCAGCCAGGGCGGTCTGGGGCGATGACCCGATGATCGCTTCGGAGAGACTCGGCGACCAGGTGCCACTCCCGGCCCGAGCCCGGTTGGCCGTGGATCAACAAGACAGGTGTGCCGGTACCAACGTCCACCGGGACGGAAGGCGCGCCCGAGGACACCGGGCGGTCGCCGACTGAGTCAGACGGCTCGTGCGCCACGCTTGGTCAGCCCGGCCATCTTGTGGCCCACGCGAAGGAGTCCCCACCACGTCACGAGCCCGAAAGCCTCGACGACGGTGTAGGTGGACATCTTCGACGTCCCGAGTGTGCGATCGACGAAACGAATAGGTACCTCCTCAAGCGTCGCGCCCGCCTGCAGCGTCCGGTAGGTCATCTCGACCTGGAACCCATAGCTGTCAGCTCGTATGGAATCGAGATTGATTCGCCCGAGGATCTCGGCGGAATAGGCACGAAAGCCGGCAGTCGAATCCTTTACGCGAAGCCCGAGCATCCAGTCTGCAAAAAGGTTGCCACCTCGAGAGATCAACCGCCGTGAGAGGCTCCAGTCGGGGATGGACCCCCCGGGCACGTAGCGCGAGCCGATCACCACGTCGACCCCTTGCGCCTGCGGGGCGACCAGTGCTGGTAGCGCGTCGGGATCGTGCGAGAAGTCCGAGTCCATCTCGACGAGCACCTCGTAGCCACGCTCGAGGCCCCACCGGAAGCCGTCTCGGTACGCACTGCCGAGACCGGACTTGCCCGGGCGGCGCAGGACCTCGATCTGACCAAGGCGCTCAGCCGACTTCTCCGCTAGATCAGCGGTCTGATCAGGGCTGTTGTCGTCGACGACGAGAACCTGTGCGTCCGGCAAGGCCGCCCGAACGCGCTCGAGCATGTTCGGGATGTTCTCGGCCTCGTTGTATGTCGGCAGGACGACGAGCACTCGCACCGGGGGAACACTACTCAGCGCCCGCCGCCGTCCCGGAAGCTCCCGCCGAGCCCTCGGGCGCGTCGGCGGGTATCGCCCGCCTCGGCGGGCGAGCCACATCGGTCGGCGGCTCCGCCGTCTCGGTCCGGTGGTGCCAAAGATCCCGCGCGACGACCTGCACCGCCGATCCCGCCGGCACCGCGAGGAGCGCTCCCACGAAACCGCCGAAGACCGAGCCGACGAAGTCTCCTAGCTCGGCGCCGATGAGAATCGAGATCAACACCCAGAGAGAGTTCAGCCGAACCGTTCGGCTCATGATGATCGGGTACAGCAAGTGATTCTCGATCCCCTGGTACACGAGGAACACGATGAGGGTCGCGATCCCAGCGGGGACCGAATGAAGGGTCGCGAGGATCACCGTCGGCACCCCTGCCAGCAGGCCGCCGACGAGCGGGAGGAAGTCGACGATCGCCACCCAGATCCCGATCACGAGCGGGTAAGGCACGCCCGTGATCAACAGGGTGAGCCAGATGACGGTTCCGGCGATGAGCGACGTTGCGAAGTCGCCGGCGATGTAGCCAACGACGGACCGCTCCACGTCGCTCACGACGACCCTCACCCTCGCCGCGCGCTCGGGTTGCATCCACTCGAGGATGGCCCGGTAGATGCGGGGCGCGTGGATGAGGAGGAAGAAGGTCAAGAAGAAGATCGTCACAACGCTGAACACGCCGGAAAGGACCCCTTTGCCGATGCTGATCGCAGGCTTGCCGAGCTTCGTGATGAGGCTCTGCGCACCGCCGTTCTTGGCGGTGACGTACTTGAGGAGGTGGAACTTCGTTGCCCACTTGCCGATCGTGCCCTTACCGTGCTGGGCCTGGCGGATGATCACGGGTAGCTCGTTCGACAAGTGCTCGGCCGAATGGACGAGGGGCGTGAGAATTACGAGCGCCAGCGTCGAGGCGACACCAATCCCGACGACGAACACGACTGCAGTGGCAATGCTGCGCCGCATGTCACGCCGTTCGAGGAAGCTCACGAGCGGATGCAGCAGAAGAGTCATGAACAAAGAGATGGCGACGAGCAGGATGACGGTTCGGAGCTTCCACGCCACTATCGCCGTCAAGAGCGTGAGCACGACGATGGCGTCCACGGTGAGCGCCGCTCTCGTGACTCGGCGCTGGAACTCTCGCCGGCTGGCCCGCTCAGGATCGCGCGCAAGCGGCGGCACCGACCGGTCTTCGCCGCCTGGACGCCGCGTGCGGAACGCCTCGGTCATGGCTCCAGTCAACTCGAAGCGGGCGCTCAAGGGGTGATCCCCAAGGTGATCCCCGCGTTCGGCGCCGCCTCCTGCAACCATGGAGAGATGGTCGACGAGCCCCAGCTTGCCGCTGACGCGGCGACCGACCAGGCCAGCATGCCGCGCCGCCGCTTTCGCGTCCCGAAATTGCTCCGGCACGGACTCACCGTCTTCATCCTCATACTCGTCCTCGAGTACCTCGTAATTCCACAACTCGTCAATGCCCGTAAGTCGTTGCAGGCAATCGAACACGTCAACATCGCGCTCTTGTTGCTCGGCCTCGGACTCGAGGTCGCCGCCCAACTCGCCTACGCCCGCCTGACGATCGTCGTGCTGCCACCGAAGGCGCTCAGTTTCTCCAAGGTCCTCCGGATAAACATGTCGGCCTTAGGCGTCAGCCACATCCTCCCGGGTGGGACGGCGGGTGGTACCGGACTCGGCTACCGGTTGATGACTTCGAACGGCGTGGCCGGCGCGGACGTCGGTTTTGCGGCAGCCACTCAGGGAATCGGATCGGCGGTCGTGCTGAACGCCATCTTGTGGGTCTCCCTCATCATCTCGATCCCGATCGCCCTCGTCTCGGGTCACTCACATCACGAGTCGGTAGACATCTACATCGAGGTCGCGGCCGTCGGGACCGTCTTGCTCTCGCTCGCGGCTGCTCTGATCCTCGCGTTCACCAAAGGCCAGGCCTGGGCGACGCGGGTCCTGCGCACTGTTGCTCGCCACCTCCCTTTCATCACTGAGGAGGGGATGGAGCGCCTAGTCATGCGTGTCGGCACGAGGTTGCGAACACTCGGGAGCGACCGCCCGCTATTGCTGCGCGCCATCTCCTGGGCGGTGGCGAACTGGCTCCTTGACGCCGGCTGCCTCTGGATCTGCCTGACGGCCTTCCACCACGTCCTCGATCCCATCACTCTCCTGATCGCCTACGGCGTCGGCAACGTCCTAGCAGCGATCCCGCTCACCCCTGGTGGCCTCGGGCCGGTCGAGTGGGCGACTGGCCTCGTGTTGCGTGGCTTCGGGGTCCCCGCCGCCATCGCCACCCTCGCTGTGCTCGCCTGGCGCCTTTACAACTTCTGGCTTCCCATCCCTGTTGGAGCGGGCTGTTACGTCTCGTTGCGTGCCCAACGAGGCGCCTCGGTTCGAGAGCAGCGGCGCATGCTGCAAACGCTGACCAAAGAAGCGCGGGCGCCGATCGGCGACAAGAGCTTCGAGGAGAACCGGATCGTCCACGCGCCGTTCGAACACCGGCCGAACGACACGCCCTGAGCTCGAGGTCGGTTCGCCCGATCACCTTGTGGTAACAACGGCCCTGTGGCCGACGATCGCTCACAACCCGCCCAGCCCGCCCAACCTGCCGCTGACCGCCCCGCCCCTGACCGCCATCTGCCGCCAGGAATGGCGGTGCAGCTCTCGGGACCGTCCCATACGGGACCTGCCACCTTCGCCCAGTGCCCCCTTTTGACCGAGCCGGAGGACCTCGACCGGTGGCAGCCGGACGTCGCTGTCGTAGGCGCGCCCTGGGACGACTCGACGACGAACCGACCCGGGGCTCGCTTCGGGCCCCGCGCGCTCCGGGCACTCGCCTACGGGCCGGGGACCTATCACCTCGACCTCGGCGTCGAGATCTTCGAGAGCCTGGAGGTCGTCGATTACGGGGACGCACTCTGTCCACACGGGCTCGTCGAGCAGAGCCATGCGAACATCCGTCACCGCGTGGGCGAGGTCGCGAGCCGCGGCATCTTCCCCGTGATACTCGGCGGCGACCACTCGATCACCTGGCCGGCGGCGACCGCGGTCGCCGAGACCCACGGCTGGGGGCGGATCGGCATCGTGCACTTCGATGCACACGCGGATACTGCCGACACCGTCGAGGGCAACCTCGCCAGTCATGGCACGCCGATGCGGCGCCTGATCGAGTCTGGCGCCGTGAAAGGTGCGAACTTCGTTCAAATCGGACTGAGGGGGTACTGGCCACCGAAGGAGACCTTCGAGTGGATGCGGGACCAGAACATGAGGTGGCACCTCATGCAAGAGGTCTGGGAGCGCGGTCTGCCGGCGGTCATGGAGGACGCCGTCGCCGAAGCTCTCGAAGGAACAGACAGCGTGTACCTGTCGCTAGACATCGATGTGCTCGATCCTGGCTTTGCTCCCGGGACAGGCACACCGGAGCCCGGAGGCCTCGCGCCGGCTGATCTGCTGAGGGCGGTGCGCAAGCTGGCGATCGAGACTCCGCTCGTCGCGATGGACGTCGTCGAGGTAGCCCCGGCCTACGACTGGGCCGAGCTGACGATCAACAACGCACACCGGGCTGTGCTCGAGATGCTGGCCGGTCTGGCCGTTCGCCGGGGGGCTGCTCCGGACCTCGTTAACCCGCTGGCGCGCTGACGTCTCGACGGGCCGCGCGTGCCTTTGTCCTCGCCGGTCCGGACGCTCCTCGCAGGTACTAAGTTGCGCTCTCGCCCAATAACTCCGTGAAAGGACACCCATGGCATCGGTGCGCTACGACATCAGGATCGCTCGACACCCAGACGAGGTCTTCGCTGTCGTGGGCGACTCCTCTCGGATCACCGAATGGTTCGATGGCATCGACGCCGTCGAGGTCGGCGAAGGCACACGCACGATCACGCTGACGGCTGGGATCAGTCTCGCCGAGAAGATCGTCACGAACGACGCCGAGTTGCGTCGCTTCCAGTACTCGATCGTCGACGGGCTGCCCGATGCAGCGCACCTCGGCACGATCGACGTCCTCGAGGACGGCGAGGGTGCGAGCCGCGTCGTCTACGGGACCGATGTCGCCGACGGCTTGGCAGGGATTGTCGGGCCTGCCACCAAGAGCGGCCTCAAGGGGCTGAAGGCGCTGCTCGAGGGTTAAGCCTCGCCTCAGCTCGCCGCGCGCCTCTCGGCGGCATCTCGGACCGGCGAGCCACCGACGACGAAACGCAACGCAGACGTGAGAACAGTCGCGGCGGGCCGCACGAGCGCGAGGCGCACCGGCGAGGGCCGGTACAAGCCGAGCCGGTGCCGCGCCCACATCGGCAGCAGATCGATTGCCGCCTCGCAGATCGTCGCGTACGCCGAGCGGCGGAGCACACTCTCCCCGACTGGCGACGTCATCAAGAAACCCACCGTCTCGCGCGCCTCCGCCGTCATCTCACAAACGGGTCGCACCAGCCGCAAGTACTCCTGCACCTCTGCGGTCGTCGTCGGGACGTCGCGCGCTCCCAAGCGACGGGCGACGACCGACATCTCCGCCAGGTACTGATTCTTCTCGCTCGTCAGCAATGGCCTGCCCGAGTAGCGCTGGTGAGCGCGGAGGAAGCTCCACACCTCGGTCACGTGAACATAGGTGAGCAGAGCCGGCTCGGTCGCCCGATAGGGGCGGTTTGCGTCCGCCACACCCCTCACCCTCGCATGAATCGAGCGCACGTGGCGCACGAGGTCCGACGCGAGCTCGTCGCCTCCGTAAGTGGTGCCTGCGATGAACTCGGCCGTTCGCTGTAGCCGCCCGAAGGGATCCGTACCGTAGTTCGAATGATCGGCGACGCCCTTCATTACGAGCGGGTGCAGGGTCTGAAGAAGCAAGGCGGACATGCCGCCAACGAGCATCGACGCCAAGTCGGCGTGCACCTGCCAGGCGATCGAGTCCGGGCCGAACCATCCCGGATCGCCGGCGGGCACTTCGTAGGAGTCGAGGCTCGTCCGGATGAGCAGCTCAGCCATGTCCGGCCGTCTCTGCTAGCGCGTCTGGCTCGAACTCGTCGTGACCCGCGAGGGAGAGCTCGAGCACCGCCGGGATGCCGAAGACGTCTTCGAACAACGTCCGCTTGCGCTGGAACATCCACCGTTCGAGCTCTGCCTCACCCCTCGCCGGGGCAGTGATCACTGCCCGATCGGCCTCAATCGTGACGCTGATAGGTCCGATGATGTCAGCGTGACTGACGTCGAGCCCGTCCGCGATCCGCAAAAGGGCGAGGAGTGAGAGCACCCGTGCGCGGTCGTCTGGCGCGAGCGCTTCGAAGGAGCCGAAGCTCTCTCTTGGCTTGCCGCGGGTGTGATATCTCCCGATGCAAGCGAGCATGCGAACCTCTTCTGGGGAGAAGCCCCGCAAGCCGCCATGCTCGATCAGGTAAGCGGTGTGCCGGCCGTGCCCGTCACGACTCACGTGTTCGCCGATGTCGTGCAGTTGAGCGGCCAGCTCGAGAAGCTCGCGGTCCTCCTCGGAGCCGCGATGGAGCACTACGGTCGCATCGAACAACTCGAGTGCCATCCGCGCGACCGAGCTTGCGTGGCGCTCGCGCCAGTTCGAGCGGCGGCAGAGTGACAGCACCGAGGCCCGCCTGATCGTGCGGGGATCGCTGCTGAAGTCCGCCGGGTCGTGCTTGTTCAGCACCCGGAGCACCATGCCCTCGCGAAGCGCCCACTCCGAGGTCGTCAGCGCGTCGAGGCCCGTCGATTCCAAGAGTGCCTCGACCACGACGACACCTGCAGGTAGCAACTCGGCCCGACGGGCATCCACGCCCGCGAGACGGGCGCGGTCCTCCGACGGGAGCGAAAAGACGAGATCGCCGAAGGCACGTAGGTCCGCAGCTGACACCGTCAGCTGGTTCACCGACATCGGCACGCTGCCGTCGCGCAAGGCCGTCGATGCGCGTGCGAGGGCACAGAATGTTCCAGACGAGCCGATCAGCTGCTGAGGTCCGCGCGCGAGCAGGTCCGCAAGCACATCGCTCAACTCTGCGTCGACGCGCCTGCGCAGACGAATGCGATCCTTTGCGGTCGGCGGGTCCGACCGGACGAGCTCGGCGGTCAGGCGGCCTACGCCGAGGTGAAGGCTCGTGGCATAACGCAGCCCGTGACGGTCGCCGACGGCAAGCTCGAGAGATCCCCCACCGAGGTCGGCGCAGAGAACCGGAGCCGGATCCATCAACACGCTCGCCCTGACGGCCTCGAAGACGAGCTGTGCCTCACGGATCCCGTTCACCACCTGCACCCGCACTCCCGTCTCAGCTTCGATGCGATCGGTCACCTCCGGACCGTTCGAGGCCTCACGCAGCGCGGCCGTCCCGTACGCGACCAGCTCCTCGACGTCGTGGGTCTCGGCAATGGTTCGGAACCGCCTGACGACCTCGATCGCGCGCTCGACTGCCTCCTCGGTGAGGTAGCCCTCGCGTCCGACGACGTCGCCCAGGCGCAACATCTCCTTCTCGCGCACGAGCGGGACAAAACTTCCGTCGGGACGCGTCTCGACGATCAGGAGATGAAAGGAGTTGCTACCAAGATCAAGCGCACCGACCCTCATCGTGCGCTCACTTTCGTAGTCATCTCTTCTTCATCAGCCCGTGGCTCTAGAGGTGGGTTTCGGTGGTGGTACGCCGCTTCCGAGCACGGTCGAGCGCCAGCTCCTGCAGCTGTCGTTGCGTGCTGACACCGTGCAGCGAAGGTATCCGGTACCACGAGCCGTCGGGTTGGAGCTCCCAGGTATTCGTGTCGTCAGCGAGGTTGAGCGCCAAGGTCTCGTCGAGGCGGCTCTGGAGGTCGGGATCGAGAACGGGAGCAAGCGCCTCCACCCTGCGGTCCAGATTGCGCTCCATCAAGTCGGCCGAGCCGATGAAGTGTCTCGCCCCCCGCGCGCTTCCCGGCTCGCCAAAACGGTAGATCCGCGAATGCTCTAGAAACCTTCCCACTATCGATCTCACGGTGATGGACTCTGACAGGCCCGCGATGCCCGGCCTCAAGCTGCACAGGCCGCGAACCACTAAGTCGATCTTCGCCCCTGCCCGGCTGGCCGCGTAGAGACCGTCGATCACCTCCGGGTCGGTCAGGCCGTTGACTTTGATGGTTGCCCGGCCATGCGAACCCTGGCGTGCCTCGGTCTCGAGCTCTTCCAACACCCAGGAGCGCAACTCGTGCGGGGACGTGATGATGCGGCGGTGACGGGACTGGCGCCCGTAGCCGGTGAGGTAGTTGAAGAGCTCCGTGAGATCGGCGCAGAGCTCAGGATCGGCTGACAGCAGGCCGAGATCCTCGTAGACACGGGCGGTGCCTGAGTTGTAGTTCCCGGTCCCAACATGGCAGTAGCCGCGCAGCGTGTCGTCCTCCCGCCGGATGACGAGCGCCGTCTTCGAATGCGTCTTCAGCCCCATCAGCCCGTAGACGACGTGCACACCCGCCCGCTCGAGCTGGCGGGCCCACGAGATGTTCGCCTGCTCGTCGAAGCGTGCTTTCAGCTCCACGAGGGCGGCGACCTGCTTTCCCTGCTCTGCCGCCCGAACGAGCGCATCGACGATCTCGGTGTCGTTGGAGGTCCGGTACAGCGTCTGCTTGATCGCGAGGACCTTCGGGTCGTCGGCAGCCTGGTTGATGAACGCCTCGACGGAGCTCGCGAACGACTCGTAGGGGTGGTGGACGAGCAAGTCCTTCTCCCTCAGAACCGCGAAGAGGTCGACCGGCTCGTCTCCGACCGAGGTGAGGCGGCCCGGGGTCATCGGTACCCAGGGCGGGTCGTGGAGGTCGGGGCGATCGATCTGGTGAAGCTCCCAGAGCTGGTTCAAGTCAAGGGGAGCCGCCGTGTCATAGAGGTCGTCGGAGGTCAGCTCGAGCTCGTCGAGTAGCAACTCTCGTACCTCCGCCGGCATATCGGCACCGACCTCGAGGCGGACTGCCCTGCCAAAGCGCCGCCGCCGCAGCAGCTCCACCTCGACAGCCTCGAGGAGATCGTCGGCCTCGCCGTCTTCGAGCGCCAGGTCGGCATTACGCGTCACCCGGAACGCATAGTGTCCCCCGATGGCCATCTGAGGAAAGAGCCGGTCGAGGTTCTCGGCGATGACCTCCTCCAGAGCGACGTACCGAGTTGCCTCTCCCACCTGGACGAGCCGGGGGAACAGCGGCGGGACTTTCACCCGGGCGAAACGATGCTCGCCTGTGGTCTCGTCCGCCACCAGCACCCCGAGATTGAGCGAGAGGTTGGAGATGTAGGGGAAGGGGTGGCCGGGATCAACGGCGAGCGGCGTCAGGACCGGGAAGATCTCCCGGTTGAACACGCCGAGCAGGATCTGGCGGTCCCTCATGTCCAGATCTGACCAGTGCGCAACGTCGACACCCTCGTGGGCGAGCTGCGGGATGAGCGCGTGATTGAAGATGCGGTCCTGGCGGGTCCTGAGCGCGGTTACCTGCTCGTAGATGAGCTTGAGCTGCTGCGAAGCCGTCTTCCCGTCAGACGAGCGTTTGCGGACTCCCGCTGCGATCTGGTCCTTCAATCCGGCGACCCGCACCTGGAAGAACTCGTCCATCCCGCTCGCGCAGATCGCCATGAACTTCACCCGCTCGAGCAACGGCACCGACTCGTCGCTCGCCAGATCTAGCAGCCGATGGGCGAAATCGCACCAAGACAGCTCCTTGTTCAGGAAACGCTCCTGGCTGTCGGGTGCAACGATGACCTCCGTCGCGACAGCCGATCGGTCAGCTTCCGATTGTTCGATCGGCGCTATGACATCGGCTTCCACGGCTCAGACGCTACCGTGAACCCGTGGCAGCGATAGCGAAAACTGCCTCTCGCTCGCACCCGCGACGGCGAAGCGAGCTCGGGCTGATCCTCGTCGGGATCGTCGTCGTCGTCTTCGCGGACGTCCTCGCCTATCTCGGAACTTATAACAAGTTCCCGCCTGGGCTCGGCGCATTCGTCCTGATCCTCGTTGCGATGGGCCTCGCCGGCAACCTCGCCAACCGCTTCCTCGCCCCCGAAGCCGATCCTGTCATCCTGCCGATCGTGCTCGTGTTGGACGGCCTCGGGTACGTGATGATGGAACGTCTGGCGCCCTTCGAACCGAACTCCCCGCACCTCGCCGGCTACCAAGCGCTCTGGTCGTCGGTCGGCCTGGCGGCGTATATCGGCACGCTGCTCGTCGTGCGTCGATCGAGAGATCTCGAGCGCTACCGCTACCTGCTCGCGGCGAGTGCCTTCATCCTGCTCCTGCTCCCGCTCATGCCGGGGTTGAAGGACTCTCCCGAGGTGCAGCTGACCGGCGTCTACCTCTGGGTGAAGGTCGGGCCGGTCTCGTTCCAGCCGATCGAGCTGTCGAAGCTTCTCCTCGTCATCTTCTTCGCGTCCTACTTCGTGGAAAAACGCGAGCTGCTCTCGATGGCCACCAACCGTGTCGGCAACCGCATGCTTCCCGACCTGCGAGGTTTTGGGCCCATTGCCATCGCGTGGTTCGCCTCAGTCGGAGTGATCATCCTCGAGCGCGACATCGGTTTCTCGTTGATCTTGTTCATCCTCTTCATCGCCATGTTGTGGGTCACCACAGGCCGCTTTATCTATATCGTGCTCGGGCTTGTCGCGTTCGCGATCGGCACCTTCGTCGCAGCTCACATTCTGAGCCAATTGAACGTCCGCATCGAGGTCTGGCTCGACCCTTGGAAGTACCTCACGGGGCCCAATACGCCCGGCTTCCAACCAGCGATCGCCGAGGTCATGGATGGCCGAGGCGGGCTGACCGGTACTGGTCTCGGGCTCGGCGGAGCAGCTCAGATCCCCGTTGCCCAGAGCGACTTCATCTTCGCCGCCATTGGCAACGAGCTCGGGCTTGCAGGCACAGCGGCGATCGTCGTCGCGTTCACGCTTATCGTCGGGTACGGCATACGGATCGCCACGCGGGCGCGATCGGAATTCGCGAAGCTCACAGCGCTAGGCCTCACAGTCGTGATCGGCTTCCAAGCCTTCATAATCATGGCTGGCGTGACGCGGCTCCTACCGCTCACCGGCATCACATTGCCGTTCGTGTCGTCCGGAGGCTCATCGCTCATCGCCAACTTCATCCTGATTGCGCTGCTGATGCGGATCTCGAACGAGGGTGCTGACCCCGTCCAGACCGCACCGCCCCAGGTAATGGGGTCCTCGAGCGGATTCAGTCCCGCATCCGCCTAGCTCTACGCAACTAGCGCTAGTTGCCGGAGGGGGATCCGCCTCCGGCGAGCTCGAGCACATGCGGAGCAGCCATGATCGGCACGGGGATCTGCCGGCGGAGCGCGAGCGCAATGCCGTCCGAGGGCCGGCAGTCGATGGAACGGACGCCGCTGTGCCCGGACACAACGAGCTCGGCGAGGAAGTTCGCTCCTTCGACCGAGGTGATGTGGACCGCGTCGAGAGACAAGTCGAAGGCGTCGAGCAGCTTCGAGATCAGCTCGTGCGTGAGCGGCCGTGGCGTCGCCACCTGCCTGGCGGCGTACCCGATCGCCACCCCCTCGGCTCCACCGACCGGAATGCGAAGCTCCCTGTATGGCATCTCCGCTTCCTGCAGGATGACCACGGGATGCGTGGAAGGCAGAACGAGCGCCACGTCAACGAAGAGCATCTGCGACATAGGTTCCGGCCGCGGCGACTCGTCGTCTTCGTCTTCGGCCTCGTCGTCTTCGTCTTCGGACTCGTCGTCCGAGCTGTCGTCGTCTTCGGCCTCCTCAGAAACGGAGGCCTCTTCCGGCGCCACCTCCGCCTCGCCGCTTTCATCATCCGCCGCCGAGTCCTCCTCCGCCGCCTGCCCTGCCGCGCCTGCACCCGCGGCGCTCAGGTCGTCCGCGATGCTGATGTCGGAACCAGCGTCCGTTTCTCCGGACGCTGGGGCCGATACAGCGTCAGCGTCAGCGGCGCCAGCTAGGTCGTCGGTCTCGGTCTCGCTCACCAGGTCCCTCTCGCTTCCCGCCGCGGCAGCCTACGCATCTCTACGTTGAGTACGAGACCGATCGCCGCGAAGAACGCGAAGGAGGCCGATCCGCCGTAACTGAGAAACGGGAGCG
>PLDN01000051.1 GCA_003136185.1 Acidimicrobiaceae bacterium | reverse complement strand
AGCAAGAGCGCTCCGCCGATGAGGATCAGCTCCGGCAGAAGAGCCGTGTAGTCGATGTGCGGCAGCGTGAAGCCGTTCGCGCTGGCTGCCCCGATCACTCCCTCGAGCGCCCTCATTTGGCCCCCTCGGTCTCGGCCTGGTTGGCCCCCGTCGGCTTCGCCGTCAGGTGGATGGGCTGCCCATTGACCGGGATCTTCGGGTGTGCGACCTGCTCGACGTGGGTTATCAGCATGTCGACCGAGGGCGAGATCCGGTTCAGTACGGGCCCGGGGAACACGCCGAGCAACACGATGATGATGACGAGCGGTGCCATGTAGAGGCCCTCTCGCAAGGTCATTTCGGTGAACGCCGCTTCACGTGCGGTGGGGGTCCCGTGGAAGACCTGCTGGTAGGCCCAAAGCAGGTAGATCGCCGCCACGATGACACCGCCGGTCGCGACGACTGCCCACCAGCGGTGAGTCAGGAATGTCCCGGACAGGATCAGGAACTCGCCGACGAAGCCGTTGAGGCCTGGTACTCCTATCGAGGCGAGCATCGTCAACGTGAAAACTCCGGCCAGCACCGGCGCCTTCGACTGCAGTCCCGTCAGATCGGCCGTCGAGAACGACCCCAGCCGTCGGTAGATCATCGCGATCAACAGGAACAGCGCGGCGGTGTAGATGCCGTGGTTCACCATCTGCAGCACGGCGCCGGAGAGAGCCGGGCCGGTCAGGGCGAACGCCCCGACGACGATGAATCCGAGGTGTGCAAGAGAGGAGTACGCGACGAGCCTCTTCAGGTCCTTTTGGACCGCTGCGACGATTCCGCCGTAGATGATGCCGATGACGCCGAGCGTTAGCAGGAGTGGCGCGAGGGTGACGACGGCTTTCGGGAACAGTTCCAGATCGAAACGGACGATTCCGTAGGTCCCAAGTTTGGCCATCACTCCAGCGAGGACAACCGCACCGGCCGCAGGAGACTCGCGGTACGCATCCGGTGACCACGTGTGGAATGGGAAGATCGGTGCCTTCACGGCGAAGGCTGCTGTGAACGCGAGGAACAGCAGGATGCCGGCCGGCCCCGACAACTGAGTCGTGGCGAGCGCGCGGACGTCGAAGGTGGTCACCCCGGTCTGGTTGGCATGAATCGCGACGAGAGCCAGGATTCCGACGAGCAGGAATGCCGACGCGGCGAGGGTGTAGAGGAAGAACTTGGTTGCCGCGTATCCCCGTTTCTCGTGTCCCCAGCCGGCGATCAGGAAGTAGACGGGCACGAGAGTCAGCTCGAAGAAGAGGAAGAACAACAGCACGTCGATCGAGAGGAAGCTCCCGACGC
Source organism: Acidimicrobiaceae bacterium (assembly GCA_003136185.1). Classification (GTDB taxonomy): domain Bacteria; phylum Actinomycetota; class Acidimicrobiia; order Acidimicrobiales; family Bog-793; genus Palsa-601. The sequence continues at coordinate 7,569 of PLDN01000051.1, read as the reverse complement.
AACCGGCCTCGAGCAGCAGCATCCACGCGATGAACGACTTATCTGTGCTCTGTTTGCCGGAGCCCGCGATGGCGATCGGGAACAGCACGGCGGTCATGAGAACGAGGAAGAGCGAGATGCCATCGACGCCAAGCGACCACGAGATCCCGAGCGACTGGATCCAGGGATGGACCGTCACCATCTGGTATGCACCCTGACCGGATGTGAATTCGACAGTCGTGGCGACGGCAAAGCCAAGCGTGGCGAGCGAGCCCGCCCAACCGACCGCCCGGATCAGCCCGTGCAAGCGGCCAGGGATGAGCGCCGCGACAAGGGCCGCTCCGGCTGGAAGGAGCACGAGCACCGTGAGGAAGGGGAAGCCCGGGTTCATGAGACCGTCCTCGTGAGCACATAAGCGAGGAGCAGGACGGCACCCGCCATGATTCCGAGGGCATAGTTGCGGACGTAGCCCGTCTGCACCCGCCGAACGACCCCACCGCTCGTCCGGAAGACAGAGGCGACCCCGTTGACCGCTCCGTCGATGATCTTGTTGTCAACGACCGTCGACATCACGCCTGCCATCACCGTTGAGGTGCGGGCGATGAGGCGGTCGTAGCCGAAGTCGATGTACCAGGCGCGTTGAAGGAACGTCGGCTCGATCTCGGGCCGGTTGACTGCTGTGCGCCAGAGTGTGAAGGCAAGTGCGATGCCGGCGAGTGCGAGGACGGCGTCGACCACCGCGAACAGCACCTGAGCGCCTGTCCCGAGGTGGGGGTTGAACAACGTGCGGCCGACGACCGGGTTGAGCCAGCGCTCGAGGAAGACGAAGTTGGGGTGGAACGGCAGGTTGATCAGACCGCCGAAGACCGAGCAGAACCCCAGCACGACGAGAGGAAGCGTCATGACCCAGCTCGGGTCGCGAGGATCGAGGCGACCGTGGCCTCTCCCGTCACCACTCGGCCGTGCCTCGACCCACCGCGCCTCCCCCGAAAATACGAGCATGTAGCAGCGTCCGAGGTAATAGGCGGTGAGAACTGCCGTCAACGCGCCGAGCACGTAGAGCGCCGGGCTGAAGCCGTAGACGTTCGTCAGGACGTCGCCTTTCGACCAGAAGCCGGATAGCAACGGGAAGCCCCCGATCGACAGCCACGCGATCATGAACGTGATCGCCGTGATCGGCATGACCTTCCGCAGCCCGCCCATCGCCTTGGTGTCCTGCTCGTCGTTCATGGCGTGGATGACAGATCCGGCTCCGAGGAACAGCAACGCCTTGTAGAACGCGTGCGTCAACATGAGGAAGATGGCCGCCACGTAGGCGCCCACGCCGGCCGCCATGAACATGAAGCCGAGCTGGGAGATCGTCGAGTAGGCGAGGATCTTCTTGATGTCGTTCTGCGCACAGGCGATGGTGGCGCCGAGGAAGGCAGTGAGCCCCCCGACGATCGCCACCACATGGGCTGCGTCAGGCGCGCGGTAAAGGATCGGGTTGATCCTGCACATCAGGTAGACGCCGGCGGTGACCATCGTCGCCGCGTGGATGAGCGCCGAGACCGGCGTCGGGCCTTCCATCGCGTCCGCCAGCCACGGATAAAGAGGCAGCTGGGCCGACTTGCCTACGGCGCCGAGGAACAACAAAAGCGCGATCGCCACAAGTGAGGGCTCGCCGATGAGTCCAAGGCGGGCAAAGACCGTCTGGTACTGGAGAGAGCCGGTTCGCTCGAAGATCAGGAACATCGCCAGCAGGAAGCCGGCGTCGCCGATGCGGTTGAAGATCATCGCCTTCTTGCCGGCGCTCGCGGCGCTCGGGCGGTCGAACCAGAAAGCGATCAGGAAGTACGAGCAGACGCCGACGCCCTCCCAGCCGAGGAAGGTCATCACGAAGTTGCCGCCGAGGACGAGCAGGAGCATCGACGCGACGAACAGGTTCAAGTACATGAAGAACTTCGGGAACTGGCCGTCGTGCTCCATGTAGCCGATCGAGTACAGGTGGATGAGCGTGCTCACGCCGGTGACGAAGAGCGCCATCGTGAGCGAGAGCGGGTCGACGAGGATGCCGGCGGTGACGTGCAGCCGGTCGACCGAGAACCAGGTCCACCAGTTCTGGGTGTAGCTCCGGTTGCGAGGGGCCCGCCCGGCCAAGCTGACGAAGACGACGATCGTCGTCACGAAGCTCGCTGCCACCAGCAGGGTCGCGATCCACCCGGCGAGCGGGTTGCCAATGCGGCGGCCGAGCGGGGCCAAGATGGCGTACCCGAGGAGCGGGAACAAAGGGATGAGGAATGCGGCGCGGATCACGTCGAGGCTCAGCCCTTCATCACATGTATGTCGTCGGCCGTGGCACCGACACGGCGGCGGAAGATTGCGACGATGATCCCGAGCCCGACGACGACCTCGGCTGCTGCGACCACGAGGACGAAGAAGACGGCGATCTGGCCCCCGACGTCGTTCAGCTCACGCGCGAACGTGATGAAGGCGAGGTTGGCGGAGTTGAGCATGAGCTCGACGCACATGAACATCACGAGGACGTTTCTCCGGATGAGGAGCCCGACGGCGCCGATGCTGAACAACAGAGCGGACAGCGTCAGGTAGAAGCTCGCTGGGACGCTCATGTGTCCTCCGCCTCTGCATGATCCTCTATCTCCGCCGTGCCGGCCGTCCGAGGGCGGCGGGCAAGCACCACCGCGCCGATCACGGCGATGACAAGGAGGGCGGAGGTGATTTCGAAGGGCAGCAAGTACGTCGTGAACAGCGCCTTGCCGAGCACGGAGACGTTCTGTTGCCCCGCGCCGTTGACGGTTCCGGCAACCGAGTGCGCCCCGAGCGGCCACTTGCCGCGAGAAAGGAGGACGATCTCGGCAAGCCCGAGGACCCCCAGCCCGAGCGCCACCCAACGTTGCGCCGGCATCGGCTCAGCGGCGAGGGACTCGAGACGGTCGACCCCGAGCAACATGATCACGAACAAGAACAGCACGACGATGGCGCCGGCGTAGACAATGACCTGCACGGCCGCGAGGAACTGGGCGTCCTCTTCGACGAAGAGCACCGCCACGCCGAACAAGGTCATGATGAGCATGAGCGCCGCGTGGACCGGGTTGCGCGACAGCACGACGCCGAGTGCCCCGGTGACGGTGATCACGGCCGCGATGGCGAATGTGACCGCGTCGGGGACCGTGGCGGCGAGGACGAGGTGGCCCATCAGACGACTTTTCCTCCCGCACGCCGTGGGATCTTGCGCGCTTCCACCTTGCGGATCGAGATGTTTCCCGTCGCCTCGTCGTCCCTCTTGCCACTCTGACCGCCCTCGGGCGGGCGCACTCCGTAGCCGAGCTCGCCCGACCATTGGACCTCGCCCTCGTAGGCCGCCGCGCCGGAGGGGGACGTCGCCCTCATCCAGGCGGAGGTGTGCTTGTCCTCGCCCTCTCGCCAGTCCTCCCACGGCATCTTCTTCGGCATGCCTTCGTCGTCGACGATCAGCTCCTCGCGCGTGTAGATGGCGTCGGCCCGGTTGACGAACGAGAACTCGAACATCTTCGACTCGGTGATGGCCTCGGTCGGGCAGGCCTCCACGCACAGGTCGCAATGGATGCAGCGGAGGTAGTTGATCTCGTAGACGAACCCGTAGCGCTCACCGGGCGAGACGGGGGCGTCGGGAGGATTGTCCGCCCCGCGGACGTAGATGCAGTCGGCCGGGCACACAGCAGCGCACAGCTCGCAACCGATGCATTTCTCCATTCCGTCCTCGTACCGGTTGAGGACGTGGCGTCCGTGCAGGCGGGGCGGTTTCTCGCGCTTGACCTTCGGGTACTGGTGCGTGACGCGCGGTTCGAGGACCTGCTTGAGGGTGACTTTGAACCCCCCGAAGAAACTCGGCAACGTCACCGCGCGCCCCCTTCCTCACTCCGGGCAGCCAACGCTCGCAGCTGCACCTGTTTGGCCGCGCGAGCCGCCCGCCCCTCGCCCGTTGTCTCTGCCTCGATCTGTCGCCGGCGCTGGCCCACCCGGATCGATTGCCCCAAAGCCGCCGCCGCCAGCAAACAGCCGGCGAAGACTGCAAAGCCCCAGACGTCGTCCACCCGGAACGCCGCGATGATGAGGAGCCATCCGAGCGCCAACGGGATCAGCCGCTTCCACCCGAGGTCCATGAGCTGGTCGTACCTCAACCTCGGAAGGGCCGCTCGGATCCAGATGTAGATGTAGAGGAAGACGAAGGTCTTCCCGACGAACCACAGGATCGGCCAGACCCACGGGAGGAAGTGGAAGCCCGGGCCGTCAGGACCTCCGAAGAACAGCGTCACCATGATCGCCGACATCGTGATCATGTTCATGAATTCCGCCAGATAAAAGAGGGCAAAACGGATCGAGGAGTACTCGGTATGGAAGCCGCCCACCAGCTCCTGCTCGCCTTCGACGAGGTCGAATGGCGGCCGGTTGAGCTCGGCGGTGGCGGCGACCCAGAAGATGAGGAACGGCACGATGCCGGTCTGGATCACACCCCAGTGCAAGACACTCGCCGATTGCGCCGCCACGATGGCCCTCGTAGAGAGCGTGTGGTCCTCGAGCACGACCGCCGCGACGGCGAGGCCCATCGCCGCCTCGTAGCTGATCATCTGCGCACTCGCGCGCACCGAGCCGAGCAGTGGGTACTTCGATCCTGACGACCAACCCGCCAGCATCGACCCGTAGACCGACACCGACGAGAGAGCGAGCAGGAAGAGGATCCCCATCGGCGGATCGGCCACCTGCAGGTCGAAGGCGTGGTGGGCGATGTCGACCGCGCCGCCGATTGGGACGATCGTAAAGATCAAGAAGGCAGGGACGAGGGTCAGGTAAGGAGCCAGCCGGAACACGACGCGGTCGGCCTTGTCCGGCAGGAGGTCCTCTTTGAAGAAGAGCTTGATGCCGTCCGCGAGGGACTGCAGGAGACCGAAGGGACCAGCGCGGTTGGGCCCGATCCGGTTCTGCATGTCCGAGATGACCTTGCGCTCCATCCAGATCATCAACATGACCGCGACCATCAAGACGGCGAATACGACCACCACCTTGACGATGGCGATGATCAGTACTGCGAGGCCGACCCCATGGGCGAAGAGCGGGTCCCCCATCAGTCCTCCACCGTCTCGACTCTGACCATCTGCGCCGGCTCGTCGCTGTCGAGGAGCGACGTGGCTCCCGGCTGATCGACGGGAGTGAGGTTGAGACCGATCGTGGCAACGCCAGCAGGCACGCGCTCGTCGGCCACGACGGGCACTATGAGCTCCCCGCGGGCTGAGCGAATCCGCACCCTGTCGCCCGACACGACGCCCAGTTGCTCGACCTCCTTCGGCCGCATGTGCAGTTGCTGGCTCGGTGCCAGTCGTTCGAGCGAAGGCGAGGCCTGCACGAGCGTCCCCTGGTCGTAGAGCGACCTGAACGCGACAAGCCTCAGCGAGTACGAGTCCGCCAACGGGACCGCCGGTGCCGGCCAGCGTGAGGCATCGAACGTGACCAGCTGAGGCCGCTGAGCGCCGTTAGGGAGCGTGACGCTTTCGGCAAGCAGCTCGGGCACGGGGCTGGGCGTCGAGGTAATGAGCCCTTCGATCTCCATCGACTCGGCTACGTCTCCGCTCGAGATCTCTGCCGCACCGGTCGAGAGCGGTGCACCCTGGGTGTTGACCGAGTCGATCCCTGGCGTCGCGATCGGGTCGAGAGGCTTGCTGATCGCCTTGTTGTTCGGGCCGGACCCGATCTGCCCGAGCCCGACCGCACCGACCGGTATGACCACGCCGTCTGAACCGCTGCGCCCGTAAACCGCATCCACGGTCGCGCCGCGGTGTGCCGGAGCCACCTCCTCGATCTCCTCCCAGATCCCTTCGATGTGGTCGAAACCGAGGTCGTAGCCCAACCGCTCCGCTATCTCGGACGCGATCACCCAGTCGGCCCTTGCGAGGCCTGGCGCGACTACCTTCTGGGAAAGGCGCGAGACCCGGCCTTCGATGTTCGTGGTGGTGCCTGCTCGCTCGCCGAGACCTGCAGCAGGAAGGACCACGTCGGCCAGCTGAGCCGAGGCAGACGGGAGCGTGTCGATGGCGACGAGGAAAGGGACCGCCTCGAGCGCCCGGGTGGCGAGGTCACGGTCGGGGAAGTCGACCAACGGGTCCGCACCGACGAGCACGAGCGCCCGCAAGGCTCCGGCCGCGGCGGCCTCGAGCATGGCCCGTGTGTCGAGGCCGGCAGACCGGGGGACCGTCCCCCACTGCTCCTCGTACCACTCACGGCCGGCTTCGAGCGTGACCCGGCCCGGGAGCATCCCTGGCGCGAGCCCCATGTCGAGCGCACCGCGCACGTTCGACCGGCGCAACGCCGGGAGGACGCGGACTCCTTCGAGCCCTGCCACCAGCACAGCTGCTGCTGCCGCGAGGGACTCGCCGCTCTCGGAGACCGACGTTCGCCCGAGCACGACGACGACGTCGCTGCCGGCCAAGCCCGAAAGCACGGCGCGAGCTGCGGCGACCGCCGAGGTGCTCACGCCGCCAACCTCGGGAACCAAGTCCTCGGGAGCCACGAGGGCCTCCGCCAAACTGGCGGCTTCGCCTGACCGCCCGGGGACGACCGCCGCCGCCACATCCGCGAGCGACGTCGGCACCGGCGAGAGGTCGATGATCTTCAAGCCATCGTGCGCCGCAGCCGTGCGCAACCGCAGGTGCAGCACGGGGAGCTCCTCGCGCAGGTCGCCCGACAAGACGATGACCGCTTTCGCCGAGCAGGCGTCGTCGATCGTCGCTTGCGGCAGCGATGCCACGAGCTCGGCCGGCAGGCCGTCACCGAGCTGGGCGTCGACGTTGTCAGTGCCGATGACAGCACGGGCGAGCTTCGACCAGGCGTACTGGTCCTCGTTCGGAAGGCGTGCGCCGCCGATGATTCCAACCGAGGCGGGGCCTTGCGACGACAACGCTTGGCGGATGCCGGCGGCCACCTCACCTAGCGCGTCGTTCCACGTGACGGGCGAGAGCTCGCCCTCCTGGCGCAAGAGAGGTTCTGTCAACCGATCCTTCGCGTGGATGGCCTCGAAGCCGTACCGGCCTCGGTCGCAGAGCCACGACTGGTTCACAGGACCGGTGTCGATGCCGAGGAACCGGACGACCCTGCCGGCGGAGGACTGCATGGCGACCCGGCAGCCGACGGCACAGAGCGTGCAGGTCGTCTCGACCTGTTCTAAGTCCCAGGGTCGCGACTTGAAGCGGTAGGGAATCGAGGTGAGGGCACCGACCGGGCAGATCTGCACGGTGTTGCCGGAGAAGTACGAAGTGAACGGTCGCTCTGGGAAGACCGCTACTTCGATCATGTCACCACGGCTGAAGAAGTCGATGAGCGGCTCGCCGGCGATCTCCTCAGCAAAACGCGTGCAGCGCGCGCACTGGANNACTCGCCGCCCTTGTCGCACACTGGGCAGTCGAGGGGGTGATTGACGAGGAGGAACTCGAGCACGCCCTCTTGCGCCTTGCGGGCGGTCGGAGATGACGTGTGGATCTCCTGGCCGTCGGCCACCGAGACGAAGCACGCCGGCTGCAAGCTCGGGCCGCGTGGGCTCGAGACCTCGACGAGGCACATGCG
>PLDN01000110.1 GCA_003136185.1 Acidimicrobiaceae bacterium | reverse complement strand
CCGGCCGAGGTTTTTCTGCTGGAGGAGACCTTGAGATGATCGAGGAGATGACCGCCGATTACGACGCGCTCGTGACGCAGTCGCAGGACGCGGTCGCGTTGGTACAGGCCATGGTGGAGGCTCGCAAGCCCATCGTGTCTGCCATCAACGGCGTGGCGGTTGGAGCGGGTCTCGCCGTCGCGTTGCTCGCCGACATCTCGATCGCAGGCGAGACCGTGCGGATCTCCGACGGCCACGCCCGCCTCGGCGTTGCGGCCGGCGACCATGCGGTGTTGATCTGGCCGCTCCTGTGCGGCATGGCCAAGGCCAAGTACTACCTGATGACAGCGGACTTCATGACCGGCGCCGAGGCCGAGCGCATAGGGCTCGTGACGAGATGCGTGCCGGATGGCGATGTGCTCACCGAAGCGCTCGCAGTCGGCGCGAGGCTGGCGGCTGGGAGCGCGACGGCGGTGCAGTGGACCCGAAGGGCGTTGAACGGATGGCTCAGGCTTGCGATGCCGACGTTCGGCGAGTCCGCCGCGCTCGAGATGCTCGGCTTTGCCTCCCCCGACGCCGCCGAAGGCCTGGCAGCTCTGAAGGAACGCCGAGACCCGGTCTTCCCGTCGGCACCACCGGGCGCAGGACAGACCTGAGCGCTCGCCGAGCGCCCTCCTGGCCGATCAGGACCCGAGGGCGGAGCCGATGAGGGACTCGATCACCGAACCGGCGTGTCCTTGGAAGCTGGAGAACCCGCTCAGCTGACCCCCGGACGCGCCGAACGCTGAGGCACCGGGACCGCGTGTGCTGACGCGTGCTCGCCCGGTCCAACCCGAGCCCGTACTGCCACCCGGCATAACCGTCGGGGGAGCGATGAACGTCACGGCGGAGGCAGCGAACGTGTCCTTCGAAGTCGAGGTCCCGATCGCACGGAGAAGATCACCCTTCTTGAGGCGGCTGAGCGACGAGGAGGTGTTGCCGTTCCGGAAGATCGTCCCGGCGTCGGTCGTGACCGTCTCGGTCACGTTATCGGTGCGGAGCGTGATCGATGTGCCGGAGACTGCGGTCACGATTCCGCTCTCGCCCGGGCCAACCACGACGACGTCCGAGGCGTGCAGTTGCGTCGGGTCCGACGCCACGGCCCCATAGGCGAAGACCTGCTCACCGGCAGTGACAGACGAGGCACCGACCGAAGTGCCTGCCTCGGAGTAGCTGGTCGAGCCGTTGACATCGATGTCCTGTTCGAGGCCCCCGAGGTCCTTCACGACGATCTTGCTGGATGAGGCCGAGACCACGCTCCCGACGGCCCAGGGCTCGATCACGACGACGGCCGACGCGACCGGCGTCTTCGACACCGTCGTGCCCACTGGGGCGCCGGCGCTCGTTTGCGCGCTGCTGCTCGTCGGAGCACCGCCGCTCGTCGGAGCACCGCCGATCGGTGGCGACTCGGGCGGCGAGACCGGCGTGACGGACTGAGCGAGGTCGATTGCAACTTTCTCTCCGACCGAGACGATCTTCGAGGTGCCCTTCGTCAGCATCGTGTCGTACTGCGTCGAAGCGTTGGTGTGGATGACCTGTGAGCCGTTTGCAGCGCTCGCGATCGTGATCGTGTCCGAACCGAGTGCCGTGACCTTCCCGCTGAGCAGCCCGCCGGTGCCACCGATTACGCCGGTGCCACCGATTCCGCCCACGCTGACGCCGCCGGGGCGTGCGAAGCCTCGCCCTGAGACCCACCCCGAGCGGGCGTGAGGCGCCGGTGTCTTCGCCGATGGCTTGCTCGTCGCGGCCACGAGCGACTTGGACTGATCGGTAGGGACCTTGCTGGCAGACCCCGACGCCGCCACGTCGGCGATCGTGAATACTCCCGCCGCCAGGCCACCTGTAAGTGCGGTCGCGAGCACGATCCGGACGACGCGCCGACCGTGTCGGGGTGTCGCGGGGCCTTGAGGTAAGGACTGGTTGTCGGTTGAGCTGGACATAGTCACGCTCTGAGTATCGCGCTCGACCCTTAGAAACTCCTCAGATCTCCCACAATCTTCATCATCCTCCCAGGTCGGACTTGGCATCGAGCCTCGTAGGGCGCTGTACTAGCCCGGCAATGGCCACCTCCCCGCCTGGGCGCCCCGACCGCCGCCTAGCCGGGGCGATAGTCCAGTTCGGGTCCTTTGTCGTGATCCTCGGAATACCCGACGGCCTTGTCGGCGTGCTGTGGCCGACCATGCGTCGCAGCTTGCATCGTCCGCTGGCCGATCTCGGCGAGCTCGTCCTTGCGGGTACGGCCCTTTACCTGGTCGGTGGCCTCGTGGGCGACCGAATCCAGCGCGCGATCGGCCTCAGGGCCACGCTGCTCTGGTGCATCATCGTCGGCCTCGGCTCGCTGCTCGGCTGGGCGCTAGCTCCGAGCTGGTGGATCATCCTCGCCTCTTTCTGCCTGCTCGGCCTCGTGAAAGGCGTGCTCGATGCCGTACTCAACGCGGTCGCGGCTGTGGACGGTGGGGTGCGCAGGCTGGGTTACTTGCATGCGAGCTGGGCAATCGGCGGGACCCTTGGACCAGTCCTCGTCGCCACACTCGTGGCAGGCGGTGACTGGCGGGCGGCCGTTGGCGTCGTAGCGGGTGCCGCTGCTGTTCTCGTGCCCTTCGCGGCGATGGCGCCCCTTTCGCCGGTCCGGACAACCGACCCTGCGCCTCAGCCAGTCTTAGAAGGCGCCACGACTGATCGTCGCGGCAATACGAACCGGCGGCAGTGGCCGGGGCTGGCGGCGACGACTTTCGCGTTCATGGCGTATACCGCCGCTGAAGCCGGACNNTCGGCCGGCTCGGGCTGGCGGTCCCGCACCCCTGGCACCCCGCACGGATACTGGAGGTGAGCTGCCTGCTGTTCATGGCCGGTATGGCTCTGTTCTGGCTGCTCCCAGGCGCGCTCGCGGTCATCGGTTTGCCTATCGCAGGCCTCGGCTCGGCAACGATCTTCCCGCTCTACATCGCGCTCACTCCCGATCGTCTCGGCGAGGAGGTGACCGGCCGCGCCGTTGGATACTCGATTGCCGGNNCAGACGCCATCCACCGCGACGGGAGCCGGGCGGCGGAAGGTGGCGATCGTCGGGGCAGGTTTTGCCGGCTTGGCTGCTTGCGACGTGCTTGCCCGCGCTCGGGAGGTGGACGGGTTCGACATCACCGTTGTCGACCGGCACACCTACAACACCTTTCAGCCGTTGCTCTACCAGGTGGCG
>PLDN01000092.1 GCA_003136185.1 Acidimicrobiaceae bacterium | reverse complement strand
CGTCCGTGAGCGCCTTGCGGACAGCGGGTAAGCCCCCGAGCGCGAGCCGCTCGGCGATCGCGCGTTGCTCGGGCGTAAGTGCGGCGAAGAGCTCGTCACGATGGGCCGTACCGGGCTCGAAACGGACCGGACCTCTCCGCGCAGGTGTCCTGCCGGGCGCCGAGTCTCGCCGCCCGCCGGCTGGAGCAGTAGCTGTTCGTTCCGGGCGTCGACGGCTCGCCAGGGCATCGCTGCGGGCGCCCTCGGCAGGTGGCCCAACCCTGTCACCGCTCTCGGGCCGGCGGCTGTCGTCTCGACGAGCAGACGGCGAAGCACTTCGACGGGCGGCGTCGTCGCGACGCGGTCCGCCCTCTGACTCCCGACGCCTTCCGTCCCTGTCTCCGGAGCCACGGCGAGGCTTTCGCTCGCCGTCGCGCTCGGGCGAGCCGCGCCGATCGGAGCGAGAGGCGAGCACCGTTGTCACGAGCGGCGTGTCGTGCGAGGAGGCGAGAAGCTCGATGCGGCCGGTCTCAGGCGCCTTCTCCTTCGGGGGAAGGATGGACACGACGGTGATGCCTTCGATCTCTATTTCCACTTCCGCGCGGAGCACGTCCCCGACCTTCGATCGGGGTGGCAGCAGCGAAGCGGGTACGAGGCCGCGAGGCTGGCGCGCGCCGGCGGCGCGCCATGTGAACGTCTCATCGCCCCGGGCGCTCGTCAGCTCGATCTCCATACGGTTCGCCATGACCCGGCCAAGCTACAACCTGCCGGACAGGTACTCAGCCTCCGCACGTGCGCCCGTTGGTCACCGCGCGTCACAGGGTGCTGGTCGAGCGTCGTTTGGCGGGACGCCAGGCGCTCTGGCACGCTCACGGACAGCAGATTGCACGAAGGAGGACAGATGGATTTCGAACTGTCTCCAGTCGCTCAGGACTACCGGGAACGACTGCTCGAGTTCATGGATCAGTATGTGTATCCAAACGAGGAGGTCGCTGAGGGCCAGATCGTCGCGTCGGGCGATCCCCACCATCATCCCGAGATCCTCGAGGTCCTGAAGCAAGAGGCGCGCCGTCGGGAATTGTGGAACCTGTTCCTCCCCCACAAGACCAAGTGGACCTCTGGGCTGACGAATCTCGATTACGCCCCGCTGGCGGAGATAACCGGCCGCTCGCCGCTCGGGCCTGAGGCGATCAATTGCGCCGCACCGGACACCGGGAACATGGAGATCCTCACAATGTTCGGTAGTCCAACCCAGCAAGAAGAGTGGCTCTACCCGCTGCTCGAGGGCGAGATCCGGTCGTGCTTCGCGATGACGGAACCGAAGGTGGCGAGCTCGGACGCAACGAACATCGAGACTTCGATACGGCCAGATGGCGACGATTACGTGATCGACGGGCGGAAGTGGTGGATCTCCGGAGCCGCTGATAGCCGCTGCAAGATCTCGATCCTCATGGGAAAGACCGATGCGACTGCAGCCCCCCATCGCCAGCAGTCCATGGTGCTGGTACCTCTTAACACGCAGGGAGTCCGTATTGTCCGCAATCTCACTGTCTTCGGGTACACCGATCAGGAAGGCCACTGCGAGATCGAGTTCGACTCAGTACGGGTGCCGAAGGCCAACCTGCTCGGCGAAGAGGGCGGGGGGTTTGCGATCGCGCAGGCGCGGCTCGGCCCCGGGCGGATACATCACTGCATGCGGGCCGTCGGTGTGGCTGAGCGAGCACTCGAATTGATGTGCCGGCGCGTGACCGAACGCCGTGCCTTCGGCCAGTCCCTCGCAGAGCAGGGAGTGATCCAGCAATGGATCGCCGACTCGCGCCTCGAGATAGATCAAGCGCGCTGGTACGTGCTCCATGCGGCGTGGATGATGGACCGCTTCGGCAACAAGGCGGCTCGGACGGAGATCTCGGGCATCAAGGTGCTAGCTCCCCAAATGGCACTGAGGGTGGTCGATCGTGCCATCCAGGCCTTCGGCGGTGCAGGCGTGGGCCCGGACGTCCCCCTCGCGCGCATGTACGCCGGGCTGCGGACTCTTCGCATCGCGGACGGCCCGGACGAGGTCCATCGCCGGTCGGTCGCTCGTCGTGAACTGCACAAATACTCGTGATCTCTTACTGGTGGTAGCACTGCGGGAATGGCCTACACCGTGAAGCGATGGGACAGCTGGTCGGAGCTCGATGGGCTGACAGGTCTGAGCGGCCTCGAAGCCATGTTGAACGCGGAAGGCCGCGAGGGGAGGCGCCTTGTGGAGATGGTCGTTCACTCCGAGGACATCTACGTGCTCGTCTTCGAGGACGTAGCCTGAGAGTTTCAGTACCGCGTCATCCGCTGACGGGCCGAGCCTTGCGCTGACGCCGGCGAGGGTGCAGCAGCCGCGCTTGGCTCGGCCCGTCAGCGTGGTGTGGCCGGGACCTCGGGTAAGGGGAGGTGCTGCGGTCGGCCGAGCAGATAGCCCTGGCCGAGCGCAACCCCGAGGTCCCGGAGCGTTCCGAGCTCTTCTGCCGTCTCGATTCCTTCAGCAACCACCGTCGATCCGATCTCCTCCGCGAAGGCCACGAGGGCAGCTGCAAGTGCCCGGCAGGTCGGATTGGCGTCGATGCCGCGCGTCAGGTCGATGTCGATCTTGATCAGCTCCGGCCGGATCCGCACTATGTGCTGCATGCTCGACCAGCCCGCTCCGGCGTCGTCCACAGCGATCCGCGCTCCGCGGCGCCGAAGACTCTCAATTCGAGGCTCCAGCTCGCCGTAATCGTCGATCCGATTGTGTTCGGTGAGTTCGAGCACGATGCGGTCGGCGGGGTACCGGTCAATCAACGACAACAGCTCGTCCGAGACGAGTGTCGCGGGCGAGAGGTTGAGGGAGAGGAACGCTCCGGGCGGCAGAGCTTCCAAGTGGAGGAGCGACCGGTCGAGCGCTGCTATTTCCAGCTCGACGCCAAGGCCGAGTTTGGCGGCCAGGTTGAACCAGTGGTCGGGAGGGCGCGGCGGCTCCATCGCAAAGCGAGAGAGAGCTTCTATCCCGACCACGAGCTCCGACTCGATGTCGACTATCGGCTGGAAGACGATGTCTATCTCGCGCTCATCGACGACGCGCTTCAGCAGCCTCACGGTTGCGTCCCGCTCGCGGTTGTGGAGTTCGGCTTCCTCGCGGCTTGCTGTCAGGGCCAGCTCGCTCTCGTAGCGCTCCGTGATGTCTTCTGAGATTCCGAGCAGGTACGTCGGGCGCCCGTCGCCACCGTAGATAGGGATCTTCTTCGTGTGAAGGACCCGCCGGCCGTTGTGACGCGTCTGTACGAACTCAGCCTCGATCTCGATCATGCATCGCTCGGCGAGTACCCGCCGGTCGATCGCAACGAAGAAATCCGCCTCGTCGGCGGGGAGGAGGTCGTGATCACGGAGACCGAGCATCTCCTCCCGGCCGTAACCGAGAAGAACCTCGGCGGCTCGATTCAACCGGACGAAGCGCAGGTCCGTCGCCTCTTTCACGAAGACCATGTGAGGGATGTTCTCCACGATCTGCTCGAGCAATTGATCTTCGTCGTTGGGATGACCAGTCATGCTGATCCTCCAAGGGGGGGCGAGTGCCATCACGTTGACGGACCTGGATTAGCCACGACTGCTTCGAACAGGACAGCTCCGGTCGAGTTGTCGCGGATGAGCAACACGAAGGGATGATCGAAGT
>PLDN01000128.1 GCA_003136185.1 Acidimicrobiaceae bacterium | reverse complement strand
CCGGCGACGGCACGACGACGGCCACCGTGCTCGCTGGCGCCATTGTGCGCGAGGGCCTGCGCATCGTTTCCGCCGTTGCCAACCCGATGTCGCTCAAGCGTGGCATCGAGGCGGCAGTGGCCGCTGCGGTCGAGTCGATTCACGGCCAGTCCCGCGAGATCGACGGTCGCAAGGAGATCGCCCAAGTCGCGGCGATCTCGGCAGCTGACACGAACATCGGCGAGGTCCTCGCAGAGGCCATCGACAAGGTGGGCAAGGACGGCACCGTCACGGTCGAGGAGTCGAATACGTTCGGTCTCGAGCTCGAGTTCACCGAGGGTATGCAGTTCGACAAGGGCTATCTCTCGCCGTACTTCGTGACCGACGCCGAGCGCCAAGAAGTGGTCCTCGAGGATCCCTATATCATGGTCGTCAACTCGAAGGTCGGGTCAGTCCACGACCTCGTGCCCGTGCTCGAGCGTGTGATGCAGAGCGGCAAGCAGCTCCTCATCATCGCGGAGGACGTCGAGGGCGAGGCACTTGCCACCCTCGTGGTGAACAAGATCCGTGGTCTCTTCCAGTCGGTCGCCGTCAAGGCCCCCGGCTTTGGTGAGCGCCGTAAGGCCATGCTCGGCGACCTCGCCGTGCTGACCGGCGGTCAGGTCATCTCCGAGGAGGTCGGCCTGAAGCTCGAGAACACGACGCTCGACCTGATGGGTCGTGCGCGGCGCGTCGTCGTCACGAAGGACGACACGACGATCATCGACGGCGCTGGCGCCGAATCCGACGTCAAGGGCCGGATCGCACAGATCAAGCGTGAGATCGAGGACACCGACTCAGACTGGGACCGCGAGAAGCTGCAGGAGCGGTTGGCCAAGCTGGCCGGCGGCGTGGCTGTGGTCAAGGTCGGAGCCGCGACCGAGATCGAGCTCAAAGAGAAAAAACACCGCATCGAGGACGCCCTCTCCGCCACCCGTGCAGCGCTCGAGGAGGGCATCGTCGCCGGTGGCGGCACTGCCCTAATCAGGACCCGTGCGGCGCTCACGAAGGTAATCGACTCGCTCAGCGGTGACGAGGCGACGGGGGCCCGTGCGGTCTACCGGGCGCTCGAGGAGCCGCTCAAGTGGATCGCCATCAACGCCGGACTCGAAGGTGCGGTGATGGTGGGAGAGGTCAGTGACGCCAAGGGCAATATTGGCCTCAATGCTGCCACTGGCAAGCTCGAGGACCTCGTGAAGGCCGGCATCACCGACCCAGCGAAGGTCACGCGCTCGGCGCTGCAGAACGCAGCATCGATCGCGGCGTTGCTTCTCACCACCGAGGCGCTCATCGCCGACAAGCCCGAGAAGAACAGCCCTGCGCCGATGGGAAACCCCGGCGGCGGCATGGGGATGATGTAGTCGGCTGAAGCCGTTCGGCAGCTCACCAGCTGCCATTCAAGTTGTGACAGGAGCCGGTGTCGATGAGACCCCGGCTCCTGTCGCGTAACGTGACCAACCGTGCCGCACTCAGGACGCAGTATCGACGCGTCTGACGGCGGACTGCCCGATCCCGACGGTGCCCCGGGCGCTCTAGCCGGAGCCCGCTACCTCTGGCCCCTCCTCGTCACCGTTGCCGTCCTTGTTGCCAACTTCCCAGCGCTCGTCGGCATCACCGACGTGAACCCTTTGGTCACCTACGCCGGGCTGACACAGGCAAGGGGCGCCTCTCTGCTCCCGGGCGCGTCGACGCTCGACATCAACGTCGGAGCGACGTCGCAAGCTCTCGGCCATCGCGCAGCGCTCGACTGGCTGCACGGGCACGTGCCTTGGTGGAACCCCTACGAGGGCTTGGGGACGCCCCTCGCGGCGGGGATGCAAGCAGCCGTCTTCTTCCCGCTGACACTGTTGCTCGTGTGGTCGGGCGGGCAGCTCGCCTTCCGGCTCGTCCTCGAGGTCTCGACCGGCCTTTGCACTTACTTCCTTCTCCGCCGCCTCGGGACGCGCGACGCCGTCGCCTGCACCGGCGGCATCGTGTTCGCCCTCGACGGCACGTTTGCCTGGTTCCAGCACGCGGCGATCAATCCACTGGCGCTTCTCCCAGCAGCCATCCTCGGCGTAGAGGTTGCGCGCGAGCGAGGACTCGGCGACTGGCGGACGCTGCTCCTGCCGGCCGCGCTTGCATTGTCGGTCACCGCCGGCTTCCCCGAGACGGCATTCTTCGACGACGGCCTCGTGGTGGCATGGGCGCTGTGGCGGGTCGTATCGCAGCCGACGTGGGAAGATCGCGGTCGCCTCGCTGGTCGGCTCTCGCTCCTCGGCGGGGGCGGCGTGCTGCTCACGGCCCCGCTCATCCTGGCCTTCCGTTCCTACCTCTCCGAGGGGAACGTCGGGGCGCACAGCGGCATGGCCCAAGTGCACCTGCCCACGTCCAACCTCCTGACGCTGATCGATCCCTACATCACTGGTCCGCTCAAGGCATTTGTGCCGAGGGGCAGCGCGGCGATCGAGAACCTCTTCATCACCAACAGCGGCTATGTGCTCGTGAGCGCCTTCGTTCTTGGCCTCGCTGGCTTGGCACTGTCGAAGCGAGAGACGGGCATCCGTGTGCTCCTCGGGCTGTGGGTGATCGTGATTTCCCTGAGAAACTTCGGCTACCTCCCCGTACAACACCTCTTCTCTCACGTCCCCTACGTGAACGAATCGGCCATCTTCCGCTCGGCGGTGCCCTCGATCGAGTTCGCGACGGTCCTTCTCGCGGCGCTTGGTATAGAGGCAGTGCTCGACAACTCGGGCTCCCGCTCGAGGGCGCGTCGCTGGCATCTGCCGGTGCTCGCAGTAGCGACGGGCGGCTTGCTCCTCGGGCTGGCAGCCGGACCGTCGCGAAAGGTCCTCCATCTCGTGATGTCCGGCGGGCCTTACTCGACGAGCCCACGGCCATATGTGTTCGGCGCGCTGATCGGCACGGCGCTGATCCTCGTGGCTCTGGCCGTCGTAGGTGCTTTCCGCGGGCGGATCGCGGCAGTCGGCCTCTGTGGGATCCTCCTCTTCGAGGCATTCGGTTCTTTCGTGTACCCGGAGCTCGCGGCCACGCGATCGCCGGTCGTCGACATGAAGCCAGTCACCTGGCTGCAAGGCCATCTCGGTGATGCGCGCTTTTACTCGCTGTACTCGAATCCCGCCATCGGCCCGGAGTACGGCGGCCCGATCGCGCCGGACTACGGCTCGTACTTCGGGCTGGCCTCAGCCGACTACCTCGACATCCCTGATCCTGAGCTGTACGTCAATTACGTCCACGACCATCTCGACTCCGGAGCGGGATCGGAGTTCTTCGGAACCATCTTCGGCCGCCATGCCGGTTTCCCGTCAGGTCTTGCCGAGCTCGGCAAGAACGTCGCCGCCTTCGAGTCGATCGGGGTTCGCTACATCGTCATTGGCGCTGCCATCAGGCTCTCGGCTTACGTGCCGAGCGCGACCCGTGTTTACGACGACGGGCTGGTGGCGATCTGGCAGCTGCCTCATGTGACCTCCTACTACTCGACTCTTGAGGGATCGTGCCGGCTGACGCCGGCCGGCCTCGACGAGCTAGTCGCGAACTGTCAGGGTCGCGCGGTGATCCAGCGCGACGAGCTCGGTCTCGCTGGCTGGAGCGCCACCGTCAACGGCCAAGCGGCTGCACTTTCACCCTCAGACGGTTCGCTGTTCACTTCGGTCACCGTGGGCCGTGGCACGTCGACCATCGTCTGGTCGTACCGGCCCGGCCATCTGCGAACCGGTGAGGCGCTCGCGCTGCTGGGTGTGGTCTTGCTGTTCGCACCGTTTTCGTGGCTGACAGTACGACGCGTGCGGAGGCGCACGTGAGCTATGTCGCCGAGCCCGCTCGCGAGCGCCGGTGGTGGCAGCGTCACTGGCGGGACGTAGCAGGGCTCGCTTCTGTCGTCGGTCTCGCAATGGCCTACCTGTCGCCGGCCGTGAAGGACGGGTGGTCGTTCGGGCCGTATGACGCCGGCGCGAATGGGACGATCGGTCACCCTGGCAGCCTGGCGAAGGCGGCCGTATACAACCGCGTCAACGGCGACCTGATCAACCAGGGAATCCCCTGGAACACCCTCGACCGCGCGCTGGTCCTCGCGGGCCACCTGCCTCTCTGGAACCCCTACAACATGCTCGGCCTGCCCCAAATGTTCAATTTCGAGTCGGCCGCGTTCAGCGTGCCGGACCTGTTGAGCTACGCCGTTCCGATCCGCGCCGCATGGCTCCTAGTCGCGTTCGCCAAACTCCTCCTAGCTGGTACCGGTGCATACGTACTGTGTCGCCAGCTCGGCACGCGCCCGTTGCCGGCAACCTTTGGCGGGATCTCGTTCATGCTCTCGGGGGGATTCTCGAGCTGGCTCGGCTGGTCCGTTTCCGGAGTTGTTGCCTGGGCACCTTGGATCTGCGCGCTCATCTTGCTCTCGTACCGAGATCCGCGCCGCCGCTGGCCGGTGCTGTTGGCCTTCTCGGTGATGTTCGCCTTCTTCGGCGGCTTCCCCGAGATGTACGCACTCCTTGCCGGAGGCTTGCTCGCCTTCGTCGTCGTAGGCGCCGCCGGGCTGCTCCTCACACGCCGGCGCGTGTCGATCGCCGCTTCGGCGCGGGCGCTCGCCGGCCTTGTTGCCGGCGTAGCGCTCGCCTCGCCGCTTCTCCTGCCAGGAGCGCAATTGCTGAGGCTCTCTACCCACGCCGCCGGCCATGGGAAAGCGCATGAAATGCCGGTCTCGCTCGCCTCGCTCATGGTCGCACCGGGTTACTACGGCCTTCCGATCCGGGGCAGCACGGCCTTTCCGGGGATCAGTTACTACGAGACCGTCTCGTACATCGGTGTGATCGCGATCGCTCTCGCGCTCGTGGGAGTGCTCCTGGCCCGCCGCCAGGCGGCGGTGGCCGGAATGGCGGGCCTGACTCTTGCGTGCTTGTTGTCAACCTTCCGGATCGGCGGCACCGCCCTGGCGGGCAGCTTGCTCGAGGCGTTCGGTCTCGGCTCGGTGCATCTGATCCGGATCCGCCTCGTGACCGGTCTCGGGGTCTCGGTGCTCGCGGCGGTCGGGCTCGACCAGATCTCGCAAAGGCCGAGACCGTCAACACGCGTGACCTTCCTCGTGGGATCCCTGATCGGAGCGGGTCTCGTGGCGTTCCTCGTTCTCGCCTCAGCGGCCGAGCACTTGCGGGGTTACGAGGCAACCGAGCGGTTCCACAGCTTGATCTGGCCGTGTGGTCTGGCCATCGTCCTCGTTTGCTCGGCAGTGGCTCTCCTTGCCGGCGGACGACACAACAGGCCTCTGAGCGCCCGTTGGCGGCGACCGATAGGGCTCGGTCTCGTCGGAGCCCAGTCTGCGTTCCTGCTGTTCGCGGGCGTCGGCTTGAACAGCTACGGCGCAACCGGCATCCAGACGTACCCGGGCGTGACGAAGCTCGAGAGCATCGTCGGCTCTCATCTCGTGGGCCTTGACGGAGGTTCCCCCAGCGCACCGCAGATTTGGCCGAGGCTGGGCTTCTACCCGAACCTGAACATCATCTACCACGTGGCTGAATTCGCATCGCATGACCCGATCCTTCCTGCCGCGGTCGCGCGTGCGTTCCCCGTCTCGCCCCGCTCCGGCCACCGTCGCAAGTCGCTCAGCTCGCTCAACATGCCGGACATCACATCCGCGTCCGTCGCCCGCGATTACGGGATCTCGTACCTGCTCGTGCAGGATGGAAGGCCGATTCCTGCTGGCACAACGCTCGTCACGACGATCTCGGGTGAGCGGTTGGTGCGGGTGGGGGGAGCAGAGCGCTTCTCCTTCGAAGACGCCGGCACGACTTCGACGGCGGCCACTGTGCGATCGTGGAGCCAACCGGACGACAACCTCTGGCTCGTCCATGTATCCGTGCCGAAAGGGCCTGGCACCGCGCGGGTCCTCGTGTTGCGGTTGACCTACGTGCCGGGCTTCGAGGTGACCGATGCAGGCCACGCGTTGAGCGTGAGGCGGTACGGTCGCTTCGAGATGGCGGTGACTGTCCCGGCCGGTGACTCGACGGTCCAGATCCAGTATTGGCCAGGGGATTTCAGCGTCGGGCTTCTCATCGCGGGCCTCACCATCGTCGCGATGGCGCTGTGGTGCGTTCTCCCGATGTTTGTGCGTCGGCGCCGGGCCGGAGAGCCCGAGATACGCCCTGAGTCCCGTGGAGCGTTAGCCGAGGCACATTAGGCTTGCCGCTTCGGGCTGGGAGAGGAGCGGTGATCGAGGGCGAGCGCGCTGACGCGGTGAATGGGTTGCCCCGGCGGGCGATCCGGCCTCTGCTCGGGTGGCCCCAGAGGTGCTGGCGGGATCTCGCCGGGCTCGGGTCCATCTTCGCGATGGTCTTCGCGTATCTGTCGCCCGCGCTGACCGACGGAGCTCGATTCGGATCGTTCGACTTCGTGATCCCACTTACGAGCCTTGGCAAAGGCGCCTATAGCAAGGCTCCGTTCAATCACCTGAACTCCGACGTCGTCTCGCAGATGAACGCTTGGAATTTCTTCGATTGGACTCAGATCCACGCTGGGCACTTCCCGCTGTGGAATGACCTCTCCCTCCTCGGAGTGCCGCAGTTCTTGAACTTCGAATCGGCCGTGCTGAGCCTGCCCGATCTCGTCAGCTACGCCGTTCCGCTGACCTATGCGTTCTTCGTCGCAGTGATCGTCAAGCTCCTCATTGCCGGTATCGGGGCGTACGTGCTCGCCCGCGTCCTCGGGCTCCGTCCCCTAGGGGCATCGTTCGCCGGCATTTCGTTCATGTTGTCGGGGGCCTTCGCGAATTGGCTCACCTGGCCGCTGACCGACGTCGTGGCGTGGCTCGGATGGATCGCGGCGTTCGCCATCCTCGCCTACCGCTGGCCGGGTCGGTTCCGCTATGTCCTCGGACTTGCCTTCTCCGTCGCGTTCTGCCTCTATGGCGGCTTTCCTGAGGGGAATGTTTTCGTCGCCGTCGCCATCGCTGTGCTGGCAGTGGTGTTCGTCGCGGCGTCGGCGGTAGTGGGCCGTCTCGGGCGATCCTCGGCGAGGGGGGCCGGCACGCGGGCGTTCTCGTTCGGGGGGCTCTCGAGGGTTGCCGGCGGAGGCATCGTGGGCGTATTGCTCGCTCTACCGCTTTGGTGGCCGGGCCTGCAGATCCTCGAGCTTGCTCACCGGCGGACTGAGGGCCGATTCCCGAGTCTCCCAGCGAAGAGCCTGTCGCTCCTAGTGGCGCAGGGATACTTCGGACTACCGACGCGATCCAACCCATTCCTATTGAAGGGATGGAACTACTACGAGAGCGCGTCTTACGTCGGAGTGATCATGCTCGTGCTCGCGGCGGTGGCGGTCGTCAAATGGTGGCGCCACCCGACCGTGCTCAGCCTGGCAGCCCTGTGCGTCGTGGTTCTCGTGGTCGCGTACCAGACGAGCTCGTTTCACCCGATACAGGACTTCTTGAACCACGTCGCCGGTCAGGTGCAATGGGAGCGTTTCCGCTCCGTTCTCGGCTTGCCCCTCGGCCTGCTGGCGGGCATCGGCATCGAGACGATCATCGCGCGATGGCGATCCCGGACGGCGTTCTGCGTGTTCGCGATCGCCACCGTTCTCATGGCGGTTGTCGTGGCCGTGCTTGCGAGCCGGCCGGTGGCCGGGGTGGCCGCGGCGTCGGTGCGCCACCGGAGCCTGATTTGGCCAGCTGGGCTCGTCGGTCTCTGTGCTGTTTGTGCGATCGCGTGGGGTGCCTTGCTCGTCATTGACGCGCGGGGCGGTTCGCGGGTGCACGGCAGGGGCCGGGCGGTTCTGCCAATGCTGATGGCGGGCGGGCTGTGGGCCGGGAGCGCGGGGTTCCTCCTGTTCGCCGGTGTAGGCATCAACTCCTACAGCCACACGCTCTATCCGGTCACTCCGGCGATCTCGGAGCTGCATCGCTACGTAGGTTCCGATCTTGTCGGGCTCGACGATGGGAACTCGACCAACGCGCAGCAGTTCTCGCCGGTAGGTTTCTATCCGGAGGTGAACCTCGGGTACCAGGTGGCCGAGTTCGCCGGTCACGACCCCGTGCTTCCTCAGTCGTACTTCTCGGCCGTCGTGCCCGGGACCGGTGCGGGTGGGGCCGGCTTCTTCGAGCCCGACATCGACACGGCCGCACTCGCTCGGAAGTACGGCACGCCTTACGTGCTGGCTCTGCCGGGACTTGGGCCCGTTCCCGGGGCAAGGTTTGTTGCCGACATAGCAGGGGAGCGGTTGTACTTCGTACCCGGTGCTGCAAGGTTCACTCTCTCTGGTGGCGGGAGCGTGTCGCGGGTGCGGCAACCGTCGGCGACCGAGTACGACTTCGCGACAAAGACGGCGAGAGGCTCGGGGGGCGCGACGCTTACGGTGCGCGTGACCGCTGTGCCTGGATGGCACGCTTCGATCGATGGGCACGCTGCTCAACTGCACGAGACGGACGGCGTCATGTGGTCGCTCTCGGTGCCTGCCGGCACTCACGACGTGCGTATCTGGTACTGGCCGAATCGGTTGAGCGAAGGCCTTGTTGCGGCTGGGCTCGGAGCAGTCACACTCTTGACCTGGGGCACCGCTTTATGGTGGCGGCGCCGGCGCCGGCCGGCCGCCCGTTCGGCCGGCGCCGACGGCGCGGCCGGCGCTGACCGGAGGAGGGGTCCGCCTCCGGTGGCGGACGTGTTCTCTGTGGCTCGGCTGTTCGGCTCGGAAGGGGAATGACGATGGATCGCCCGGGTCCTTCGCGGGAGTACCGCCAACAGATCCCACGGCCACCCGATGCCGAAGTGGTCGCGGAGCCCGAAGCCGTTTTTGCCAGGCTGAGCCCTCTGGAGGCGGCGACTCTGGCTCGGGTCGATGTGATCGAGCAAGCTTTCGCGAACGACTCCGGCGTATCGGGCGGCGGCCCCGTTCCCATCGAGAGTGGGTCGAGGCCGGCTGCGGCGGTATTGCTTCCGCTCCTCTCGGGAGCGAGCGACGAGATCAGCCTGGTGCTGATACGGAGGGCCACGCACCTACGCTCGAACCCGGGCGAGATCGCATTTCCCGGCGGGCGTCTCGAGCCGGGGGAGTCCCCGCTCGAAGCGGCGCTGCGGGAAGCCTCCGAGGAGGTGGCGCTCGATCCAGGCGCCGTGCGCCTGCTCGGCGAGCTGCCCTACGCCACGAGGGCGACGCGTCCTGAGGCGATCGGGGCGTTCGTAGGTGCCGTGACCGGCGCGCCGATGCTCGCCGCGAACCCTGACGAGGTGGCTGAGTTGTTCGTCACTCCTCTCGCCGATCTCGCCGACGGAGCTCGGTATTGGGAGGAGATCTGGCGCCGACCTGATGGCCTGGTGTGGCGCATGTCCTTTTTCGACCTAGGGGACGATCTGATCTGGGGCGCGAGCGCTCGCATCCTGGTCTCGTTGTTCGACCGCCTGGTGACCGGAGGCGGATTCAGTGGGTGAATTGACGACCACCCCCGATGATCTACGGTTCTCGGTATCGCCGCGAGCGGGCGTCTGTCGCTCAGGAGGGCACTGGGTCGGAGGGCACTGGGGAAGAAGAAGAGCACGGAGGAGAAGAGGTGAGCGGCGGCGGTGGCGGCGGCAACGGCGGCCACTTGCTCACGTCTGACGAGGATATGAAGAAGGTGTACTTCGACCTCCTGATCCAGAAGGCTCAGTCCTCTGAAACCATCGACACGGAACTTCTTGACCGCATCGAACGGGTAGCTGGGATCGAGAAGCAGTGAGCGCGGACGAGAGCGGGAATGAGCCGACTCCGGCGGACTTCGAGGACTTCGTGAGCGACCTGCTTAAGATCGACCCGAAGGGGCTATCAGGCAAGCATCACAAGAAGGCACCACCACCGGGTGAAGACGATGGCGACTGATCCTCCGGAGCCGTATCCGCTTCGTGGAGATCACCTGATCGATGAGTGGCGGAATACCCACCATCCAGCCTCGCCGGAATATCAGCGAGTGGTGTTCTTCGTTAGGCGGTTGATGACCGATCCAGACACCGTACCGTGCCTAACTCGCCCAGCCCTGCTCGGATTGCCAGAGCACACGATGATCGTTCCCGACACGGACACACAGGTGACATGGATCGTTCTCAGATCACCGCCCTACAGCAGCTCGATGCGCTCAGTTGAGCTGATCGATATTCGCCCCGCCCCGCTGGTCGGC
The DNA here is from genome assembly GCA_003136185.1 of Acidimicrobiaceae bacterium. Lineage (GTDB taxonomy): Bacteria > Actinomycetota > Acidimicrobiia > Acidimicrobiales > Bog-793 > Palsa-601. The sequence goes on along the minus strand of PLDN01000128.1, from coordinate 24,899 downwards.
TAAGGAAGGCCAGCTGTGAGTTCGTCGGCGTATTTCTCGTCGAACTCTTGAAGTGTGAGAGCTGGCGACATCGAGTCGTTGACGATTCTCTCTCCGAGTAGACGAAGTTGCGCCTGGTGCAGCGGGTCCGCCGCCAAGCGCACGTCAGCGAGGTTAAGACGAAGCCGTTCTTTGATTTCCACGGGGTGAAGTCTACCGAGCAGCGCCGTGGTGCGTCAGCTAGATAGTTCCCGTCGCCAGAGCACCAATGGCATGCTGTTCAATCTCTCGCCGGGGACATATCGTTTCGGGCTCTGTGACTGGGCGTGGAGCTCTCACACGGAGTTCGGGGACTCGACGGGCACCGTCACGATCGTCGCCGGGTGACGCCCGCGAGGGCAACGTCCTCGGGCCTCACCGACCACATCCATTAGGCTCGGTCGAGGTGGCAGAGATCGAGATCGGAATAGGGAAGTCAGGTCGCCGGGGCTACGCCCTCGATGACATCACGGTCGTGCCTACGAGGCGCACTCGGGATCCCGAGGACATCGACCTCTCGTGGGCGATCGAGGGGTATCGGAACGAGCTGCCGTACCTTGCCTCGGCGCTGGACGCGGTCGTAAGCCCCGGTCGGGCTGTCGAGATCGCGAAGCTGGGCGGTCTCGGCGTGCTCAACCTCGAGGGTCTCTGGACGCGGTACGAGGATCCCGAGCCCTGGTTCGAGCGCATCGCTGCCGCCCCGGACGAGACGGCAGCCGGCGTGCTGCGACAGGCCTATGCCGAACCGGTGAAAGCGGAGCTCGTGACAGAGCGAATCCGCCAGATCGCCAGCGCCGGCGTGGTGACCTGCGCGTCGCTCACGCCCCAGCGGACGGCGGAGTTCGCGAAGGCGGTGGTCGATGCGGAGCTCGACTTACTGGTCGTTCAAGGCGTCGTCGTCTCGGCCGAGCATGTCTCGAAGAGTCAGGAGCCCCTCAACCTGAAGCGTTTCATCCGCGAGTACGACATCCCGGTGATCGTCGGTGGCTGCACGTCGTACCACGCGGCGTTGCACCTGATGCGAACGGGTGCCGTCGGTGTCCTTGTCGGAGTGGGCTCGGGCGACGCTTCGACGACCGCGTCGGTGCTCGGGATCGGCGCGCCCCAAGCGACAGCCATCGCCGATGCGGCTGCTGCTCGGTCACGCCATCTCGAGGAGACCGGCGTCTACGCCCAAGTCATTGCTGACGGCGGCATGAACAAAGGCGGGGACCTCACGAAGGCGATTGCTTGCGGCGCCGACTCGGTCGTACTGGGTACCGCGCTCGCTGCCTCCGAGGGTGCTCCTGGGCGCGGCTACGCCTGGGGGATGACGGCGTTTCACCCCACGCTGCCTAGGGGCACCCGGGTGCAGGTCGAGCCTGCAGGGACCCTCGAGGAGATACTCGTCGGCCCGGCGCGGACGAGCGACGGCCGGGCCAATCTCTTCGGTGCCTTACGCGCAGCGATGGCGATGTGCGGCTACCAGACGATCCGAGAGTTCCACAAGGCCGACGTGGTGACACGGGAGCGGTAGCCACCTAGACCAAGCCCGCCGACTCGCCCTAGTACCTTTAAGGGATGACGAGCACCTTCGACACCGTCCTCGTCGTCGACTTCGGCGCCCAGTACGCACAGCTGATCGCGAGGCGAGTGCGAGAAGCACACGTCTACTCCGAGATCGTGCCGGCGTCGATGAGTGCAGCGGACATGCTCGCTCGGCACCCCAAGGGCATCATCTTGTCGGGTGGCCCGAAGTCGGTCTACGCCGACAATGCTCCGACAATCGACCCCGGGATCTACGGGACGGGCGTCCCCGTCCTCGGGATCTGTTATGGAGCCCAGCTGCTCACCCAGCAACTCGGCGGCGAAGTGGCTCACACGGGCACTGGCGAGTACGGCCGCACGGTCCTTCACCGGGACCGCATGCCCTCTGTTCTCATGGACGAGTGGCCGCAGGCATCGAATGTCTGGATGAGCCACGGCGACTCGATCGTGGGCGCGCCAGCTGGCTTCCGCGTCACGGCGACGACCGACGAGGTTCCAGTAGCGGCTCTGGAGGATGGCGACCGTCGTGTCTACGGCGTCCAGTTCCACCCCGAGGTGGTGCACACGGACCGTGGGCAGGAGCTGTTGAAGCGTTTCTTGTTCGATGTCTGTGACTGCCTGCCGACTTGGACCCACACCTCTGTGATCGAGACTGCCGTCGAGGCTGTCAGGTCCCAGGTCGGAGGCGAGCAGGTGTTGTGCGCACTCTCGGGCGGAGTCGACTCGGCGGTCGCTGCGGCTCTCGTGCACAAGGCGGTCGGGGACCAGTTGACGTGTGTCTTTGTCGACACCGGCTTGATGCGGGCGGGGGAGGGGGAGCAGGTAGAGGCTGCGTTTCTGAGGCAATTCCGGGTGGATCTCGTGCATGTGAAGGCGGAGCAGCGCTTCTTCGATGCGCTCGANNTACCCAGACGTGATCGAGTCGGGTACGTCGGAGGCGGCGACGATCAAGTCCCACCACAACGTCGGTGGTTTGCCCGAGGACATGGATCTCGAGCTGGTCGAGCCGTTGCGGTTGCTCTTCAAGGACGAGGTGCGCTCGATCGGGGTCGAGCTCGGGCTGCCCGAGGAGCTCGTCTGGCGCCAGCCGTTCCCGGGGCCCGGCCTCGCCGTGCGGATCATCGGCGAGGTCACCTCCGAGCGGGTCGAGATCCTGCGGCGAGCGGACCAGATCGTGCTCGAGGAGGTGCACAGGGCCGGGCTCGACCGGGAGCTCTGGCAGTACTTCGCCGTCCTGCCCGCGATCCGGTCGGTCGGGGTCATGGGCGACGAGCGGACGTATGCGTACCCGATCGTCGTGCGGGCGGTGACGTCCGAGGACGCAATGACGGCCGACTGGGCCCGGTTGCCGTACGACCTGCTGGAGCAGCTGTCCCGCCGGATCATCGGCGAGGTTGCCGGCGTGAATCGAGTGGTCTACGACGTGACGTCGAAGCCGCCAGGGACGATCGAATGGGAGTAGAGCTGCCCTGGGGCGCCTGGGCCGGGCTAGAGCAGGTCATCTACGGCGGTCGCGTCGACCGGTTCTAGGGTTCCCCTGGTGGCATCCCGCCACCGCGCAATGGCGAAAGGACTCCCTATGACTTGGACGCAGAAGATCCCGCGGCCGACCTGGCTCATTCTCGGACTGATCGTCGGCCTGGTGGTCGTACCAACGGCGGCAGTGGCGTCGACCGTCATCGTGATCGCCGGCGCAAATCATCAGAACGTGAATGGCACCGCCGACTCACAACTTCTCACCACGGAGGCGGCTCCGTCGTCTTACGAGGTCGCCGAAGTCGGCAAGGACGGCGTTAACGGTTGCTTCGAGGTACCCACCACGCTGACCAAGAGCAGTGCGTTCATCCTGAAGAGCGCCGAGATCGACATCTGGAGCTTGAGCGGTTCGGGACCGTACATCAACGCGTCGATCTATAACGGCCCGAGTTGCGGAACGAGCCACATCATCGGCGACGACAATCCAGCCACCGTCGGTGCGACGTCACTGTCGTTCGGTGCAGGTTATGCCGTCGCCAAGGGGAAGGAGCTTTCGGTATACCTGGACGGAGACATCGGCGCGGAGGTCTACCTGTACGGCTACAAGGTGCCGTCGGCGGATGTCCCGGCATCAACGAAGCTGATACAGGCCTCGGGGTTCGACGGGTCGACTCGTCACGCAGTCGGCGGGCGCTCCGGCAACATTCGGCACTGAGTCGGACAAACGCCGGATCATCACGGTCTCCTGCGTCGGCGCCGAACTACCCGCTCAAAGAAGCGGTCCATCGCGAGCCCGTCCAGCCGCTCCTCGAGCCCGCTGATCGGGTCCTCATACTCGCTAAGTAAACGGTATTTGCGCCTAGGCAGGGCGGCGCGCGCTGGCTAGCAGGCGCCAGGCCAGGCGCCAGCCGAGCATCGTCGCGCCGAGGAACGCGAGGGCGACGAGTATGAAGGCGAAGGCGGTGCCTTGGCCGGCGATCACTCGGAACGTCATGCCGAGAGCCGCGCAACCGAGCCAGGCGGCGACACCTGTCGGGACGATGGCGGTCGGGCGCTTCCATGCCCGCCCGGCGAGCCAGCCGGCGACCATTCCGGCGAGAAACGGCCACGCCGTCGAGGCAATCCCTGCCACCGTGTCGCCCTTGGTGTGGGTCGCGCGGCCGATGACGACGAAGACGAGAACGCTGAGGACGTCGAGCCCGAGGCTGATCGGGCGCGCGCTGGTCAGGCCGGGTTGCACGACGGCGGAGCCTAGGTGACGGCAGTGCGCTCACGATCTGCCGGCAGAGTCCGGCGCGGCGAGCCCTGGGCTCGTTGCAGAAGCGTCAGAGCCCACCTGCAATCGTGGTTGTCGTGGCCAAACTACAAGCGCGTAGTTACGCGCCTGTAGTGTTAAGAGCTAGAATTTGTGAGAAAATCTCCCTAAAATCGCAGAATCTCTGCAATAATCGAGCTTATGGAGACCACCAGAGTCAGCGAGGGCGGTTCAGTGCTCCTCTCGTTCGAAGCCGAGAATGTTCGGTCTTTTCGAGACCCAGTCCACCTGTCCCTATTAGCGACGCCGCTTGCCGAGGCGAACGTGCCGCGGCCCGTGCACTGGCGTGAAGGAGGTGGTGTGCTGCGTGTACTTCCGGCTGCGTGCATCCTGGGAGCCAATGCGTCGGGCAAAAGCAACGTGCTCCGAATTATGGATGACATGCGCAGCCATGTGCTTCATTCATTTCGCTCCGGCGATCCCAAGGGAGGGGTGCCCCGCCAACCTTTCCGTCTCGACCCGTCCAGCAGTTCAGAGCCATCGAGGTTTGAGGTGGACTTGGTGCTCAACGGCATTCGTCACCGCTACGGCTTCAGCGTCGATGACGAACGAGTTCTAGAGGAGTGGGCATTTCACTTTCCTCGTGGGAAAGCGAGGCTGCTCTTCCAGCGCGAGTCAGACGGGTCGATCGATCTCGGAAGCGTCGACCGAGCAACAGGACGAGCAATGGTCAAGCTCCTCCGACCGAACGCTCTGTACCTCTCAACAGCAGGCGTCGCCAATCACCCAGAACTTACGCCTCTCTACGAGTGGTTCGGACGCAACCTTCGATTGGCGGAAGCATCGAGTCGGAGCCGGAGATGGGCGCTCACCACCGAGATGCTCGCAGACCCAGCCCTCCACGAGACGGTGCTCGCGTTTCTCCGAGTGGCCGATCTGGGCGTTACTCAGGCCCGCGTACGTGAGCTCGATCCGCAAGTGGCCGAACGAATCCGTCGGGCGGTGAGAATCCTCGCAGGCACCGAAGACCAGCCCGATAAAGAGGACCTCGAGCCGAGAGACTTTATTGAGCTAGGAGTGGCTCTGAGCCACAAAGGGCTGCGCGAAGACGTCGAATTCGACGTCGGGGACGAGTCTTTGGGCACGCTGGTGTGGCTGGGTCTTGCGGGTCCCGTGATCAACGCTCTCACCGAGGGGTCGGTGTTCCTGGCTGACGAACTCGAAGCCAGTCTGCATCCCAACCTCGTGTGCCACTTGGTGGGACTGTTCCAAGATCCGGCGACAAACCCTCGGAGAGCGCAGCTGATCTTCAATTCGCACGAAACGTCTCTCCTCGGCCATTCCGTAGCCGATCGGACTCTTGGGCGTGACCAGGTTTGGTTCACTGAGAAACTCCGAGAGGGTGCGACGCGGCTGTATCCCTTGTCGGACCTGAATCCTCGGAAGGGGGAGGCGGTGGGTCAGCGATATCTGGCGGGGCGCTATGGAGCCACGCCGATCATCGCGCGGGAAGAGTTCGCTGACTTGGCAGAACTCATTTCTGTTGGCAACGCCGAGTGAGTAGCCAACGTCCTCGGGGTGCGCCGCAAAGGAAGATCACAAGCCGGGCCAAACGCCTCTCGTTGCAAGCCTTTACCGAAGGGGAGGCGACGGAAGTGATCTATCTGACGCACTGGAACCGTCTTTACCGCAACGTGACTCTGGTTCACGTCTCACCATTTCACGGAGATCCTCTTAGCTTGGTGAGAGAGGCGTGCGACCAAAAGAAGCGAGACCTCCCAGAGGCGAAACGGGGACGAGGGGACGCTTACGACCAGTACTGGTGTGCCTTCGACGTTAACTCCCATCAGAGGATCCCCGAGGCGCTCGATATGGCTGCGGCAAATGGCGTGGAGATCGCCCTTACCAATCCTTGTATCGAGCTCTGGTTTGTGCTTCACCTCGAAGAACAAACGGCTGAGTTGGATCGATTTGCCGCGCAGAAGCGGGCGAAGGAACTGCTCGGGTGTGGAAAGAGGCTGACTGCGCCGGCACTTGCTGTTCTCGAAGCCAATCACGACGCTGCGGTGAACCGCGCTAAGGCAAACACCATCCGTCACCTCGGCAACGGGCTTGAGGAGCTGGCCAATCCGGCCAGCAGCATGTGGCGGCTCGTTGAGACGATTCGGAACGGCTGACGATATCCGTCTGGGACCGCCATCGCGTGCGCCCTTCACGGCAACGCCGTCAGCCGTCGGCTGTTCTCCTTCCCCGCTCTGCCGTCGCCCCCAAGCCCTCAGCCCGCGCCGGCTGCCGCCTCCGGGGCGCTGCTCGGGGACGCGCCGTCCACGCCGGCCGATCCCGATGGCCGGATCCGGTGCGGTCGCGCTGCCCGAGCCCGAGGACGAGCCGACCGAGTGGTGGGATCGTGCTGACCTCGTGCCTGCCGGTCGCCTCTCCGCCTGATAAGTCACGGCGAGACAGTGTTGACGAACCAGACTCAGCTGGTCAGAGCCACTGCCTCTTCTTGAACAGGACGAACAATGAAGCGGCAGCCGCGAGTTCGAGGCCGATCCCTGCGGTCCAGAAAACCCATGTCGACTGGATATGGGAGACGAGGACCGCGAAGTTCTGCCCGAAGAATCCCGTGAGCCAACTGAGCGGCAGGAAAATCGTCGCGATGATGGCGAGCTGTTTCATCACGACGTTCAACCGATTGGAGACGACGGACAAGTGGGTGTCGACCGCGCCCGTCAGCAGATCGCGGTAGCTGTCGACCAGGTCGCTAATCCGGATCAGGTGGTCGTAGATATCGCGGTAGTACCGGTTGGCATCGTCGGTCATCCCGGGGAGCTCAAGCGCTCCAGCTGCGATCCCGGCGAACACGTCCCGCTCGGGCGTCACAACCTTGCGGAAGTTAACGAGCGAGCGTTTCATCTCGAAAAGCATGCCGAGCTGTTCTTCGGTCGGGTTCTCGAGGATCTTGTCCTCGAGCGAGTCGATCTCGTCGTCGAAGCGGTCCAGCACGGGAAAGAAACCATCGACGAGCGCGTCTACCACCCGGTACAACAAGAAGATCCCGCTCGCCTGGCCGTGCTGACGCACCACCGAAGCATGCGTGCGAACCTGGTCGAACACATGCAAAGGGTCGCGGTGGACAGTGATCAGGTATGCCTCGGAGTAGAACGCGTGCACCTCGATCGTGCCCGTCGCATCGTCCTTCGCACCGTGCATGACCAAGTGGACGTACTGGTCGTAGGTCTCGAGCTTGGGCCTCTGGCCGAACTTCTGCACATCCTCGAGAGCAAGGGGGTGAACTTTGAAGTCGTCCACGAGCAAGGTGAGCGCGTCGGCGTCGAGAGCCGAGAGGTCGAGCCAGAACGGCTCAGAGTCCCTGATGGCGTCCCGGACCGCCTCGATGGTCGCAGGAATTGCCGTCCCGTTCGCGAGCAGGAGCTGTCCATCCATGGACGGACAGTCTGACCTGGGCGGGCTCAAGGAGCGCGCATAGTCTCGATATCCTCGGACAAATGCCTGGCGTCCCGGACCCGAACTCAGAGTGGGACCTGTTCGGGGACTTCGAGCAGATGCCCGCCCTCGACGAAGGTCCTGAGGGAGCCCAACAGCCACCGGCGCACGACCTCTCGGACGAGGCGCTTCTAAGCGGGTTGAATCCCGCGCAACGTGAGGCCGTGCTGCACACCGACGGCCCGCTCGTGGTCGTCGCGGGAGCGGGCTCGGGCAAGACCCGGGTACTCACCCGGCGAATCGCTCGTCTCGTGGCGCAGGGCACCGCTCCTTGGCGCATCCTTGCAATCACCTTCACCAACAAGGCAGCCGGNNACGTTTCACTCGGCCTGCGTGCGGATCCTGCGCCGCAACGCCGATCAGATCGGCTACCGCTCGAACTTCACGATCTACGACGACGGGGACTCACGCCGTCTCATCGAGCACATCCTCGACGACCGGGGCATCGACCAGAAACGCTTCCCAGCGCGTGCCGTAGCCGGCGCGATCAGTCAAGCCAAGTCCGACCTCATCGACCCCGACATGTACGAAGGACGGGTAGGGACGCTCTACGAGCGCAGGCTGGCCGAGATCTACCTTGAGTACGAGCGCCGACTGATCGAAGCAAACGCGATGGACTTCGACGACCTACTCGTGCGGACTGTGCGGCTCTTCCGGGATCACGTCGACGTGCTCGAGGCGTACCAGGAGCGCTTTACCCACGTCCTCGTGGACGAGTACCAGGACACCAACCTCGCCCAGAACGAAATCGTCATGCTTCTCGGCCGGGCTCACCGCAACGTCTGCGTCGTCGGGGACACCGACCAGAGCATCTACCGCTTCCGCGGTGCCGAGATGCGCAATCTCCTCGACTTCGAGCACGCCTTCCCGGACGCCCGTGTCATCCTGCTCGAGCAGAACTACCGGTCCACCCAGCGGATTCTCGATGCTGCGAACGCCGTCATCTCCAACAACATGATGCGCCAACCGAAGGAGCTGTGGTCAGCCCTCGGCGACGGCGAGAAGATCAAGCGGTACCGGGCGGGGTCCGACCGGGAGGAGGCCGGCTTTGTAGGCGACGAGATCAACTCCCTCGTTGGCGGTCCCGGCGTCCCGTTCAACGAGATCGCCGTCTTTTACCGGACGAACGCCCAGAGTAGGTCGCTCGAAGAGGGCCTCATGGCGCGAGGGATCCCCTACAAGGTGATCGGAGGGACCCGGTTCTACGACCGCCGCGAGATCCGTGACCTCCTTGCCTATCTGAAGCTCGTCGTGAACCCGGGCGACGAAGTGGCGTTGCGCAGAGTGTTGAACGTCCCCCGCCGAGGAGTCGGTGACACGACGGTCACCCGCCTCGTCGCGTATGCCCGCGAGCACGCAATCGGGTTCGTCGAGGCGCTCAGGAGCGCGCAGGATGCCGGCGCGTCGCCGAAAGCGGTAACCGGGATCAGGACGTTGCTCGAGTTGCTCGACCAGATCAGCGCCGAGGGCGTTGCCAGCAAGCCTCCGGCCGAGATAGCCGAGGACCTGCTCGAGCGGACCGGCTACCTCCAGATGCTCGAAGCCGAGGCGCTTCACGGCGGAGCGAAGGCTCTCGAGGCCGAAGGGAGACTCGAGAATCTCACCGAGCTCGTCTCGGTCGCGTCGGGGTTCGCCGACATCGAAGGCTTCCTCGAGACGACCACGCTCGCTGCCGCGGCGGACGAGATCGACGATGGTCCGACGGTGTCGCTCATGACGCTTCACGCCGCGAAGGGGCTCGAGTTCTCGACGGTCTTCTTGACCGGCATGGAAGAAGGCCTGTTCCCACACAACCAGAGCCTTGCCGAGCCCGACGACATGGAAGAGGAGCGGCGGCTCTGCTACGTGGGGATCACGCGGGCGCGCGAGCGGCTGTACCTGACCCACACGTGGAGCCGGATGCTCTTCGGGTCGTGGCAGGACTCGATCCCGAGCCGCTTCTTGAAGGAGATTCCCGAGGAGCTCGTAGAGGACGTCGGCGGCGGCGTCGTCGTCGGCATGGGAACGGGGGCCGGAAGGTGGGGCTCGGGGAGATCGTCGTACTCCGAGCGGTACGCCTCGATAGGGACCGGCGCGTCCGGAAGCGCGGTCGGCTCAGGTTCGGGTTCGCCCGCGGGCGACGCAGGGACCACAGGAGCCGAGGCGCTCGGTCTCCGCCCGGGTGATGCCGTCATGCACGACCGCTTCGGAGCGGGAGTGGTGACCTACGTAGAGGGGGAGGGGGATGATGCGAGGGCCGAGGTTCGTTTCGCCGAGAAGGGTGTGAAGCGGTTCCTGCTGGCGCTCACCCCGATAAGGAAGGTGACGACCGGATGATCGCCGTCAGCCGCTCGATGACCCGACCGTCGCCACGTAGACGTTGATCTGGCTCCTGTGGGCGGCGAGCGCGAAGTGCGCGCCGACGTACTTGCCGAGGCGGCCCGCGAGGGGGATGTTCGCCGGGGGGATCGTGACGACGAGGTACCTCGAGATCCCGAGCCAACTTTGCCACTGAGAAGCAGCGGACTTGCTTCTCGGGATCGCCTTTGCGATGGCGAGAATGCCGGCGGGGTCGACAACCACTGGGCAAGTGCTCCCGTTGGCGGAGAATAGGCCGGCCACGATGAGCAGCATCGGATTGTCGGCTATCGCGCACGCTCCGCTCGGGATCGTGGACTCGAGTGGCTGAGAGGCAAGTATCGCGTGCTGATTTGCGTAAGTCGCGGCGTACTGGCCATCTCTTGGAGCTGCGACGCTCGCGACCACTACCGCGCAGCCGGCCATGAGGAGAGCCAATGCCGAAGCTATCGACGACCGCGGGTCGGTGCCCTTGCCTGACCACGATGCGGCCAAGAGAGCGACGAGACGCCCAACGGTCATGGAGACGGCGATAGCCACGAAAGGCAGAGCGAACTCGCCATAGCTGATCGACATCGAGCCTGGTAGCAACACGGCGAGGAGCACCGCGACGCTTGTGATCGTCACGAACCAGTCGTACGACGACGACGACGCTGCACCACCGAGCGCCACGATGACTATCGCGATCCCGACTACCAACGCGATCGACGTCGCGAGTCCCGCTGGATGATGGATCCCAGCAGCGCCTGTCAGCCCGAGCACGTCGGCGAGCTTGAGGCCGACAGACGTAGAGCCGTGTCCCGGCAGCTCCGTCAGGACCACGTCGCGCCAGAATTGAGTCGGAGACGCGAGGAAGAAGATCAGGCAAGGCACCACCACGCCGAGGAGGATTCCGCCTACGGCCGGGAGGAGTCGCTCCCGCTTGTCCTGCCAGGCCACCACAGCGCAGCCAACGACAACTATTGCCGGGATGACTGCCCACGGCTTGATCGTGCACGCGAAGCCGAGGAGCAGACCGGAGAACAGCATCCGTGGGCCGGCCGAGACCTCACCGTCGCGGAAAGCGAAGGAGATCCCGAGGAAGGTGAAAAGAAGGATCCACGGACCGACGGTCAGGGCTGCGGTGGACAAGAACTCGAGCCCGTATGTCGCCGTGAACACGCCCGCCAACATCGACGCTGGGATTCCGTATGGCCGAGCCAAGTAGCCAGCGAGGAAGACGGCGACCACCGTGGCGACAGCTGTTGCGATGCGGGCGGCCGCGATGGCGACGCCGGCCGAGGTGAAGTGGCTGAGCCACGCAAAGGGCAGCATGACGATCGTCATACCTGGCGGTTGAGCGAGCGGGAAGTTGGAGTATGGCAAGGCGCCTCTGGTCAGCGCGATCGCCGAGCCGATGTTCGGCGCCTCGGTGGTGAACACCACGCCGTGCAGCACGCCGTGGAGGGTCAGCTGGTGCGCGCCGAGGAAGAGGGCGAGGACCGCAGGTAGCAGGGCGGCGATCGTCGCCGCCCGCGGGTTCATCCACCAAGACCCAGACGCTACGGCTCGCCCCACCCGGGGAATCGTACTCAGACCTGCTCGTGTGGGTCGGGATGTCGGTGCTGGCGGTCTTGCTGGCGTTGCCTGCCGGGCGGTCCTTTTGAAGCCGATTCGGTCCTGTGCGTTCCTACTCGGTAGCATCCCGCACGAATGGAACGTCGCTACCGAGTCGTTGTCGCCAAACCCGGCCTGGACGGTCACGACCGCGGCGCCAAGGTCATAGCCCGCGCACTGCGCGATGCTGGCTTCGAAGTCATCTACACCGGGCTCCACCAGACTCCTGAGCAGGTCGTGCAAGCGGCCGTGCATGAGGACGCCGATGCGGTGGGGCTGTCGCTCCTGTCGGGCGCGCATCTCACGCTTGTTCCAAAGGTGATCGACGGATTACGGCAGGAGGGACTCGACGACGTGCTGGTGATGTGTGGTGGCATCATCCCCGAGAAGGACATCATTGCGTTGAAAGAGGCCGGCGTGGCGCAGGTTTTCACGCCCGGCACCCCGCTGCCAGCCATATCCGCCTGGCTCGAGGAGGCACTCGACGAGCGGGAGCGGGCCGCTGCGGCCGAGTAGCGCTCGCTATACCGAAGTTGTTTCTTGACCTTTGTCAGTAACGAGGAGGAAAGCTCGCGGTGGACTTGTTCGAATATCAGGGCAAGCAGTACTTCGCCCGCTACGGAATAGCGATCTCACCAGGTGAGGTCGCCGTCACCGTCGACGAAGCGGTGGCGGCGGCGAACCGAGTCGGCTATCCCGTCGTCGTGAAGGCGCAGGTGCAGGTCGGGGGTCGCGGGAAGGCAGGTGGCGTGAAGCTCGCGGCCGATCGTGCCGAGGTCGAGCTGCACGCCGGCAACATCCTCGGTCTCGACATCAAGGGACACGTGGTGAAGCGGTTGTGGATCGAGCACGCGACCGACATCTCGAAGGAGTACTACGCCGGCTTCACGCTCGACCGGGCGGCCAGGCTCTACCTCGCCATGGTCTCGGCACGGGGCGGCGTCGACATCGAGCAGGTCGCCGAAGAGGACCCGGGTGCCATCGTGAGACGGCACATCAACCCGCTCGATGGCCTCGCGCTGGCCGAGGCGCGATCGATAGTCGAAGAGGCCGGCCTCGACGCCGAGGCACTCGATGGCGCTGCCCAGGTGCTGGTCGACTTGTACCGGTGCTACGTGGAGGGCGACGCTGACCTTGTCGAGATCAACCCGCTCGTTCTCACTCCCGACGGCCGTGTCCATGCTCTTGACGCAAAGGTCAGCCTGGACGACGACGCCGCCTACCGCCACCCGGAGTGGGAGGAGTTCGAAGGCACCGGCGAGATCGACGAGCGCGAGCGGCTCGCAAAGAAGAAGGGTCTCAACTACATCGGCCTCGACGGGAGCGTCGGGATCATCGCCAACGGAGCAGGCCTCGCGATGAGCACGCTCGATGTCGTGAACCAGGTCGGCGGATCGGCGGCCAACTTCTTGGACATCGGCGGTGGAGCGAACGCCGATGTGATGGCGAATGCTCTCGAGGTCATCAACACAGACCAAAACGTGCGCGTGATCCTCGTGAACATCTTCGGAGGCATAGTCCGCTGCGACGAGGTCGCACGCGGAATCCTGGCGGCGCTCGACCGGGTGTCGCTCTCATCGCCCATCGTCTTGCGCCTCGACGGGACCAATGCGGTCCTCGCGCGCGAGATCCTCGCAGAACGGGCATCGGATCAGATCATCAACGAGCCCACGATGCTCGCGGCGGCTCGACGCGCGGTCGAGGTGGCAAGCGGAGAAGCCGCGGGATCAGCTGGAGGTCGGTCATGAGCATCTTCGTCGATGAGAACACGTTGGTCGCAGTGCAGGGCCTGACGGGCAGCCAGGGGCGATTCCACGGGCTGCGCAACAAGGCGTACGGAACGAAGGTCGTTGCCGGCGTAACCCCAGGCAAGGCCGGCACCGACGTCGAGGGCATCCCCGTCTACGACACTGTGCAGGAAGCCGTCGACGCCCAAGGGGTCGACGCGACGTTCGTCGCCGTTCCACCGAGGGCCGCCCCCGCCGCGATCCTCGAAGCCGCAGAGGCCGGCGTGGCGCTCGTGGTGTGCATCACCGAGCACATCCCCGCGAAGGACGAGGCGTACGTCGCCGCCCGCCTGCAGCGGGACTTTCCCGGTACCCGTCTTCTCGGTCCGAACTGCCCTGGTCTCATCTCCCCCGGGAAGTGCAATATCGGCATCACCTCTGGCGACATCGCGCTGCCGGGTGGGCCGGTCGGGATAGTGAGCCGATCCGGGACCTTGACCTACCAGGCGCTGCACGAGCTCTCCCAACAGGGCGTCGGCCAGACGACCTGCGTCGGCATCGGCGGGGACCCTGTGCCCGGGACCACTTTCGTCGACGTCCTCGAAGCATTTGAGGCCGACCCTGAGACGCTGGCCGTGATGATGATCGGCGAGATCGGTGGCGAAGCCGAAGAGCTCGCGGCCGAGTTCATCAAGACGAAGATGACCAAACCCGTCGTTGCCTACATTGCCGGGCAAACCGCGCCCGAAGGGAGGAAGATGGGTCACGCCGGAGCGATCGTCTCCGGTTCGAAGGGAACGGCGATAGCGAAGATGGAGGCTTTGTCGGCAGCAGGAGTGACCGTCGCGAAGAACCCGACCGAGGCCGGAGAGCTGATGGTAGAGATCGTGCGGTCGCTCGGCTGAATGCCGGCGCGGTCGGTCCGGAGATGACTGCCTCGGTCGAGCTCGGCGACATCGAGCGCGTAAGGCCTGCTGTCGAGAAGGTGGCGGTCCGCACCCCGCTTTTCAATTCTCGCGTCCTGACCGAGCTAGCGGGCGGATCGATATCGGGCGGCCCCGGCCCGAGGGTTGTCCTAAAGGCGGAGAACCTCCAACGAACCGGTTCGTTCAAGATCCGGGGCGTTCAGGCCAAGCTCGCCGCGCTCGGCGATGCCGGCCACGCGGGAATCGTCGTCGCTTCTGCTGGCAATCATGCGCAGGCGGCCGCGTTCGGCGCGCGTGAAGCGGGCATCTCCTGTCACGTCTTCATGCCGACAGATGCTTCGATCTCGAAAGCAGAGGCAACAAAGGCCTACGGGGCGACGGTGGAGCTCGGAGGAGAGTCAGTCGACGCGTGCCTCGCGATGGCGGCCGAGCGAGCCGGAAGGACGGGCGAGATCCTCGTTCACCCCTTCAATGATCTCGCCGTCATCGCCGGCCAGGGGACGCTCGGGCTCGAGCTTGCCGAGGACATAAGCGACCTCTCTCTTGTCATCGTGCCGCTCGGAGGTGGTGGTCTTGTCTCGGGTATCGCTATCGCGGTGAAGACGTTGCGCCCCTCCGTACGCGTCGTGGCTGTGCAGGCGGCGAGGTGTGCGCCGTACCTGCGCATGCTCGAAGTTGGCCACCTTGTCGAGGTGCAAGCTGGCACCACGCTCGCTGACGGCATTGCCATCAAGCGCCCCGGTGAGCTGACACTGCCGCTTCTCCGTGAGTTCGTCGACGACGTCGTAGAGGTAGGCGAGGACGAGATCGCCGACGCGATGGTGCTCCTTTTAGAGCGAGCCAAGCTCGTCGTCGAAGGTGCCGGCGCCGTCGGGGTCGCCGCCCTGCTGGCGGGCGCGATCGAGGTGCCCCGCCAGGGTACGACCGCCGTGGTTCTCTCCGGCGGAAACGTCGACACTGGGCTGCTCGCCCCTGCAATTCGCCGCCACGAGACGAACGCGGGCCGAAGGCTCGTGCTGTTCGCCCGTATCTCGGACCGCCCCGCGCAGCTGGCGAGGTTGCTCGCGATAGTCGGCGCGGCGGGAGCGAACCTCGTCACGGTGGAGCACCTTCGCGAAGGATGGGACCTCCATGTGAGAGAGACCGCTGTTCACCTCGTGCTCGAGACTCGCAACCCCGAGCACGCCGACGCCGTGATGCGCGCCGCTCGCGAAGAGGGCTACGAGATCCAGCGGGTCGGCCACTCGCATCTTCCGTCTGGTATTGCCAGCTGGTCCCCGGCACCGAAAACATCCGAGGAGCCTGACTGACGATGATCCCCGACGATCAGTCCGTCTACGATCGCCCGCTCGCCGAGCTCGATCCAGAGTTATCCGAGCTCATGGATGGCGAGCTCGCACGCCAGCGCACAACCCTCGATCTCGTCGCATCCGAGAGCGTGCCGCCGAGGGCGGTCCTAGAGGCGCAGGGCTCGATCCTCACCGCCAAGTACGCCGATGGATTCCCCGGGCGGCGCGAGTACGACACGTGCGAGTGGATCGACGAGATCGAGCAGCTGGCCATCGATCGTGCGAAGGCGCTCTTTCACGCCGACCACGCCAACGTGCAGCCGTACTCGGGGTCGAACGCGAACCTGGCTGTGCTTCATGCCCTCTGCGATCCGGGCGACCCGATCCTCGGCTGGGACTTCGCGCACGGCGGGCACGCGACCCACGGTTGGTCGGAGACGTTCGCAGGGCGCTTCTACAAGCCTGCGGCGTACGGGGTCCGGCGCGAGGACCGGCTCGTCGACATGGAACAGGTCGAGGCTCTCGCCAAGGCGCACCGGCCCAAACTCGTCTTTGCAGGTTGGTCGTGCTACTCCCGATGGGTCGATTTCCGCCGATTTCGCGAGATATGTGACGAGGTGGGCGCCTACCTCGTCGTTGACATGGCTCACTTTTCAGGCCTCGTCGCTGCCGGGCTTCATCCCGACCCGGTCCCGTACGCAGACGCATGCACGCTGACCGTTCACAAGACGCTCGGTGGTGCAAGGGGTGGAGCGATTCTCTGCCGAACCGAGCTCGCGGAAAGGGTCGATGCGGCGGTGTTCCCGGGCGAGCAGGGCTGCCCGCTCCCACACGTGATCGCCGCCCAGGCAGTCACATTCGCGATCGCTGCGACCGACGGCTTCCGAGAGCGGATGGCGCGTACGTTGGCTGGCTCGAGTGTGATGGCCGACGCGCTTGTTGCCGCTGCCGGACGTACGCAGGCGACGGTTGTCACTGGTGGTACCGACGTCCACCAGTTCCTCGTCGACTTGGCTCCATCTGGCCGGGAGGCGAACGCGGTGCTCGCGCAGCTGAACTCGTTGGGCATCTCTGCGAACGCCATCCGGCTCGCGTTCGACGAGGCGGAGGAGCCTGGCGCCTCAGGGTTGCGTATCGGAGCCAATCCGCTGGCAGCCCGCGGTCTCGGGCCGGCGGAATTCGCCGTAATCGGCGAGCTCCTCGCCGACGCACTCGAGGATCGGTCAGGTGCCCGCTCGGGTGAGCTCCGCCGGCGTATCTTGGCGCTCTTGGAGGGGTTCCCGCTCTACCAGTTCATCTGAGTGTCCTCCGGTCGAGAGAGGCAGCGAGCGGCCCGGGGAGTCAGGCGCAGCGAGCGGCGACTATTTCCAGGAGGACGATGAGGAGCCGGAGCCGTCCCCGCGGGAACCTCGGCCGAAGAGCCGCTTCAAGAGACCNNGTTTGGCTGGACTGGCTGGATGGCCTGACTTTCGACCCGATGAGGACTTGGCAAAGAAGTCCTCCTCTTTCCCATCGGTCGTCGCGGGTGGCCTCCAGTCCGCCGGCGGGGAGTACACGAGCGAGTGGAAAGCGTCAGCCTGCTGGGGCAAGAGCTCGGATGGGTCGTCGTAGACGGGCGGGCCCGTACTGTCCTCGGGCTCGCTCTCTTGATGCAGGAATGATCCGACCTCTACCTCGCGTTCGCGTGGAATCGAGGTAGCGGGCGCAGAGTGCGCCCGCAAACCTGAGTCGCGAGATGCGTATTCCGGGTGCTGTTCGGGCGGGTACCACTTCCCGTCACTCGCCAGCCACCATCCTGGCGGTGGTTCGGCCGGGGCCTCCTCCACCTCCGCGTCCGGGTGCAGGTGAGGCGGGTACCACTTCCCGTCCGATGCAATCCACCAGCCATCACCCTGGGGTACGTCGCTCAGTGCACTCTCCTCGTTCTCGTGGCGAGAGACGTGAAGGCCAAGTCTCCGCATCGCGATGTTATCGCCGCTACAGGTTGGCAACCGCTCAGCGTGACTGACTGACTACTCAGGGTGTTCACAGCGCGCTGCTACGGTCGCTGTGTGACGAGCGCCGAAGGGACGAGGCTAACCGCCGAGTCACGGCATGGTCTCGCCGTTCTCGCGTCGGGAACCGGCTCGATCTTGCAGGCGATGATCGACGACGGCCTGCCCATCACAGTAGTGCTGGTCGACCGTTCCTGTCGGGCCGAGACGGTGGCCGAGACCGCCGGGATCCCGGTCGCGCGGGTCATCCGGTCGAGTTACGCGGCGGATTTCGATCGCGACGCTTACACGGCCCAGGTGGTGTCGGTCCTGTTGCCCTACGAGGTCGCCTTAATTGCCATGGCGGGGTACGGCACCGTACTCGGCGAGTCGATCCACGATGAGTTCCCGGGCCGCATTGTGAACACGCACCCGGCGCTGCTGCCGGCGTTCAGGGGCTGGCACGCTGTGGAGGCGGCGCTCGAGGCGGGCGCGACCGAGACTGGTTGCACCGTCCACTTCGCGACGCTCGAGGTCGACGACGGTCCGATCATCGCGCAGGAGGCCGTGCCGGTACTTCCCGGTGATACTGCTCAGACGCTCCACGAGCGCATCAAACAGGTGGAGCGGCGCATCTACCCGGCTGCGCTTTGGAAGCTGTTGGCAGAGCTAGAGACGTCTGGCGTCTCATGAGTGAGAGGGGGCGCTGATGAGAGCGCTGCTGTCGGTCTATGACAAGACAGGACTCGAGGCCTTCGCGCGGGGCCTCGTTGATCTCGGCTGGGAGGTCATCGCGAGCGGAAACACTTCTCGAGCACTCGGGGAGGCCGGCATCGCCCACGTCACCGTCGAGGCCGTCACCGGTTCACCGGAGATGCTCGGCGGCAGGGTGAAGACCCTCCACCCGCGGATCCACGGCGGGATCCTGGCCAATCTCGACGAGGAACAGCACCGAGCAGATCTCGAAGCGAACGGCATCGAGCCGATCGGGCTCGTCGCCTGCAACCTCTACCCCTTCGCGTCGCAGCCGTCGATTGAGATGATCGATATCGGAGGTCCGACGATGGTGCGGGCCGCCGCGAAGAACCACGATCACGTGACCGTGGTGGTGGACCCCTCCGAATACGGCGAGGTCCTCGACGAGTTGCGGCGCGAGGGAGAGGTGAGCCATGTGACGCGTCGGCGCCTTGCTCGATCGGCCTTTTCTCATACAGCGGCATACGACGCTGCGATCGTCAGTTGGTTCGACTCAACGATAACGACGGCTCAAGGCGGCGAGCCCCCGGACCCGTTGCCCCGCACGATCCANNGCTGCGTCCGGTCAGGCGGCCGGCGACTCGCGCGGGGGGAACGGCTGGTGGGAGAGCGCAGTTCAGCACGGCGGGCGGGAGCTGTCCTATCTGAACCTGTTCGATGCCGATGCAGCGTGGCGCCTTTGTCACGAGATGCTCGCACTCAACGGGGTTGGTGCGGCGGCTGTCATCGTGAAGCACGCCAACCCGTGCGGCGCGGCCATCGAAAACGCCGGCGGAGATCTCGCGGCGGCGTATCAGCGTGCCTTCGAGGCCGATGCCAACTCGGCTTTCGGTGGGATCGTGGCGCTCAGCGGCCGCGTCGACCTGGCACTTGCCGAGCAGATCGTCGCGAACCCTCTTGCCGACGTGTTAGTCGCGCGGGGTTACGACGAGGACGCGCTTGGCTTTTTGTCGGAGCGACGGCGCAACATGCGGTCGCTCTCGGCCGAGCCGCCCGGAGAGCTCGGTCTCGTGCTCCGCCAGATCGACGGTGGGTTCCTCGTACAGCAAGCAGACCGTTTGGTCGCGGGCCGGTCGCAGTGGCGAACGGTCACCAAGGCCGTGCCGACGGAGGACAACTGGCGCGACGTCGAGCTCGCCTGGCTCGTCTGTGCCCGCACGCTGTCGAACGCCATCGTCCTATCGAACAACGGCCAGATCGTGGGAGTTGGCTGCGGTCAGCAGAGCCGTGTGGACGCCGCAGGCCTGGCGGCTCGCAAGGCAGCCGGCCGGGCTGAAGGGGGCGCGGGGGCGAGCGATGCATTTTTCCCGTTTCGTGACGGGCTCGATGCCGTCGCGGACTCGGGTGTGTCGGTAGTCGTGCAACCGGGCGGTGCGATGCGTGACGACGAGATGATCGCAGCGGCCGACGAACGTAACATCGCCATGGTGCTGACCGGCGAGCGGCACTTCCGGCACTGACCGGCTCCTAGGAGACAGACGAGATGACGGCACGACTGCTTGACGGCAACGCACTGGCTGAGGCGATCCTCGACGACTTACGTGGCCGGGCGGAGGCCTTGGGTGCAAAGGACCGGAGGCCGGGCCTCGGGACGATCCTCGTGGGCGACGACCCTTCTAGTGCGCGCTATGTGGAGATGAAGCACGAGGACTGCGCGAAGGTCGGGATCGCCTCGGTCCACGAGCAGCTGCCTGCGGACGTCTCCCAGCAAGAGCTCGAGCAGGTGATCGACCGGTTCAACACCGACGAATCGATTGACGCCTACCTCGTTCAATTGCCGCTCCCGCGCGATCTCGACGAGGAGGCGGCGCTGCTCGCCGTCGATCCGTCGAAGGATGCGGACGGGTTGCATCCGGTGAACCTCGGTCGCCTCGTAATGGGAACCGATGGGCCGCTTCCGTGCACGCCTCACGGGATCATCGAGCTCCTGGCCGCCTACGAGGTGCCCGTCGAGGGGCGCCATGTCGTCGTCATCGGGCGAGGCCTCACGATCGGGCGGCCACTCGCTTTACTGCTCACGATGAAGCGCGCAGGTTGCAACGCGGCCGTCACGGTCGTGCACACGGGCGTGCCGCGGGCGGACTTCGTGGAGCACGTTCGTCGCGGTGACGTCGTCATTGCCGCCGCCGGCCAGGCTGGCCTCGTCACAGCGGACATGGTCAAGCCCGGTGCGGCGGTCGTCGGTGCCGGGACGTCCTTTAAGGGCCGCAAGCTCCTGTCCGACGTGCATGAGTCGGTTGCCGAAGTGGCGGGTTGGATCACGCCGCGGATCGGCGGTGTGGGGCCGATGACGCGAGCGATGCTTCTCTCGAATGCCGTGATAGCGGCGGAGCGCCGGGCTGGCAGCGACTGAGCTTGGCGGTGAGGCGTGCGCGCGTTGGCCGGAGTAGGTTGCGGACATGCCCAAGATCCGTCTGACCGTCGCCTACAACCAACCGCCCGACTCCGAGGCGTTCTTCAAGCACTACAACGAGGTACACGCCGGATTGGCCCGTGCCATCCCGGGGCTCGAATTGTTCGAATGGTCAACCGTGGTCGCGACCGCAACCGGTGAGCCTCCCCGCTACGCGCTTCTCGCCGAGCTGACGTTCGCTTCGATGGAGGCGTTCGGGGCGGGTCTTGGAAGCCCTGAGGGTAAAGCGGCAGCTGCGGACGTCGGGGTCTTTGCGGTGAACGGCGCCGACATGTTCATCGGCGAGCTCGCCGACTCCTGAGGGACGGTTTCGATGGTCGCTGACTTAGAAGATCCTCGCCGGCAAGAGCCGGCGTTCGTATTGTCAGAGCGCGTGATGCTCGATGCCTGGCTCGAGTTCCACCGCATGACGCTCCTACTCAAGTGTGAGGGGCTGGAGGACGCCGAGCGGAAGGCTCGCCCCGTGGCGACTTCCAAGCTCTCACTTCACGGGTTGGTGCGTCACATGGCGGAAGTGGAACGGGGTTGGTTCCGGCGGGTGCTCGAGAGCGACCCCGAGCTGCCGTACATCTACTTCGACGGCATCGACGAGGACAGTGATCTCTTCCCGCTCGACGATGCGGTCTGGGCGACCGACCTCGCGACATGGCAGGCGGAGTGCACGGCTGCGCGCGAGGCGGCGGCCGGCCACGACCTTGACGATGCGGGCCGCACCCGCGACGGGAAGGAGTGCTCGCTCCGGTGGATCTACCACCACATGATCGAGGAATACGCGCGCCACAATGGCCACGCGGACCTGATCCGTGAGCTGATCGACGGGAGCGTGGGCTGCTAAGTCCGCGCCGCGTCAGGCCCTCGCCTGTCCCAGCACCGCAGGATTGACGACGTTGGTGGACCCGCCAGCGTAGGAATTGATCTGGTCGAAGATTTCGGAGAACTGGAGCTCCCCCGGCGCCTTGCTCTCCGAGCAGGTACGCCGGGGAATGCTCGACGCTGTCCTCCCCGAGCTGATCGGCGCCATCAACACCCGTACGGTCGAGATCGCCAAGCTCCGGACGGCACGCGCACTCGAGCGCCTCTCGCTCAACAGCGGCGTCGTTATCTCCAACGACGCGAAGCCGCAGTACCTGCGTGGTCAGACGGGCGAGATCCACGAGATCGACGGCGACGTCGTCGTGTCTCTCGATACTCCGGTGGGCCGGTTCACTTCAGGTCACGTCCGCTGTCCACCGGGGGCTGCGTATCCCGCTTGAGACCTGAATAGTTACCCACGTACAAGGGGCCAGCTCGCGATAATTCCTCGTCAGACCAGTGCAGCGAACTCTTCTGGCGAGAGGCCAGCCTGGCGTAGAACGGACCGCAGTGTCCCTCGAGCCAATTCTCTGTGGAGCGGAACGATGACGACTCTGCCATTCGTGTGGCGGAGTTTGACGTGGCTGCCACGCTGGCTGGTCCGTTCAAACCCGCTTTGCCAAGAATCCGGATGGCGTCTGTTCCAGAAACGACCGGAAGCGCCGGAGTCACGCAGAAAGGCGCAATGTTGCAATGATCGGAGGTTCCAGGTCTTCGGGTAGGGCTTCGTCCTCGAAGTAGAGCTCAAGAGCTTCCTTCAAATTCGCGAGAGCCTCTTCCACCGTCTCTCCCTGGCTCGTCACCTCAACTTCCAGGCAGCGAGCAACGTACCAGGCGTCGTCGTGAGTGATCGCTGCGGTGAACTCCATAGGCTCAATTGTACCTGACGGTTCGCGCACCGTTCCGAGTGCCAATGCGACCATGCAGGTCAAAGACTCGGTGGACCTTGATGGACACAATACGAACCGGCATCCCGTGGTCGACGGACCGACGATTGCATCGGTCCAGGTTGACGGCCGCGCGGTGGCTATCGAGGTCGAGAATCGATACCTTCACGAGGCTTTGTCCTGGCCGGTCCTAGGAGGGAACCGACAGTTGTGGGCCCTCGTCATTCGCGATCCGCTCGGCTCTCGCGAGGACAGCGGCTTTGACCTCGGAATGCGGAAGCACATAGAAACGCCTCCCCTTCACCGCCTCCACCACCTGCCCGGCCACAACCTCCGGTGCGAGACCACCCTCGACGAGGGCCGTGATGACCGCTCGCATGTCGACCGTGCCGAGATACTCTGCCTGGGCTGCCTCGAGCACGTCGGCCGGGGCATTGCGGTCGGACTCGTGGATGCGGGTGCGCACCCACAGCGGGCACAGGACGGACGCGCCGACGGCGCCGCCGGCAAGCTCGAGCTCCATCGAGAGCCCCTCGGTGATGGCGACCACGGCGTGTTTGGTGGCGGTGTACGGACCCATGTACGGCATCGTCAGCAACCCCGCCGCCGATGCGGTGTTGACGACGTGCCCCTCACCTTGCTCGAGGAGCAGTGGCACGAACGACCTGATCCCGTGCACTACCCCCCACAGATTGGCGTTCACGATCCAGTGCCATGTCGGAAGCGGTACCTCCCAGCTCGGACCTCCGCCGCCGACGCCCGCGTTGTTGCAGACGACGTGAGCGGTCCCGAAGGCCTCGACGGTCTCATCGCGCAGGCGGTCGACGGCCTCCGGGTCGCCGACATCGCAAACGACGGTGTGTACTTCGGCGCCACTCGCGGCGAGCTCCTTGCCGGCGACGTCGAGAGCGTCCTGTTCGAT
Source organism: Acidimicrobiaceae bacterium (assembly GCA_003136185.1). Classification (GTDB taxonomy): domain Bacteria; phylum Actinomycetota; class Acidimicrobiia; order Acidimicrobiales; family Bog-793; genus Palsa-601. The sequence continues at coordinate 1,438 of PLDN01000128.1, read as the reverse complement.
GTCTGCCAGGACGACCTTCATCCCCTCGCTCGCGAACGCCCGGCCAAGGGCGAACCCGATCCCGCTCGCGCCTCCCGTTATCACCGCGACCTTGCCCTTCAACTGCTCCATGCGGGCATTGTGTCAGGACCGGCGACACTCTGCCGAGTGCCGCGGGCTCGTCACCGGAGCTTCAGTGTCTGGTTGGATGACGCGCGGCGACGCTCAATCGTCGACGGCGATCTCGATCCCGCGCCGATGCGCCTCGGCGGCGAGATCGTGCCCGGGTCGTTCGAGCGCGAGCACGATAGGGATCGCCCTGCGGTTGCGTGCAGCGAAGATGCGTGCTCGGCGCTCGACCCGGTCGAGGTCCTCCATCGACGTCGTGGTGACGACTTCCACCACCAGGTGCACCGTGGCTCCTTGGAGACCGACGATCGCCTGGGCGACGAGGCCGGCACCTCTCAGGTCGGCACGCTCCTCGGGGGACAGAGGGACGTCCCAGCGCGACAGGACCTCGGCTATCTCGTCGATGTCCTCCCGGATGACACGGCGAACGTCCGCGATGCCGGACAGGTGGCGGGACGGGTCCTGGCGCATCTCCGCCGCGAGCTGCCGGCGGCGGGCATCAGCCGCAGCTCGCTCGAGACCGCAGAGGCGCTCCTCTATAGCCGCCAGCCGCTGCTCGATCCCCTCGTCCGACCCTTCGACCCGCGTCAGGATCTCGCCCCCCGTCAGGCTCGTCCAACCAAGGTGAAAAGCGTATCTCCTCTGATCGGTAGCATCGCTTCATGGCCGAGAAGATCACTATGTCCCCCGACGGCAAACTTCAGGTTCCTGCCGATCCGATCATCCCTTTCATCGAAGGCGACGGGACGGGGGTCGACATCTGGCCCGCGGCCAAGCTCGTCCTCGACGCGGCTGCTGCCAAGCATGGGCGCTCGGTCGCCTGGAAGGAGGTACTGGCGGGCGAGAAGGCGTTCAAGGAGACGGGCGAGTGGCTCCCGACCGAGACGGTCGAAGCCTTCCGCGAGCACTTGATCGGTATCAAGGGCCCTTTGACCACGCCAATCGGTGGTGGCATCCGCTCGCTTAACGTCGCCCTTCGCCAGCTCCTCGATCTGTACGTCTGCCTGCGGCCCGTTCGCTGGTTCGAGGGTGTGCCCTCACCCGTGCGCCATCCCGAGAAGGTCGACATGGTGATCTTCCGTGAGAACACCGAGGACGTCTACGCCGGCCTCGAGGTCCAAGAGGGCACCGACCAGGCCCTGCGGCTCATCGAGTACCTGCGGGAGGAGTTCGGCTGGGACATCCGCCCGGACTCGGGTATCGGGATCAAGCCCATCTCCGAGACGTGTTCGAAGCGCTTGGTCCGCGCGGCGATCGAGTACTGCGTACGACGCGGCCGCAAGTCCGTGACGATCGTGCACAAGGGGAACATCCAGAAGTTCACCGAGGG
>PLDN01000143.1 GCA_003136185.1 Acidimicrobiaceae bacterium | reverse complement strand
ACACGCAGCAGATCACCAAGGCGATGAAACAAGTCGCCGCGGCGAAGATCCGTCGCGCGGAGATGGTGCAGAAGCAGGCTCGTCCCTACGCGGACGCGCTCTCGCAGATGCTGCGGGATCTGATGTCGGCCGTCTCGAGCGTCGACCACCCGTTCATGAAGCCGGGCAAAGCGGGCGCGCCTTCGGGCGTGATCCTGATGACGGCCGATAAGGGTCTGGCCGGCGCGTTCAACGCGAACCTGATCCGTGCGGCGGAGATCTACACCAAGACGCATGCGGACGCGACCTTCTACACGGTCGGCAACAAGGGACGCAACACCATCCGCCGGATGGATCGCCCCGATCACCTGACCTGGGAGCCCCCGATCACGACGGTGAATTTTGGCACGCCCGCGGTCGCCACCGCCGTCACCGAGGCGTTCGTAGCCGGAGAGATCGGCGACATCGTCTTGATCTCGCCCAAGCTCGTCTCGATGCTCTCGCAGAAACCCGAGACGCGCCAGCTGGTACCGATCGAACAGACGGCATTGGTCGGTCATGCACCGCTTGAGAAGAAGAGCGGTGCGGTCGAGTTCTCGCCGTCGCCCGAGTTCGTGCTCTCGCGCCTGTTGCCGAAATATCTCGAGTTCACCATCTACAGCGCGATGCTCGAGACCGATGCCGCCTTCTTCGCCGCCCAGTTGATCGCGATGAACAACGCGACCGACAACGCCGGCAAACTGATCGACGAACTGACCATCAAGATGAACAACGCGCGTCAAGCCGCGATCACCAAAGAACTGCTTGAAATCGTTGCTGGCGCCGAAGCGCTCAGCGGATCCTAGAGGAAACGTACAATGGCTGCCACCGGCAAAATCGTCCAGGTCCTGGGCAACGTCGTCGACGTCGAGTTCACGCCCGAGACCCTTCCGAAGATCAACGACGCTCTCGAAGTCCGCGTCAACAACGATGCCGACGGCAGCAGTGCCGCCGCCTCGTCGTCGTCGGGAATCGATCTCGGCGGCACCGCCATGAAGGCGCGCTCGCTCACGCTCGAAGTGCAGGACGAACTGGGCAACAACCAGGTCCGCTGCCTCGCGATGGGTTCGACCGACGGTTTGATGCGCGGCGCTCCGGTCAGCTCGACCGGCGGCCCGATCACGGTTCCGGTCGGTCAGGGAACGCTCGGACGCATCTTCAACGTGCTCGGCAAGGCGATCGACTCGGACGAGCCGGTCAAGGCGACGGCCCAATGGCCGATCCATCGTCCGGCGCCGGAGTTCAAGTACCAGGATCCGACCCCGAAGCTGTTCGAGACCGGCATCAAAGTCATCGATCTTATGGCGCCGTACACGCGCGGCGGTAAGGTCGGACTCTTCGGCGGCGCGGGCGTCGGCAAGACGGTCCTCATCACCGAGATGATCCGCCGCGTGGCGCTGAACCACGGCGGCGTGTCGGTCTTCGCCGGTGTTGGAGAGCGCACTCGTGAGGGCACTGACCTCTGGCTCGAGATGCAGGAGTCGGGAGTCATCGACAAAGCGGCGCTCGTCTACGGCCAGATGGACGAGCCACCTGGNNGTGCGGCTGCGCGTCGCACTGTCGGCGCTCACGATGGCGGAGTACTTCCGCGACGTGAAGAACCAGGACGTGTTGTTGTTCGTCGACAACATCTTCCGTTTCGTACAGGCTGGCTCGGAGGTCTCGACGCTGCTCGGCCGCATGCCGTCGGCAGTTGGCTACCAGCCGACGCTCGCTGACGAGATGGGCGAGCTACAAGAGCGCATCACCTCGGTCCGAGGTCACTCGATCACGTCCCTCCAGGCCGTGTACGTGCCGGCTGACGACTACACGGACCCGGCGCCGTTCACGACCTTCACCCACCTCGACGCGACGACGGAGCTGTCCCGTCAGATCGCCGCACTAGGTATCTTCCCCGCCGTCGACCCGCTCGCCTCTACGAGCAACATCCTCGCGCCCGAGGTTGTCGGCGAACGGCACTACGACTGCGCACGCCAGGTGCAGGCGGTTCTCCAGCGTTACCGCGAGCTGCAGGACATCATCGCCATCCTCGGTCTCGACGAGCTGTCGGAAGACGACCGCGTGACAGTTAATCGGGCGCGGAAGATCCAGCGTTTCTTGTCGCAGCCGATGTACGTGGCGCAGGTGTTCACTGGCATCGAGGGCGTGACTGTGCCGGTCGAAGAGACCGTGCACTCGTTCGAGGCGCTCCTCGGCGGCGACCTCGATGACGTACCCGAGCAGGCCTTCTTGAACGTCGGTGGCGTGGACGACGTGCACAAGAAGGCAAAGGAGATGACCTCCTAGTGCCGACTCGAGCCGAGCTCGTCACCCCCGAGCGGATCCTCTTCTCTGGGGAAGCGGAGTTCGTCGTGCTGCGGACCGATGGCGGCGAGATCATGTTCTTGCCGAACCATGCGCCGTTCATCGGCGCCGTCGACATCTCCGTCGTACGGATCTCCGAGACTGGGGCGGAGGCCGAGGGTGCTGCCGGTGCCGAGGCGTCCGGCGAGTTCCGGGCCGCCATCCACGGGGGATTCGTCCACGTCGCCGACAACAAGGTGACTTTGCTGGCTTCGGTCGCAGAGCCTGCCGGCGAGATCGACGTCGAGCGCGCTCGGCGGGCGCTCGAGGCTGCGCAGGCTGCGGTCGCTGCGGGCGAGGGTAGCGAGGGCCGCGAGGGCCGCGAGAGCGAGGCTGCGGCTGCTGTGCCCGGCGAAGAAGCGCCTGACAAGGTCGTGGAGTCGTCGACGATGAAGGCGATGTTGTCTCCCGACGACCCCGACGTAGCGCTGAGGCGAGCCGAGGCGCGCCTCGAGGCCGTCGGCGTGACCGGCGCCGCCGGCGCCGCTGCGCCCGCCTCGCACTGACCCTCGGCTCCTGGCGCCGTGTCCCCGCGCAGGCGCCTGACCGTCGCCCTCATCCTCACCGGCGACATCGCGCGGGAGATCGACGGTATGCGCCGGGGTCTGGGAGCGGCGGCACTCGCCCGGATCGCCCCGCACGTGACCCTCGTTCCTCCCGTCAACGTCCGTGAAGAGAACATCGATCAGGCGGTTGAGATCGTGCGCCTGGCGGGGCAACAATCTCAACCACTGAAATTGGAGCTCGGACCGCCGGCGACGTTCTGGCCGGTCAACCCGGTCGTCTACCTCACCGTCGGAGGCAACCTCGAAGGTGTCGCCGATCTGCGCCAAAGTCTCGTGACCGGGCCGCTCGCCACGCCCAGGAGCCGCAAGCCCGAGCGTGACTACGTCCCGCACGTGACCCTCGACCAGAACATCGACCCGGCCCGGATCGACTCAGCGCTCGAAACCCTTACCCATTACCGAGCCGCTGTCACCGTCGAGCGGGTCACCGTGCTTGAATTCCAAGCGACCCTCCGCCGCTGGCACGCCATCGCCTCCCCCAACCTCGGGCGCCCCAAGATCGTCGGTCGGGGAGGCCTCGAACTCGAGCTCTCCCTGAGCTCGATGCTGGACCCAGCGGGGCAAGCGTTCGAAGATCGCGAGTGGGAGCAGAATGCCCGCGAGACGTACGGCGACGACGCCGTGACCGAGGAGCCGTACGCGATCACCGCGATGATCGCGGGCGAGATCGTAGGTACTGCGACCGGCCAGCTCAGGGGTCCTGTCTGCCGCCTCGGAGCCCTGATCGTGGCATCGGACCACCGGTCTCAGGGCGTGGGCTCCCACTTGCTGAAAGCCGTTGAGCAGCTCGCGTTGGAGAACGGCGCCGAGAGTGTTCGCCTCGAGACACGGGCGGGCAGTCAGGCCGAGTCGTTCTACCGCGACCGTGGATACGCGGCGCGAGTTGTGCTGCCGGAGTGGCGCTGGGGCCGGGACTTCCTCCAGATGGAACACCGCTTGTAACGCTTCGGCGCCGACGCCTCGCGGAGGACCACCACGCCTACGATGCCGCCCACCACGACGACGGGGACCGCCGGCCATAAGACTCAGGAGCTGGCCTCGGGGCGGAGAGCGAGTCGAGCTACGAGAGCGACGAGCTCGTCGGCGGCAGCGGGCGGGTCGATCTCACGGCGAGAGAGCCGTTCGACGAGGTCTCGGCCAGCATCGACGGTCTCGCTCGCGACGGTCCCGACCAGGCCGACGTCTCCAGGCGCGAGCCGGCCGAGCGCAGCGGCGACAAGGTGGGAGTAGTTGTCTGCGGTGAGGCGTTCCATCTCGTCGGCCATGCGGGCCCGGCGGCGCCGAGCCAGCCCGTCGTCTGATTCGAGGTGTGCGCGATGCGCCGAGATCGCCTGCCAGAGTGCTCCCGTACCTTCGCCCGACGAGGCCACGGTCTCGACGATCGGCGGCATCCAGCTCATCTCGCCCGTCAGCTGGAGCATGTGGACGAGATCTCGCTTGGTCTCCCGCACGCCAGGTCGGTCAGCCTTGTTGATCACGAGGACGTCGGCGACCTCCAAGAGGCCGGCTTTGTTGGCCTGGACAGCGTCGCCCCAGCCGGGGTTGAGGACGACGACGATCGTGTCGCAGGTCGCGGCTACCTCGACCTCGACCTGCCCGACTCCTACGGTCTCGACGAACACGAGGGGCCAGCCCGCAGAGTCGAGCACTCGGACCGCGTCGGGGACGGCGGCGGCCAACCCACCCAGGTGACCCCGGGTGGCCATCGAGCGGATGTAGACGTTGTGGTCGAGGGCGTGCTCCTGCATACGCACGCGGTCGCCGAGGATGGCGCCCCCCGACAGCGGCGACGACGGGTCGATCGCCAGCACGGCGACAGGGGATCCGGTCTCACGGAGCGCCTCGCCGATCAGCCCGGCGGTGAGCGTCGACTTCCCCGACCCCGGCGCTCCGGTGAGCCCGATCGTGTAACAGTCGCCTGAGCGCGGGTAGGTCAGCCGGCTGAGCTCCCGGGCGGGCGCACCGCCGCGCTCGACGAACGAGAGCAGGCGGGCGAGTGCTCGCCGGTCACCGGCTGCGCCCCCCTCTGCCAGGGAGAGCAACTCGGCGGGACTCGTCGGCCTCTTGCTCACTCGTTGACCCGGCGGACGTCTGCACCGAGAGCCGAAAGCCGACCAGCGAGGTTCTCGTAGCCACGATCGATGTGTTCGGCTCCTGAGACCTCGGTGGCGCCGTCGGCGACCAGACCGGCGAGGACGAGCGCCGCTCCGGCACGGATGTCGGGGGAGCGAACCGGCGCGCCCGAGAGCCGCGGTACTCCGCGCACGACGGCGTGGTGGCCCTTGGTCGTGATGTCGGCCCCCATCCGGCGCAACTCGTCGACGTAGCGGAACCGGCCGGCGAAGATGTTCTCAGTCACGATCGCGACGCCGGACGCAATTGACAGCATCGTGACAAGAAACGGCTTGTAGTCCGTGGCAACCCCGGGATAAGGCAGCGTCGATATGTCGACGGACCGCAAAGGATGCGTTGCCGTCGCGAGGATGCCGCTACCGGTGTCGACGCAGCGGACGCCCATCTCGGCGAGTTTCTCGATCAACATCTCCATGTGATCAGCCCGGGCGTGCAGGAGCTCGATCTCTCCGCCCGCCAGGCCCACGGCCGCCAGCCATGTCGCGGCCTCGACCCGGTCCGGGATGGCGACATGCGAGGCAGGCCGCAGCTCTTCCACGCCCTCGATCTCGATGCGCGACGTTCCCGCGCCCTCGATGTGTGCCCCCATTCCGGTCAGCATGTCCGCGAGGTCGATCACCTCGGGCTCTCGGGCGGCGTTCTCGATGACTGTCGTGCCCTTTGCAAGCACCGCAGCCATGAGGATGTTGTCGGTAGCGGTGTGGCTCGGGAACTCGAAGACCACTCGAGCGCCGACTAGGCGATCGCAGCGCCCTTCGACGTACCCGTGCTCGGTCGTGAACACGACTCCCAGCTCCTCGAGCGCGTGGAGGTGCATGTCGATGGGCCGGTGCCCGAAGTCGTCGCCGCCGGGGAGCGACACCCTGGCCGATCCGTATCGGGCTAGCAGCGGTCCGAGGACAACGATCGACGCGCGGATCTTCTCGACCAGCTCGTATGGCGCAACCGGGATGACCTCGTTCGGGACCGTGAGGGTGAGGTGCCCGGAGGTTCCTCCGCCGCTGTGCAGGGACTCGACGCCCATCGCGCCGAGAAGCTCGCGGACGATGGCCACGTCGGTGATCGCCGGCACGTTGCCGATTTCGTGGCGCCCGGGAGCGAGCAAGGTGGCAGCCATCAGCTTGAGCACCGAATTCTTCGCTCCGAAGACCTCGATACGACCGGAAAGCGGTCCGGAGGGACCCACGAAGAAACGCTCCATCCGGGCGACCATAGCCCCCCGACCACTAACGTTCGCCCCGTGACACCCCAGCGGCAAGCCCCCGACCGCAACCTGGCAATGGAGCTCGTCCGCGTCACCGAGGCTGCCGCGCTCGCGGCCGGCCGGTGGCTCGGCCGGGGAGACAAGGAAGGCGCCGACCAAGCGGCAGTTGACGCGATGCGCATCGTCTTGCAGACGGTTCCGATGGACGGCATCGTCGTCATCGGGGAGGGCGAGAAGGACGAAGCCCCGATGCTGTTCAACGGCGAGAGGATCGGGGACGGGAGCCCGCCGGAGACAGACATTGCCGTCGACCCGATAGACGGCACGACCCTCACGGCGCTCGGCCGGGCCGGGGCCCTGTCGGTAATAGCCGTCTCCGAGAAGGGGACGATGTTCGATCCCGGACCATGTGTCTACATGGAGAAGGTCGCGGTCGGGCCCGAAGCGGTCGGGTCCATCGACGTCCGGAAGAGCGCGACGGAGAACCTCCAGAGCGTGGCGGATGCCAAGGGCTCTGCGGTGCGCGACCTTGCAGTCGTCATCCTCGAAAGGCCACGCCACACCGATCTCATCGCGGAGGTCCGGGCGAGCGGGGCACAAATCCAGCTCATCACCGACGGCGACGTAGCGGGTGCGATCTCGACGGCGTGGCCCCAATCGGGCGTCGACGTGCTGATCGGCATCGGCGGGACGCCCGAGGGTGTCATCGCGGCTGCCGCTCTGAAGTGCATGGGAGGTGAGCTGCAAGGCAGGCTCTGGCCTCGCAACGAGGAAGAGCGCGTAGCCGCCACCGCGCAGGGGTACGACTTCGACCGCGTGTTGACCACCGATGATCTCGTGCAAGGGGAGAACTGCTTCTTTGCCGCCACCGGTATCAGCGGGGGTGATCTCCTGCGGGGAGTCCACTACGACCACCGCGGCGCCACGACGCAATCTCTCGTGATGCGCTCGAAGTCGGGGACGGTCCGGCTCGTCGAGGCTCGTCACCAGCTGACCAAGCTCCGCAAGTTCTCCTCCATCGAGTTCGGTTGAGCGCCGTGAGCGAGCTGTCCCTCGAGCGACGCCCTGATGGTGTGGCCGTCATCCGCCTCGATCGGCCGAAGCTGAACCCGTTGTCGCAGGCCCTTCTCGCCGAGCTGGCCGAGGCTGTCGCCGGGCTGATGCACGACTTGCCCGGGGCAGTGGTCGTGTGGGGCGGGGAGCGGTGTTTCTCAGCGGGTGCTGATGTGAGCGAGTTCGGAGGCACACGTGAAGGGCGACAGATCGCGGGCGGATTCCACGCCGCTCTCGACGCGCTTGCGGCGTTCCCGCGCGCGACGGTCGCGGCGATCACCGGGTTCGCCCTGGGCGGGGGCCTCGAGCTGGCTCTCGCATGTGACTTCCGGTTCGCTGCTGAGGGTTCCCGCCTCGGGCAGCCGGAGATCCTGCTCGGCGTGATCCCGGGCGGCGGTGGCACCCAGCGGCTCGCCCGGCTCATCGGCCCGAGCCGGGCGAAGGACCTCATCTTCACCGGGCGCCAGGTGAAGGCCGACGAGGCGCTCGGTCTTGGGCTCGTCGACCGGGTCGTGGCGCCTGAGTCCGTCTTCGACGAGGCGGTTGCCTACGCAGCCGCGCTCGCGAGCGGAGCCGTCGCCGCCCAAGGGCTCGCCAAGCGGGCCATCGACGAGGGTCTCGCGGCCGGGTTGACTGTCGGGCTCGTTCGAGAGCGCGAGCTCTTCGGCGAGGTCTTCGGGACTGACGACGCCGCCACCGGCGTGCGTTCGTTCCTCGAGGAAGGGCCGGGAAAGGCCCGTTTCTCCGGGCGTTGAGCCACTCCGAGCCCCTCGCGGCGGGCGATGTTCGCTGGTACCAGCGAGCGGTGTTCTACGAGTTGCCACCGCGGAGCTACTTCGACTCGAACGCCGACGGCGTAGGCGATCTCGGCGGGATCCAAGAACGGCTCGAGTACCTCGAATGGCTCGGCGTCGACTGCCTCTGGCTGTTGCCCTACTACCCGTCGCCTCTCCGCGACGGCGGCTACGACGTGAGCGACTTCATGACCGTCGCGCCGGAGTGTGGCTCAGTGGACGACCTCGCCGCGCTCGTGGAAGACGCACACCGCCGGGGGATCCGGATCATCTCCGATCTCGTGATGAACCATACGAGCGATCAGCACCCGTGGTTCACCGAGTCCCGCTCGTCGCGGGATAATCCGAAGGCCGACTGGTACATGTGGGCCGACGACGATCACGGCTTTCCTGACGTGCGGGTGGTCTTCGTCGATGCAGAGCCGTCGAACTGGACCTTCGATGCGGGGCGTGAGCAGTACTACTTCCATCGTTTCTTTCATCACCAACCGGATCTCAACTACGCCAACCCGGCGGTCGTCGAAGCGATGCTCGATGTCGTCCGGTTCTGGCTCGACGTTGGCCTCGACGGCTTTCGCCTCGACGCCGTCGCCTACCTCTGCAAGAGGGAAGGGACGACCTGTGAGAACCTCCCGGAGACTCACGCCGTCCTCCGCCGCATCCGCCGAGCGGTCGACAAGACTTACCCGGACAGGGTGCTCCTCGCCGAGGTGAACCAGTGGCCGACCGACGTGGTCGAGTACTTCGGCGACGGGGACGAATGCCACATGGCGTTCCACTTTCCCTTGATGCCTCGGATGTTCATGGCCGTGCGCCGTGAGCAACGGTTCCCGATCACTGAGATCCTCGCCCAGACGCCGCCGATTCCCGACGGCTGCCAGTGGGGGATCTTCCTCCGGAACCACGACGAGCTGACACTGGAGATGGTCACCGACGACGAGCGCGACTACATGTACGCCGAGTACGCCCGCGATCCGCGGATGAGGAGGAACCTCGGCATCCGGCGCCGGTTGGCCACACTCGTCGACAACAACCGCCGGGTCGCAGAGCTACTCCACTCGATGCTGCTGTCTCTCCCCGGTGCTCCGGTCCTCTACTACGGCGACGAGATCCTGATGGGCGACAACGTCTACCTCGGCGACCGGGACTCGGTTCGCACTCCGATGCAATGGACGCCGGATCGCAACGGAGGATTCTCGGCGGCCGACTTCGCAGCGCTAGTGCTGCCGCCGAACATGGATCCGGTCCACGGCTTCCAGGCCGTCAACGTCGAGGGCCAGCGCCGCGACACGTCGTCGTTCCTCCACTGGGTCCGGCGGATGCTGCATGTGCGGCGCCAATATCCCGTCTTCGCGACGGGGGCGCTCGAGATGCTGCCGGCCGACAACCCATCCGTCGTCGCCTATCTGCGCTCTGCCAGCGGCTCGCCGACCGTGCTCTGCGTGAACAACCTGAGCCGGTTCGCCCAACCTGTGCTGCTGAGCCTTTCTCGCCATGAGGGTGCGCGTCCGGTCGAGCTCCTCGGCCGGATCCCGTTCCCGAACGTCGGCTCGGGGCCTTATCCAATCACGCTGCCGTCGCACGGGTTCTACTGGTTCGAGTTGCAGGAGAGCACGCCGTGACCGGCCCAGATGGTGCCGAGTTGGCGGGCATCGCTTCGGTGCCGGTGCGGGGCGGTGACGACGAGCTCGCGCAGCTTCTCGGGCCATTCCTCGCCCGCCAGGACTGGGCGCAGTCTGCGCTAGGCATCGTCGGTGCGAAGAGCGTCCCGGTCCGTCTCGTCGACGCCGCCGTGCTCCGACCCGGCCGACCGGGACTCGCGAGCGTCGTCGTCGACGCGGGCGAGCGATTCGATTGCCGGCTGCATGTGCTCCTCGGCTGGCGGTCGCTCCCGCAAGCGACTGCCGCCCTCCTGCGGCCAGGCGCGGTCGTCGGGACGGGGGAGGACGCCGACGGCGAGGTTCTCCTCTACGACGCTTTGGCGGACGGGGAGCTCTGCCTCGAGTTGCTAGCGGCGGCGTCGTCAGGGCGCGAGCATGCGATCCGCTCACGCGTCGTGCAGTCGCTCGTCTCGCACTCGGCGCTCGTCTACGACGAGCGGCTCTTCATGAAGTGCTACCGGGTGATCGAGCGGCGCCAGCGACCTGAGATCGAGATGATGATGCGGCTTGACGAGGTCGGGTTCAATCACCTGCTCGCACCTGTCGCTCACTGGGCGCGGGGCGCTTTCGACCTCGGTCTTGTGCGGGAGTTCCTGCCCGGGGCGGTCGAGGGGAAGGCTCTCGCTCTTACTTCCTTGCGGGACCTGCTCGCTCGGTCGGGGACGAGTGAAGACGCTTCGTCGTTCGAGGAGGTCGGGCTGGCCGGGGGTGATCTCGGCGACGAGATGAGACGGCTCGGTCATACCACCGCAGAGCTGCACCTCGCGCTAGCTGAGGCGTTCGGCCTGCGGCCGAGGCCCGGAGGTGAGGCCGGTTCCGAGATCCGCATTCACGGCGATTACCACCTTCGACGTGTGATGCGCGTCGAGACCGGGTGGCTCGTGGCCGGCTTTGGCGACGACCCGCTGATCGGCCCGCGGGCCGGGGCCGGCAGCCAGGGGGAGCCGCGCACCGCCGTTCCGCTGGAGGACGTGGCGGATCTGTTCTTGTCGCTACGGCAGGTGGCGGACGAGGCGGCGGCGCTTCAACCGGCTAGCACCCTCGCCCACGCGCTCGTGTTGGCCGAGGGCTGGGTGCGTCACAATCGCAGTTCGTTCCTCAGGGGCTATCTCGAAGCGGCTGACATTGCCCAACTAGTTCCGCAGGGACGTGTCGAAGTTGACACGTGGCTCGAGGAAAGGGTGGCCGCGCGCTGGTCAGTGTGAACGAGGACCGACGGCCGGGACGGCCGAGCCTGAGGCTCAGCCTCAGTAGACGAAGCCGCCGTGCGCCGAGATCTTCTCGGCCGCGTCACGCAGGTCTTCGGCTGCCTTCTCCGGTGCGACCACGTTGATCAGTACGCCCGTGCCCAGCTCGAAACCGGCCCGCGTCGTGAGATTCGGCAGGATGTGAACGTGCCAGTGGTACATGCCGGTCGCCCGGTACGGGGCCGAGTGGAACACGAGGTTGTAGGCGATGTCGCCGAGATGCTCGCTCAGGTTCTGCAAGGCCGACCGCACCGCCTTGCCGACGGCAACGAGCCGCGACGTCGGTGACCGGTGAAGATGAGCTCCGTGTTCACGAGGCACGACGAGAATCTCGTAGGGCATGCCACTCCAGAACGGAGTGAAGGTGACCGTCTCGTCGGTTGCCGCCATCACGCGGTAGCCGACCCGCTCTTCGGAGGCGGCCGCCGCGCACAGCAGGCAGCCGCCGGCGAAGCGAGCGAACCCGGCTTGTTCTTCGGCCAGCTCTCGCGGCACGAACGGAATCCCGAGGAGTTGCCCATGAGGATGCGCGACCGATGCCCCGGCCTGCCGGCCGTGGTTCACGATCATCTGGCTGTAACGCAGGCCGGGCGTGCTCTGGTGCTCCTCGACGCGGTCGCGGATCGCAGCCATCACAAGAGCACACTGCTCGTCCGGCAACGAAGCGAAGGATCGTTCGTGATCGGGCGAGAGGATCAAGACCTCATGTATGCCGCTCGCTGGCGCTTCGGTGAAGACGGGCCCACGGTGCTCGACGACGAAAGGCGCGTCCCCCTGGAAGGCCGGATAGCGGTTCGGGACCACTCGAACGAGCCAGCTTCCCGAAGGCCCATCGGGTCCGTAGACCTCGAGCGCGGGGAGGGTGTCTTCCTCATTGCCAGGACAGAACGGGCACAGCTCGACATCGTCGATGTCGGGCGTCGGCTGACGGGGAAGGAACATTCCGCCTTGGCGCTGGGATCGGTCTGTCGAGACCGCTACCCAGCGACCCGACAAAGGATCGAGACGCAGTTGGTTCACGCTCGCGCTGTACCCTTCCTCGTGCCTAAGCGGACGTCGTTGGCCACGATTATTCAGGGTACTCCCGGCGAGCACCTCAGTCGTGCAGCCTGATGCCAGCGCCCGCCTACGACGTGCTGCTGATCCTTCACATCGCGTCGGCTTTCATCGGCTTCGGCTCAATCGCCATCGGGGGGTGGGCTGCCTCAGCGGGGCGCCGGAGTGGGGATCCGGCGGGAGAGGAGCGGGTCGTGCGTTTCTTCCGGGAGGGAACGGACTGGCCAGGACGGGTCATCTTCGCTGTGCCTGTGCTCGGCCTCGTGATGCTTCTGGTGGGAGATCACCCCGATATCGGCCAAGCATGGCCTTGGATCGGGCTCGGGTTGTGGGTGGTTGCCGCGGGGGTCGCTTCGGGTCTCGGGTGGCCGGCCGAAAGGCGAGCCCAAGCCGAACTGGCGGCAGTGCAGGCCGGCGGCAGCGGGCGCCTGCCTGCTTTCACCGAGGCTTGTACCCAGATGGAGCGGGCCGCGGCTTTGATCACCGTGTGCTTCGTCGTCGTGGTGACACTCATGATCTGGCAGCCATGATGGCGGCCTGCGGTCGACTGACGGTCGAACTTGTCACCGGATCGGTAGATTGACATGCTGTGACCCCTCCGGATCGTTCCCGAGGCCGCGCCGCGCCCAACGATCGACCGACGCTTTCCGAACGCCGGTCGGCCGCCCTCGAGAGGCGCCGGCGGGCGGCGCACCGACGGCGGTTCGGAATCATCACGGTCGTGCTGCTCGTTGCCGCTGGCGTCGCAGCTTGCACGACGATCACGCATCATGTGCTCGGTACCTCGACGAGTAGCACTGGCGGGGGAACCACCTCGACGTCTACGACCGTTCCGAAGCCGCCCTCGAGCTACAACGTCGGCCTCACGACGTTCGACTGGAAGGACTCGACCCGCGGCACGCTGAATCCGACACGCGGCGAGGAGATCAGTGGACGCGTGCTCACGACGCAGGTGCGTTACCCGACGCTTGCTGGCTCAGCCACCATCGAGACCGCCGGTGCGGCGCCTGCGAAGATATTCGGCCCGTTCCCGGTCATCGTCTTCGCGCACGGTTACGACGTGAGCCCGCTCTACTACGAGCCGTTACTCGACGCCTGGGTCCATGCGGGCTTCATCGTCGTGTCACCGATCTTCCCCGACGAGAACACGGCGACCGTGGGCAAGTACGGCGGTCCCACCTCGACCGACGGTTCGTATGCCGAGAACGACGTCTACAGCGAGCCCGGCGACATCGCGTACGTGCTCAAGCAGTTCGACGTGGCGGTTGCGAAGAGTTCCGGAATGTTGGCTGGGCTCGCCGACATGTCGAAACTCGCCCTCGCGGGTCAAAGCGACGGCGCAAACGTCGTGGCCGCGTTGGCCTACGGCTCGGCATACACGCCGATTTGGCAGTCGTTGCCGCAACGGCCGAAGGCGGTAGCGGTCCTCTCGGGGCAGGCTTGGTCCATCGGTCCGGGCGAGGAGGGCACCAACACGACCGCTGCCTCGGCGTCGTCGCCGGCAGTCCTGCAAGTGCAAAGCGCTACCGACACCTGCAATCCGGTACAGCTCGCGGCCGATCTGTTCTCCCATCTCGGAGGAGCTCCCGTTCACCTCTTCCAGACGCTGACCAATGCCGCCCACCTCGCCCCCTACGTTGGCGGGACCGATTCGGCAATCGTCGAGAAGGTCACGACCCAGTTCTTCGAACTCATGGTTGGTTGGCGATCCACCGGGTTGACGATGTCGGGACTGGAGTCAGCCGCGACAGATACGGGCGTCTCGTCGATCACATCAGAGGCGGACACTCTTTCGTTCGGCGGCTCTCCCGCGGGCGGCGGGTGTGTCGCACAACTGCCTACTACCAGCACCCCGACGAGCGGCTGATCGCTCCCGTGATCTACCTCGACCACGCCGCCACGACGCCGGTTCGCCGCGAGGTCTTCGAGGCGATGAAGCCGTATCTCACCGACGAGTTCGGCAATCCGTCTGGAGTTCACGGGGTGGCCCGGATCGCCCGGCGGGCGCTCGACGACGCACGAGAGAGACTGGCGACGGTACTCGGGTGTGAGCCCGGCGACCTCGTCTTCACGAGCGGCGGGACCGAGGCGGACAACCTGGCCGTGACTGGCGCCGCCCTGCACGCGATCGGCGAGGGCGCTGCGGCTCCACTCGTGTGTTGCTCGGCAGTCGAGCATCCAGCTGTGCTGGGACCGGTGACGTACCTCGGAGGTCTCGAGCTGCCGGTCGACCGGTCGGGTGTCATCGACGTCGGCATGCTGCGTGCGGTGCTCGACGTCGAACAAGACCGCGTCGTCCTCGTGTCTGTCATGCTCGCCAACAACGAGACCGGCGTGGTCGAGCCGGTGGCCGAGGTAGCCGCCCTCGTCCATGAGCTCGTGCCCGGAGCGCTCGTGCACACCGATGCGGTCCAGGCGCTCGCCTGGCTCGACATCCGGACCGAGACGGCCTCTGCCGATTTGGTGACGGTCTCGGCACACAAGATCGGCGGACCGAAGGGTGTCGGCGCCCTCGTCGCCCGAAGCGGCGCCCGCGAGCGGCTCTCGCCGATCATTCGTGGAGGCCCGCAGGAACGCGAGCTTCGCGCAGGCACCCCCAACCTCCCCGGGATCCTCGGCTTTGCCACGGCTGCGGAGCTGGCTGACGGGGAGCGAGGCGACGCGACCCGTCGGGCTGGGGAGCAGGGCGGGCGACTCCTGGCCGGGATCCTGTCGCTCGTCCCTGGAGCCGTTCCCGCGGTTCAGGGTGCCGAGCGGCTCGCGTCGATCCTCAACATAGGATTTCCGGGCGTCGACTCCGAGGAGCTGCTGCTACTACTGGATCAGCACGGAATCGCAGCGTCAGCGGGCTCCGCGTGTGCCTCCGGGGCGATCGAGCCGAGCCCGGTATTGCTCGCCATGGGCCTCACAAGCGCCGAAGCGAAGTGCCACGTGAGGTTCTCGCTCGGCAGCTCGACGACCGAGTCGGAAATCGACGCCGCTATAAAGGCCGTCGCGCAGGCAGTCGAGCACCTGCGCCGCTGACGCTGAGTCGGCCGACTCAGCGGACTTCAGCGGGCTTCGGCGGGCTTCGGGCCGCAGCCCAACACCCATCTGACAGACTTTTGGGATGGCACGCGTACTCGTGGCTCTGTCGGGAGGCGTCGATTCTTCTGTCGCGGCCGCTCTCGCGTGCGACGCCGGCCACGAGGTGGTGGGCGCCACCATGAAGTTGTGGGGTGGCGCGTCCGACTCCGGCTGCTGCTCGGTCTCCGATGTCGACGACGCTCGCCGGGTCGCGAACAAGCTCGGTATCGATCACCACGTGTTCAACTTCACCGAAGAGTTCGACCGCCACGTCGTCGAGCCATATATCGAGGCCCACGCTGCCGGGCTGACACCGAACCCCTGCATCGAGTGCAACCGACACCTCAAGTTCGACGCGTTCTTGGATCGCGCGATCAGGCTTGGTTTCGATCTTGTCGTGACCGGGCACCACGCCCGCGTCGTTCGAGGCGATGGGAGTGGCTGCCCGCGCCTGCTCCGCGGCCTTGACCAGTTGAAAGACCAGTCGTACGTGCTCTCGTGCCTGACGAAGGCCGAGCTCGCTCGGATGTGGCTCCCGGTCGGCGATCTGACGAAGGCCGAGGTCAGGACCGCCGCAGCGGCGAGAGGGCTCGCGACGGCCACCAAGCCCGACAGCCAGGACGTCTGCTTCATCGCCGGCGGCTCGGGGCCAGCGGCTCGCCGGCGTTTCCTCGAGCCTCGCCTCGAGCTTCATCCCGGCACCGTCGTCGACGGCCGCACTGGGACCGTCGTCGGTGCAGTGCCCGCCGTCGAGCTCGTGACGGTCGGCCAGCGCCGGGGTCTCGGAGTGGCGACCGGCGAACGGCGATTCGCGATCGAGGTCGACGTGCCCGGCAGGCGGGTCGTTCTTGGCGACGAGACTTCGCTTCGCACGAGCGCCGTCGCGCTATGGCGCCGAACGTGGACCAACTCGCCCGTCGCGGTTGGGACGCGCGTCGCCGTCCAGGCGAGCGCGCACGGAGCCACGACGCCGGCCGAGGTGACCGAGGAAGGCATCCGACTCCTGGAGGACAGGCGCCGGGTCGCGCCAGGCCAGACGGTCGCGCTCTACGACTTTGCCACTGCCTCGGAGGTGCTCGGCTCCGGCACTGCCCTCAGCTCCGCAACAGCGCCATGAGCAAGGCCGCTCGCGACCCCAACACGCCGATCGGCCCCGACCCGACGCGCGGTCCGGCCGAGCGTGCCCGGGAGCTGAGACGCTTGATCGCGTATCACTCCAACCGCTACCACCAGCTCGACGATCCGGAGATTCCCGACGCGGACTACGACCTGCTCGTAGACGAGCTGCGCGCCATCGAGGAGTCCCACCCGGAGCTCGTGGTCGAGGAGTCCCCGACTCAGACGGTCGGCGCTCCGGCGTCCACCTTGTTCGCCCAGGCGCCCCACCGGGTGCCGATGATGAGCCTCGACAAGGTTGTCAGTCTCGATGACCTCCTGGCCTGGGGAGCGCGTACCAAACGCTTGCTCGACCTCGACGACGAACAGGCCGAGCAGCTTCGGCTCGTTTGCGAGCCGAAGATAGACGGGCTCTCGATCTCCATCACCTACGACCACGGTCGCTTCGTGCGCGCTGCGACACGAGGTGACGGCCGTGTCGGGGAGGACGTCACCGACAACGTGCGGACGATTAAGGACGTGCCCCTCGAGCTGGCGCTCGACGAGTCTGAGCTCCCCGCCGACCTGGAGGTGCGCGGCGAGGTGTACCTGCCGATAGTGGCTTTCCAGGAGCTGAACGCTCGCCAGCAGGCTGCCGAGGACCGGCTCTTTGCAAACCCGCGCAATGCCGCCGCCGGGTCGCTCCGCCAGCGCGACCCGAAGGTGACTGCCGGCAGGGCGCTGTCGATCTTCACCTACCAGGTCGTGAGCGGGGACTCCGCTCCTGCCGGAGCTGGGCAGGCGTCGTCCGGCGCTGCCGCCGTCCGTTTGGAGACTGACGCCGCCATTGGCCATCAGTCCGCCTCCCTTGATCTGCTCAGGCGAGCCGGGTTCCCTGTGAACCCGAAGACGCGCACCGTGACCGGGCTCGACGCCGTTTTCGCCTATTGCAAGGAGTTGGAGGCCGAGCGCCACGCGCTCGGCTACGAGATCGACGGCATCGTGGTCAAGATCGACGATCTCTCATTGCACCGCCGGCTCGGAGCGACCTCGCACGCACCCAGGTGGGCCGTCGCCTACAAGTTCCCTCCGGAGGAACGCACGACCTTGCTCGAGGCGATCATGGTCTCGATCGGGCGAACCGGCCGCGCGACCCCTTTCGCCAAGTTGACCCCCGTGCTGGTCGGTGGCTCGACCGTCTCGCTCGCGAGCCTGCACAACCAGGATCAGGTCGCGCTGAAAGACGTACGGCCGGGCGACACCGTTGTCGTCCGGAAGGCCGGAGACGTGATCCCCGAGGTCGTCGGGCCGGTTCTGTCCGAGCGCCCGAAGGGCCTCGAGCCCTGGCACTTCCCGACCGCCTGTCCTTCATGTCGTGGCGCCTTGGTACGTCTCGAGGGCGAAGCCGACACCTACTGCGTCAACCTCGGCTGCCCTGGTCAACAGATCCAGCGCATCGCTCACTTCGCCTCCAGGGGAGCAATGGACATAGAGGGCCTCGGCGAACAGCGCGTCCGCCAGCTCATCGACGCCGGCCTGATCTCGGACGCGGCCGACATCTTCAGTCTCACCGTCGAGCAGTTGTCCGGTTTGGAGGGTTACGCTGAGATCTCTGCCCGCAACCTCGTGGCGGCGATCGACGCTTCGCGCTCTCGCCCTCTGCCGAACCTGCTCGTGGCGATGGGGATCCGACACGTCGGGGGAACGGTCGCACAGGAGCTGTCGTCGGTTTTCGGAGACCTCGACGGCATCATGTCGGCGAGCGAGGAGGGCCTGGCGGCCATCCCAGGCGTGGGAGGGACCATCGCGTCGAGCGTGGTGGGTCACTTCGGGACGAAGCGCAATCGCGCATTCGTCGAACGGTTGCGCGAGGCGCAGGTGTCGTTCGGGACCCAGAAGGTGTCCGATCTCCCCCAGGTGCTCACCGGCAAAGCGGTCGTGGTGACCGGCACGCTCGAGGGCTATTCGCGAGAGGGCGCCGAGGAGGCCGTCACCGGACGCGGGGGCAAGTCTCCGGGGTCGGTGTCGGCCAAGACGATGGCGCTCGTCATCGGTTCCAATCCCGGCGCTTCCAAACTGTCCAAGGCCGAGCAGCTAGGCATCCCGATCCTCGACGAGGAGGGATTCGGACGGCTGCTCGAGACCGGCGAACTGCCGTGATGCCCGAGACGCGTTGAGAGTGGCCATCCGCGGCGCGATACACAGGCAGCGGTCGCATCTGGGTCTGTCGCTGGCTCTGCTCACGATGGCGGTGTTCGTACTGGCCGCAGGGACGGCCTACGTGGTGGCAGAGCTTCGTAGCAAGACTCCGGTCGAGACCGGGCCGGGCCAGGTCAACCTCGGAGGGGGGAAGCTCCCCGGCGCGGGAGCGTATGTGCCTGCCTACGACCTCTCCTCTGACCCGGTCTTCCCGACGTTGCGGATCGGCTACGCGATCGAGAGTCACACGACCAAGGCCGGCACGAGCGAGCAGCTCGCGAGGAGCGACGACGGGGGCAAGAGCTGGCGCCTCGTCCGACCCTTCCCCTTCCCGAACGGTTACTCCCAAGTTCAATTCTTCTCGCTCGAGGACGGGTATGCGTTCGGCCCCTCCGGGCTCGCCCTCACCACCGACGGTGGCGGATCTTGGACAGTTGGGGCGACTCTCGGCGGGACGCTCGAACGAGTAACCCCTATCAGCGACAACGTCTGGGCTACCTACACGGTCTGCCAGGGCTTCCCGGTGACGTCGACGACGATGTGCAACGTCCGGCTTGCTGTCTCGAGAGACGGTGGGAGGCATTGGAGCACAGCGGCTGCCCCGTCACCGCTCAGTGAGGCTCGATCCGGCGGCGACATCCTGGCGAGGTACTCTCTCGATACCGCTTACATCGTCTCTTACGGCGTCACGGGCGGCGGCCTGGCGGTCACCCGGGACAACGGGCGGACGTGGCAAAAGATGCCCGATCCCTGCTCAGCCTGGCAGACGGTGGACATGGCGACCGTACCTGGCGGCGTGATCTGGATGATCTGTGGAGGAGCCCCTGTGATGAGCGGCCAGGCGTCCGCAAAGGCCGTCTTCCAGTCGTACGACAGCGGGCGCCGCTGGACGCTCGAGTCCTACACGGGCTTTGGGCCGGCCACTGCTACCTGGGGTTCGATCGCCCCGGTTGGCAACCTTTGGTACTCCGGTCAGCTCTCGCAGCTCGCAACCATCTCGCTCGGGAGGGCATGGATCGGCGTGAGCGGAGTCGGAGTGCTCATCACCTCTGACGACGGGAAGAACTGGCACCTCGCCGAGGGACTGCACGACGACGGCCAGGACACCGGCGTCGGCGTCACCTTCAACAATGCCGACGACGGCTGGGCCATCGAGTTCCACGAGGCTGTCTGGCGGACATCCGACGCACTTCACTGGCAGCTCATCGACGGGAAGTGACCGGCTGCGAGGTACGCCGCCTGAACATCCCCGCGGCGAGTTGACCAGGGATAGGTCTTACTCAACCACACAAGTTGCACGCGAGCCTCAGCGGCATGACAGCAATTGGCTACCTCGGTGGGGCTAGTCTTTTTGCCAGATACTCATGTCGAGCATCACAGAACAGGTCGGTCGCGTCGTCGGCGGTCGGTACCGCCTGCTGACCCCCATCGGCACCGGTGCGTCCGCACAAGTCTTTGCCGCCGTCGATACGCGCCTTGGTCGCAGGGTCGCCGTGAAGGTATTGCACCCGACGCTTGCGAGCGACGGGGCTTTCCTTCGCCGCTTTCGCGCCGAGGCGAGGCTTGCCGCGTCCCTCGATAATCCGCACGTGATGCGTGTATTCGACTGGGGCGAGGAAGTCGGTGGCCCCTATCTCGTTCTTGAGCTGCTTACGGGTGGCAGCCTCCGTGGCCTTCTCGACCAGGGCGTTCGCCTGAGCCACTCGCAGGTAGCCTCGCTCGGCTACGAAGCCGCCTCCGGTCTCGCCTATGCCCACCGGCGTGGGATCGTTCACCGGGACATCAAGCCCGGCAATCTGCTCTTCGACGACGAAGGCCACCTCCGAATCGCCGACTTCGGGGTGGCGCGGGCAATCGCCGAGGCAGCCCTCACAGAGCCGATCGGCGCGATGTTCGGGACAGCTCGGTATTCCTCGCCCGAGCAGGCGAGCGGCAGCTCGCTCGACGACCGGAGCGACGTCTACTCCCTCGCGCTGGTGCTGTACGAGGCTTGTACCGGCAGGGTGCCGTTCTCGGCCGACACTGTGGCTGCCACGTTGATGGCGAGGGTCGGTGCAACGCTTCCGTCCTCTCCTGCGCTCGGACCCCTTGCACCGATCCTTGCCGCAGCGGCCATTTCCGAGCCGTTCGTGAGGCTCGACGCCTCGAGCCTCGCAGCTGAGCTGGAATTGCTGAGGCGCCAGCTGCCGAAGCCGGAGCCGCTCCCGCTCGCACGAATCGAGCTGGGCCGGGACGCGTCGCGATGGGCGGACCGGGATCCGACCGACTTTGACGCTGCTGATCTGGAACGCCTCGGGATCTCTGTCGTAGAGCCGGTCCCCCTCGATGCACCGCCGGACTGGTCTCCATCCGACGGCCATCCCACGGAGGAGATAGTCAACGACACGATGGCCATGGGGCTCGCCGCGAGCTCTGGGGTGGCGACGGGCGCGACGGTGTTGTTGTCGACAGAGGCGGCCGAGACGGTGCAAGACCGCGCGTCCTCCAGTTCTCCACGCCGCCGCCGAAGGCGCCGGATAGTGGTCGGGATCGTTTCTGGCATCGTGGTGGCCTGCCTGGCTGCTACGGGGATCACGGCAGCCATCGTTCACTACGGCGTCTACAGCCATGTCGTGCCGAAAGTTGTAGGAGACGACGTCGCGATCGCCACGGCGATAACGAGGAATGCCGGCCTGCGCCTCACTGTCGGCACCAACACTTACGACGTCAACGCTCCCAAAGGACAGGTGATTTGGCAGTCGATCGCGCCTGGGCGGCACGAGAGCTCGGGGACCTACGTCATCGTGACCGCGTCGAAGGGCCCGCCACCGGTGCCTGTGCCCAATCTGACCAAGCTGACACAAAAGGCGGCTCGCGCCAAGCTCAAGGCCGGCCATCTCGCGTGGCGGATCCAGCTGGATTTCAGCGAGACCGTCGGGCCGGGCATCGTGTTCGACCAAGATCCGAAGCCGATCGCGGGTGACCAGGCATGGGGCTCGAAGGTCGTCTTGTACGTGTCGAAGGGTCCCCACCCGCGCATCGTGCCCGCTCTGTACGACTTGCCTCTCAAGACCGCGATCGCTGATCTCCACGCCCGCCAGCTCAAGTACGCGCTCGCGCCGGGGCAGCCCTCGACCTCGGTGCCGCAAGGCGACGTGATCTCGCAGAACCCTCTCGAGAAGGCCTCGGTAGGGCGATACCACGTCGTGTCGCTCGTCGTGTCTCTCGGTGAGCCGTACGTCAAGATTCCCCACCTCCGGGGGCTGTCGGTGAAGCGGGCCAGGTCTGACCTGGGGCACCTCGGCCTCCTCGTGCAGGTTTACGGGCCGGGTTCAGGTGGGACCGTGTTGTTCACTGACCCCTCACAGGGTTCCTCGATCCGCGAGGGCCAGACGGTCACCCTTTACACGATCTGAGCCGCGCCGGGCAGATTGCGATCTCTCGTCGTCTTGCATGTGACGAGCCTGACCTGCCATGTTGAAGCATTGAGCGGTCGACTACACGACTAGATACGCCGGCACTGACGGAAGGACATGACATGGGTGCGCTCGACGGACGAGTTGCGATCATCACCGGGGCAGGCCGAGGCATCGGTCGCGAGCACGCATTGCTGTTCGCGAGCGAGGGCGCCAAGGTCGTCGTAAACGACCTCGGCGGCGCGGTGGACGGCTCGGGAGACGACCGCTCGCCGGCAGAGCAGGTCGTGGACGAGATCAAGCAGATGGGTGGTGAGGCGATCTCCAACGCCGACAACGTGGCGGACTGGGAGGGTGGTCAGCGCCTGATCAACGCTGCAGTCGAGGCCTTCGGCGACCTGCACGTACTCGTCAACAACGCAGGAATCCTCCGGGACCGCGTGCTCGTCAACATGACCGAAGGGGAGTGGGATTCCGTCATCGAGGTGCACCTGAAGGGCCACTTCGTCCCGACCCGCTGGGCCGCCACCTATTGGCGCGAGCAGTCCAAGGCCGGCAAGGTGGTAAAGGCGTCTGTCATCAACACGTCCTCCACCTCCGGCCTGCTCGGCAACCCTGGTCAGGCAAACTACGGGGCGGCGAAAGCCGGGATTGCAGCGTTCACCATCATCACCGCGCAGGAGCTCTCCCGGTACGGAGTGCGGGTCAACGAGATAGCGCCAGCCGCCCGTACCCGGATGACCGAGTCGACCCCTGGGCTCTCCGACATAGTTCAGGCTCCCGACGACGCGGGCACTTTCGACGCATGGGATCCTGCAAACATCTCGCCGCTCGTGGGATACCTAGCAACAGAATCGTGCCCGTTCACTGG
The DNA here is from genome assembly GCA_003136185.1 of Acidimicrobiaceae bacterium. Classification (GTDB taxonomy): domain Bacteria; phylum Actinomycetota; class Acidimicrobiia; order Acidimicrobiales; family Bog-793; genus Palsa-601. Next base: position 278 of record PLDN01000143.1, on the reverse strand, counting down.
AAAGACCTTCTTCGTGCAGGGCGGCAAGGTGCAGTACTTCCAGCCATGGACCCTCACGAAAGACATCGACAAGGGTGATCGTTGGACGATCGCCGAGCTGGCCGAGCAGCTACCCGCGATCGTCGATGCTCTTCAGCCTCGGGACCGTACTTCCTGATAGTCAGGACGCACCACCAGCACTTCCTCTTTCGAGTCTCGACGCGGGGCCAAGCTCCGTCAGCGTGTCGAGGTCCATTGGGTTGAACATCCGTGCCCGTAAGAGACTGTTCGGATAATTG
>PLDN01000188.1 GCA_003136185.1 Acidimicrobiaceae bacterium | reverse complement strand
GGTTGGACGCAGGCGCCGTGATGATCTCGTATGCCAAAGGCGCTGGTCGCCTCGGCGCCCTCGACGAGGTCGCATGGCTCGCAGCGGAGGTTGCCGGGCGGGGAGGACGGGTCGTGGGCGTGGCGGCCGGGGCGCGCGCGGCGTTTGGTTTCGAGGCGATGACCGGCATCGAGACGTTTCCTGTCAGGAGTGCTGGTCTGCTCGAGGGGCGGCTCGCGGTCGAAGACGTCGTCGTCCTCGCCGACTGTGGGGCAATGGTGGAGAAGGAGCTGACCTCTGTCATGTCCCTCTGCCGGGCCTCTGGGGCACAGCCCGTGCTTTTCGGGGCTGAGGCTTCGATGGATCGCGCGCGGCTGCTCACCGAAGTGCGGGCTGGAGCAGAGCCACCCGAGATCGGCCAGGCGCGGGCGGTTCCGGGTGCAGAGCCCGTCGAGAGGCATTTCGGGCCGAGAGCTGCCGCGAGTGTCGTCCGAGATGCCTCGGCGGCGGGCCTCGACGCCGTGGCACGCGCCCACGAGCTTGCTGCGGCCGGTCGTGAGGTCCTCCTGGTGGTGCCCGATTGGGCGGTCGCGGGCGAAGTTAGGGAGACCGTTCCAGCTGGCGTGAAAGTGATGGACGCACGTCGTGCATCGGATGTCGTCGCGCGACGAGTGGAGGCCGAGCAACCGCCGCCTGCCATCGTGGTCATGGGCGGCGCAGCTCCGCTCCAGATGAGCGAGGAGCGGTTGAGCTGCGTTGATCGAGTCCACGTGCTCGTGGCGCCCGATGGCGGCGCCGGTGGCCTGGAAGGGCTCGGCCGCGTAGCCGAGGCGGTGCGGCCGCTTCATCTGACCCAGGAGCTCGGAGCTGTCTGCCGAGAGCCGCGTGAACGGGCGACGTGGCGCGGGGGAGCCGGCCTCATCGAGGAGTTCAGGGATCGCCACGGCCTGACTGCAGATCCGGCGGCGTATGGAGGGCGGGAGCGGGGGAGCGACCGCGTGGCGGACCGAGGAAGCGAACGTGCGCGGGACGCGTCGCTCGTTCGTCGGCGGGTTGCCGAGCTGTCGCCAACGGTTGCTCCGGCGCTCGAGGCAGCGCTCGAGCCGCCAACCCTTCGGTTGGAGCGGGCTACTCCCGATCGTGGGCTCGGGCGATGAGGTTCGCCGGCCTAATCTGGGTCGGTGTTCAGCGTCGGGCAGCGGGAGCAGATTCGGGCTCAGATTCTGGGTCGCGCCCGTTCGGATCCGCTGATCGCGGGCGCCGCCGTGACGGGGTCAGGCGCAAAGCGTGAGGAGGACCGCTGGTCCGACATCGACCTCTTCTTCGGGGTGGTCGAGGGTGTCGGCACCCGTGAGGCGCTGGAGGAATGGAGCGAGTTCTTTTACCGAGTGCTTGGTGCGCTGCATCACTTCGATCTCGATGCTCCGCCGGCGATCTACAGGGGCTGGCTCCTGCCCGGCTGTCTCGAGGTTGACGTTGGTCTCTCGCCGGTCGGCGCCTTCGGGCCACTCGGCCCGAACTTCCGCATCGTGTTCGGTGAGACGGTGGACGTCCCCACCGATGCCCCTGATGACTCCGAGCACCTCATCGGACTCGCCTGGCATCACACGTTGCACGCTCGCAGCAGCATCGAACGGGACAAGTTGTGGCAGGCCGAGTACTGGATCAGCGCAATTCGGGACCACACGCTCACCCTCGCGTGCCTCCGATTGGGATTGCCTGCCGCGTACGCCAAAGGGGCCGATCGCCTGCCGGCGGAGATAACTGCCGATCTGGCGGCATCGTTGGTGCGCTCGCTCGATGGCGCCGAGTTGAACAGAGCCCTTCGGGCGGCGACAATCGCGCTGTCGCGCGAGCTCGGGCGCAGCGATCCCGATGTGGCGGCTCGCCTCGAGGATCCGCTCATGGAGCTTGGCGGGATAAGCCCACCCTCACCCAATCAGTGAGGCGTGAGGCCCGGCTTGGTCAGCTTTGTCGGACCGCTCGCGGTGGCGCGTCGACTGCGAGCTCGATGTCTTCCGAAATGCCAATCAGGACATCGTTGTCCAGTCATTGCGGCGGTCCGGTAGCGACGTCCCGCGGGCCAGACTGTCGCCATGGCAGAGAACGTCACTTTCAGGCGAGCAGTCGTCGGCGAGGCCGAGGCGATCGCCGATATGTGGTTGCGCTCCCGCGCCGCTTCCGTGCCTGCGATCCCGCCCCCGGTCCACACCGACGATGAGGTCCGCCGGCACTTCGCAGAGATCCTCGTGCCGAAGCGCGAGACATGGATCGCCGAGGCGGCGAGCGGCGAAATAGTGGGCGTGCTCGTCCTTCACGACGCTTGGCTCGATCAGCTCTACATCGATCCGGCGTGGACCGGTCGTGGGATCGGCTCCCGGTTGTTGGAGCTGGCCAAGATACGCCGACCCGAAGGCCTTGATCTGTGGGCATTTCAGGCGAATGGAGGGGCGCTGGCTTTCTATGAGAGGCACGGCTTCATCGAGGTCGACTCGACCGACGACGACAACGAGGAGGGCGCTCCCGACGTGCGTTACGAGTGGAGATCGCCGTCGGATCCGTCGGCCACCTCGTAGGACCAAAGCTCGGATGCGACCGCCACCTGACCGCCGTGCGGTGACGGCTTGCCGGCGCCCGCGTGGCCGTGTGCGAACGAGGGCGAGCTGACCCAGGCGAGGAAGGACTCCTCGTCGCGCCAGCGGGTTACGACGAGCCACTGATTCCGGCCGTCTGATGGTCGCAACAGCTCGAAACCTTCGAACCCCTCCTGACCATCCACCGCCCCCGCACGCGCCGCGAACCTCCGCGCCAGCTCGTCGCCGGAATCGTCGGGCACCGTGATGGCATTGATCTTGATGACCGTCATGGAAGCGATCGTAGGCTGACGGCGATGGACATCCGACTGGCACGACCCGATGAGTACGAGACGCTCGGTCAGATCACGCTCGAGGCGTACCGTTATCTCGTCGGCGGGGCGTCGTACGGGAGCTACGAGGACGAGCTGCGAGCAGTCGCGAAGCACGCGGCCGAGTGCGTCATCCTCGTCGCGGTGGACGGATCGGACACTGTGGTCGGTGGCGTAACTTACGTCCCTCGCGCCGGCACGGCGATGAGCGAGTTCGCCGACCCGGACGCCGCGGGTCTGCGGATGCTGGCAGTCGGGCCGCAGTTCCAGGGAGCTGGCGCAGGCCGTGCGCTGACGGAGGCCTGCATCGCGCGCGCGAGAGGAGAGGGGCGGCGACGGATCGTCTTGCACTCCACTCCGGTGATGGAGGTCGCGCGAGCGATGTACGAGCGACTCGGGTTCGTCGCGACGCCGGGACTCGATCTCTTCGTGACACGACCGCCCTACTCCGACGATGAGCCCCTGCGACTGATCGCCTACGTGCTCGAGCTCTGACGAGCGAGTGGCAGTGGATGTTGTGGTTCCAGCGCCCATCTCGCACCGGCAAAGGTTTACAGGCCGCGGGCTCGGCCGCTCGTCCGCGCCGTAGACCTCGAGGGTCTCGTTGGAGGCGTCCGCTCGGGCCGGACACCCTCGACCGCGCCGCGCAACAGCTCGCTCTCGAACCAGCCCCTTGCCTCGACGAACGATGGGACTGTCCCGCGCAGACAGAGCGCGTAGCCCGGGGCTCNNGATCACATCAACCGGCAGCCGGCGTTCTTTACGCGTGGAGATGGTCGTGCGCCCGGGCGAGTGCCTGCCTAACAACCCTGGCAGTCCGGGCAGCCTCGACCCGTCGGAGACCGAGACCGCCCGGACCTCGTGCTCCCCGGCGAGAAGCGAGACGGCCTCGAGAGTTCGCGTGTCGCCGATCCCGGGGAACACGAGCTTGGTGTTGAACAACGTCAAGAAACCCTCACCCATCTGCCCCCATCTCTCCTTTGCCTGCGACAGGTCCTGCAGGCACGCAACTGTCACGACGCCCTGACTGCCACCTTCGGAAACGACCTTCGGCAGGTCGGGAATGGGAGCGATGTTCGCCACCTCGTCGAGCAGGAGCAGCAGGGGAGCCCGGCATGATGCGTAGCCCAGCTCACCCGCGGCTGCCGCGGCGTATCCGGCGCGCCGGACATCGCTCAGCATTCCGACGACGATGGGAGCAGCATGACTTTGATCGTCGGAACCTGCGCAGACGTAGAGCGTCGATTCGCTGGCGAGGAAGTTCTTCAAGTTCATCGGCTGTCCCGAGGAGCTCCCGAGAGCTGTCTCTGAACGGTATGCGGCGAGCACCGACGAGGCGGTAGACCAGATACCACTCTGTTCCCGTTCGTCTGCGTGGAGGACTCCTTCGAGAGTGCTGAGCGGCATGTTGGTGTTGTGGTAGGAGAGGATCCCTCGCAAGTTGGGGCCTTCGTGGCGGTCGATCATCGCGATCAGCGTCGTCATCTGCATCCCCTCGAGGGCAGCAGCGTGAAAGGCCGGGCCGAGCAGGGCGGCGGCCCGCTCGGTCCAGTGGTGCGCCTCGCCCCGATCCGAGCCCGGCCGGGCGGCGAGCACCATCGTTCGAGCCATGAGCAACGCGTCGTCCCACTCGCCCGCGCTGTGGATGGGCGACCATGCGATGGGTTGCACCCCCGCTGGAGGCGGAGTGCGCCCGCTCGGGTCGAATAAGAAGCATTCACCAACGCGGGAGCGGGCGGGGGAGGTGGTGCGGAGTAGGTCGGGTTTGGTAGAGGTTGCGACCACCGGACCGCAGGCTGAGAGCAAGTTCGGCACGATGACCGACGAGGTCTTGCCGCAGCGTGGCGGACCAATCACGAGCACACCGTGTTCCGGGGAGGCAAAGGCGGGGCCGGGTTGGTGGCCGAGGCCGAGCCGGACGCCGTGCCCGTAGCGGGTGCTCTCCCACCTGAGCGCGTCGAGGGGGTCCACCAGGTCCACGGGTAGATAACAGCAGAGCAACTTCCCGTTGGACCTACCGGAGAGGTACCGACGAGCTACCCCTGTGTCGCCGGTGCCTCCATGCGGAGAACTCCGGGTTCGAGCCGGCCTTGCTCTAGGAGGTACGACCTGGAACACCGCTCGGCAACGAGCGTGTCGTGAGTCGCGACGACGATGGCAACGCCTGAAGCGGCTTGTTCTTCGAGCAGGCCCATCACGAGGCGTTGATTCTCAGCGTCGAGCTCGGCCGTGGCCTCGTCCGCGATGATCAGGTCTGCCCGCATCGCGAGGGCGCGGGCGACAGCGACCCTCTGGCGCTGGCCACCGGAGAGCTCGGTCACGAGCCTGTCGCTCGCGGTACCGAGACCGACAGAATCGAGGGCGGCGACGACCCGCTCACGCGTCTCGGCGGGCTCGACCCCGCGAACCTGCAGTGGGAGCGCCACGTTCTCCGAGGCGGTCGATCTCGGCGAGAGGGCGAGGGTCTGCGGCACAAGGGCGATGAGCGGCCCGCCGGCCCGAGGCGGGTCGCCACCTGATGCAGGCTCGTACGCGACCGAGCCGGCGTCAGGCTTGAGCACGCCCGCCAGGATGAGTAAGAGCGACGTCTTTCCGGTGCCGGACGGCCCTGTCACGGCCACGATCTCGCCCGGTTCGACGCTCAGCTCCACGCCGTTCAGGAGGTCCCGCTCGCCGAGGTGGAGGCGCAGCCCGTGCGCTACCAGTCGGTACGAAGCGAGAGTCACTTCGGCCCCTCCTCGTGTGTTCGCGCCTCGGACAGCAGCCCCTCTTCGGAGACCGGGAGGCGGAGCTCGATGCCGTCGGCGTGGCGCACGATGCGCAGGAGTGTGTCGCGCGGTAGGACTTCGAGGATCTCCGGCGGTAGCTGGATCGTGCCGTCGCGGCCGACGACGGCGTACTGGGTACCATGGCGCCCCTCAGTGCCGACGCGACCGTCGCGGATGGTGACCGTACGAGGGACCGAGGCCGCAAGGTGCGGATCGTGGGTCACCATCACGACCGTCGCGCCACTCCCTGCGTGAAGGTCGTGGAGGGCGCCCGAGACGCGGTCCCGCTCGACTGGATCGAGCTGGCTCGTCGGCTCGTCGATGAGGAGCAGGCGCCCGCCGGCCGCTGCTCCCGTCGCGAGCGCCGCGAGCTGCTGTTCTCCACCTGACAACGTCGCGACTTGCCGTTCGGCACACGAGGTCAGCCCGAGCAACGAGATGAGGTCGTTCACAGAGAGCGGCGGCGCCATCTCGAGCGCGCGGGCGCCTTCGGCTGCGAAGTAGATGTTCTCGAAGACGGTCGCGTACGGGAGGAGGTTCGCGAGGGGGTCCTGCAGCACTATCCCGACGTCCACAGCCCGGTAACGACGAAGCTCCGCCGCGTCCATGCGTGCCACGTCCTGCCCACCGACGAGCACCTGGCCGGCAGAGGGCCGAAGGAGCCCGGCCATCACACGCAGAAGCGTGGACTTGCCCGTGCCCGAGGGCCCGAGAAGGGCCACCAGCTCGCCGGCGCTGATGTCGAGGTCGACGCCCCGCAGGGCGACGACATCGCTGTCGGGCAGGTGGTAGAGGTGAACAAGGGAGATGCACTCGATGTCGAAGGGTGATCTCTTCAGGGCATCATCGACGACAGGGGTCGCCTCGAGCATCGGCATGCTGTTGTCGCCCATGCTCCCGCCTGCGGCCGCCGTCATCGCGAGAGCCTCAAGAGGTCGGGACGGACACCTCGGAGGAGGAGGACGTTCGCGGCGATCGCGGCCGTCTCGAGAAGGACGAACATCGCGACGCCGGTCGCTATGAGGTCGACCCACGGCAGCCCGACCTGGAGCGGCGGGCCGATCCGGCCGGGTGGGAACTCGGGCAGGAACCTGAGGGCAAGGCTTGCCGACAGCACCGCTGCCGCCATGCCGACGGCCACTCCGGTGAGCGAGACGGCCGTCGACTCGATAATGAGCGAGCGCAGCAATGTCTTGCGGGGCACCCCGATCGCCGAGAGCCCGGCGAACTCGATCCTGCGCTCGCGGGTGTCGGACGCGATGGAGAACAGGAGGGCGCCGAGCGCAAGAAGCGCAGCGCCAACCGCCGCTAGGCCGTACAGGTCGAAGCCGTAGGATGGTCCGGAGCGGCCGATGGTCGCAAGCGCCGAGGTTGCGCGCGAGATCGACATGACCTCGATACCGCGGCTTTCGAATCTGGCGAGCAGGGCCTTCGAGGGTGCTCGTTTGCACCAGATCTGGAACGAGGCGTCGATCGTCGTCGAGGCTTGCTCGCGCTGGACGAGATTGAGCGACATCATCGACGCGTCGTTGCCGTCATGGGGAAGCACCGGGACGAGAACTGCCGGCCGGGCCGTCAGCTCCGTGCCGTCCAACCCGATCGGGAAGACCTTCGACGGCTGGCCTGGAGTGGAGTCGAGCGCAACGGCGTCGTCCGTCGCGACAGCCGTAAGGGTTCCGGGGAGGTCGATTGGCGAGAAGGTCGGTTGGCCCCTCGCACTGACAAGGTCGAGTTTCAGCTCGAGGCCCGTCGCGCTCGGCGTCGGTATCGCTGAGGGGCTGCCGAGCCAGGTGCCCGATTTGGAGAAGTCCATGCTGTCTGGTGTCGTCTTGCCGTCTCGTACCGAGGCGACCGAGATCATGGTGATGGGGTAGGTGGCTGCCAGCTTCGTCTGGCCTGCGATCGTGTTGCGCTGCGCGGGAGTGCTGTTCTTCGGGGGCACTGTCACCCCGTCCCAGCTGAGGTAGAACTCATCGATCCGACAGCCCGACTGGCACAACCCGAACAGAGAGCTCGAGTAGACGTGCGTGCCCTTCTCGATGTGGCCGAGATCGATGGTCGACTCGCTGTCGGCCTGCTCGCCGAAGAGCGTGACCTGCATTTCGGGAGGGGGAACGAGCGCCGTCGCCGCCGAGATGGTGACATCGATCCGGTCGCTTGCTGCAAGGTCGCGCTCGGGCGGGACTTTTGGACTCATCGTGCGCGCGACCGATTCTGCGGACTGCGACGACAGCCCGGCCGGCCAGGAGGCGATGGCTGCAAAGCGTGAGGTGTCCACCGCCAGCGTCCGCCCGTCTGAGCCGTTGATGTCGACGACCGCCATGGCCTCGGTGCGGCTCGGGTCGGCCTGTTGGACGGCCGTGATGAAGTCGACCCCGGGACGGGGCTGCACGTGCACGACGAATGGGGCCCCCAGCTGGAACTCGGCCTGCGTCGCATGGTTGCCGTCGGCGACCGCGAGGCCGGCGATGCCGAAGACGAGGAGGCCGGTAGCAATCGTTGGGACGAGCACTTGGCGGGCGATACCGGCCGAGCGAGCCAGATCACGCGAAGCGAGGGTGACGGCGACCCTCTTCGACCACTGGAAGATACGCGAGACTCCCCGGGCGGCGATGGGGACGAGGCGGGCGGCGAGTATGCCCGCCCCGAGCGCCACGAGCCCCGGGCCTAGGTAGACGACCGGCTCTACCGTCGTCTGCTGGTGACCGCTCTGACCGACGAGCTCGACGATTCCGGCCACCGCGAGGGCGAGGCCGAGCGAGTCGAGGACAGCTGCGTTACGGGTCTGGCGTTGCTTGGCGTTGCGGCTCGTACCGTCGGGCGCGGTGCGCACGGTGAAGAGTCCCCGCGATCCGAGGGCGGCGGCTATGAGACCGGCTGCGCCCCCGCCGAGCGCCGCGCCGATCGTGAGCGAGTCGACGCCCGTGATAGCGGCCGGACCGAGGATGTGCCGATCGGCCGTCGACAACAGGAGATAGGTGAGCACGACGCCTACCGGCATTGCAGCGACGAGGAGTATGAATGGTTCTCGCAAGCCCAATCGTACGATCCGGCCTCGCGGGACTCCACGGAGCTGCGCCACGCGGACGTCGGGCTCCCGCAGCACGCTCGTCGCCCGAGCGACTGCGTAGAGCACCAAGAGCGCCAGGAGCAGGAGCTGGAGCGAGATCACCGTGATGATCGTCCTCGCGAACCCCTCTTGGGATTCCGAGAGCTCGAGCACCGTCGCCAGGCGAGACGAGGCGACGAGGCCGGCTGATTGTGCGCTCGACTGGAGCGATCCTTGCCAGATGGCGAGCGAGTTGAGCAGGCCAGGGACCGCCGAGGCATCGACGGAGCTCGGACGAAGCGGGAGCTGCACCCAGTCTGAAGAGGCCTCCGACGGAGCGAGCGCGGTCGCGCCGCCGAGGGTCATGAACCCGTCGTCGAGTAGCTCCCCGGTTGACTTGCTAAACGTCCCGAAGGGGAAGTAGTCCGAGCCCCACCAGAAGGTCGCGCCTGGGTTCCCTGCGACGTAGAGAGCCGCGACGACCAAGGCAGGCCGGGCGGTCTTGCCGTCGCGGTGCCCGCTCGTCTTCTCTACGGCCGAGACCGGACGCATGATCCCGCCGACGTGAGCGCCGATCAAGTGTGCGGTTCGGGTGCTGATCGCGACCTGGTCGGGCCCACTCGGGCAGTGCCCGCTCACGATGTGAATGTGGGCGCAGGCGCCAGTGCGGGCGATGAAGTCGATCGTGTCGAGGGAGCCGCTGACTGCCACGTCGTACCTTGTCGACACGTCGACTGTCACGATCGGAGAACCGAAACGATCCTGCGCTTTATCACCAGCCCCGCCTGGCACGCTCTCTGCTACCGAGAGGAGGCGTCCGGGCTCGGTGAATGGCTCGACGACAGGCATCAAGGTGACACCTGTCTCGATGATGGGGGCCTTCCCGAGCGCGCCGGACACGAGCGATTGGTCTGCCGAACGGAGGTAGATCGGTCCCGCCGTCGCCGCCATGACAGCCGCCACCGCTACAACGAAGAACATGACTGACGACCCGGCGCGCCACTTCATCGCCCGCCAGATCAATAGCGAGCTCGGCCCGGTCGTCTCGTGACGGCCCGAGCGTGAGCGGGCGCGTCGTGCGGTCATGGACTCGTAACATACGGGCGGGCTAGCGCCGGGACAAGGCACCCCGTGACGGGATACCAGCCGGATGGTAGGAAAAGGCCATGTTCGTTCCCCTCACGATCTCGGACTTCCTCGACCGAGCGGCTCTCGTCTACCCGGGTCGCGTCGCCGTCGTCGACGAGCCCGGGACGCCCGGTAGCTACGGCCAGTTGACGTACGGGCAGCTCGCGGCCCGCGCGCGGGGCATGGCCGCCGCGCTCGACAACCTCGGTGTGCCGGTCGGGGGGAGGGTCGGGATAGTGAGCCCCAACTCGGCCCGGTTCATGGTGGCGTACTTCGGGGTGAGTGGCTCGGGACGGGTACTCGTCCCGATCAACTTCCGCCTCAACTCGAGCGAGGTGGCGTACATCGTCGAGCATTCGGGAGCCGAGGTCCTCCTCGTCGACCCCGAGGTGGACGGGCTGTTGTCAGAAGTCGGCGCCAAGCATCGCATCCGCCTCGACGGAGTCGACGATGCCGACCTGTTCGCCGAGATCGCGAGCGATGTTGAGCGGCGGCCCGGCTGGGAGCCGGACGAGAACGCCACCTGCTCGGTCAATTACACCTCCGGTACCACCGCGCGGCCAAAGGGCGTCGAGCTCACGCACCGCAACTGCACGCTGAACGCGATGTCGTTCGGGTGGCACACGACGGTCACCGATCGCGATGTCCTCTTGCACACGCTCCCCATGTTCCACTGCAACGGCTGGGGGATGCCCTATGCCGCAACCGGAATGGGAGCGCGCCAAGTCGTACTGCGCAAGGTCGACGGCGAAGAGATCCTCAGTCGCATCGAGTCCGAAGGCGTGACGCTCATGTGCGGGGCGCCGGCGGTCGTGGCGGCGATCCTCACCGCGGCGGAGGCCCGGAACGAGCAAGGCGTGCCGATCCCCGGGCGGGACCAGGTGCGGATCGTAGTGGCGGGAGCGCCGCCGCCCAGCCGGGTGATCGAGCGAGTCGAGACCGAGCTCGGCTGGGAGTTCATCCAGATCTACGGCCTCACCGAGACTGCTCCTCTCCTCACGATCAACCGTGCGCCGCTCGAGTGGGACGACCTCGAGCCCGCCGAGCGCTCGAAGCGCCTGTCGCGTGCCGGAGTGCCCGCCATCGGGGTGCGCATGGGTGTCGACGAGGAGGGCGAGGTTGTCGCCCGGTCCAATCACGTCTTCGAGGGCTACTGGCAGCAGCCGGAGGACTCCGCCAAGGTGCTCGTGGACGGCTGGTTTCACACAGGGGACGGCGGGTACCTCGACGGCGCATACGTCGTCATCGCGGACCGCAAGAAGGACGTCATCATCACCGGCGGCGAGAACGTCTCGTCGATCGAAGTGGAGGATGCGATCTACAGCCATCCAGCCGTTGCCGAGGTCGCGGTTATCGGCGTTCCCGATGACAAGTGGGGCGAGACGGTGAAGGCTCTCGTGGTCTTGCGGCCCGAGGCTGTCACTACCGAGGCCGAGCTCATCGCGCACTGCCGCGCCTCGCTATCTCACTTCAAATGCCCGACCTCGGTCGAATTCCGCGAAGAACTGCCACGAACGGCGACGGGCAAATTACAGAAGTTCAAGCTGCGCCAGAACTACTGGGAAGGGCGTGACCGTCAGATCAACTGATCGAGGATCGCCAGTGTTTCCAAGGGGTATGCAAGGTTCGTGCGCCGTAAGCTGACTTGTTGCCGAGAGTCTTCCCCGGCCGTAGCCGGTCGAAAACGCCGCCGTTTTCAAGGCTCTCCCACCGCCGCCAGACAGCAATGCTTGATTTTCTCTCGGAATTCCTCTTGTATGGATAGGACTTCTATGCGTCCACCCCAGGAGGTGACGGTGAACAGAACAGAGCTCATCGAACGAGTGAGCGCGGCGTCCGGGCTTCCCCGCCGCCACGCTGAGGCAGCCATCGAGCACACGATCCATGCGATCACTTCCTCCGTGCGCGGAGGTGACCCCGTTCGGATCACGGGCTTTGGAACCTTCCGCCTTCGCGAGCGCGGTGCTCGCTTGGGGCGCAACCCTCAGACTGGTGCAGCAGTCCGCATCAAGGCCTCGAAGGGAATCGCCTTCTCGCCCGGCGCCACGCTCAAGTCCCAGTTGAACTCTCGTGGCGCGCTGGCCAAGCCGGCCGCCACCGTTGCCGCGGCTGCTGCCCCGGCGAAGAAGGCCGCCCCAGCCAAGCGGGCTCCTGCCAAGAAGGCCGCCCCAGCCAAGCGGGCTCCTGCCAAGAAGGCCGCACCTGCGAAGAAGGCCGCACCTGCCAAGCGGGCTCCTGTCAAGAAGGCCGCTCCTGCCAAGCGGGCTCCTGCCAAGAAGGCCGCCCCAGCCAAGCGGGCACCGGCCAAAAAAGCACCCGCCAAGAAGGCCGTAGCCAAGAAGGCCGTAGCCAAGAAGGCGCCAGCGAAGAGGGCGACGGCTGCCAAGTCGACGGCTCGCAAGACCGTCGCGAAGAAGGCNNCGGGACGATGTTGCAGATCGAATGCCGCCTGACACCGGTCAGAGGCGGTCGATCCGCTTGAAAGCCTCGCCGGCTTCGAGACCGGCGAGTGCGCCGTGCTGCCCGAGCCGCTCGGAGACGTGTTGGCGAAAGGCCTGCACCTCCGGGTCGCTCTCGTCGGGAGCCTCCGCGGCGGAGATGCCCATCGTCGAGCGGAGCTGGCTGGCATGCGCGAAGAGGGCCTGCACCTTGGTCTCCTCGAATCCCGCCACGTCCTCGACATGGTCGGGCTCGTCAGCCTCGAAGAGCAGCAGCGTCGTCGGCCGGTGCGGCTCGGTGCCGAGCTCGGGGAAGAACAGGGGATCACGAGCGGCCACTATGCCGTCGGTCACGAGGAAGCCGGCGTTGCGGTGATCCGGGTGGAGCCGGTAGCGCTTCCAGGGGTCGTGCCCGAGCACGACGACCGGGCGGATACGGCGGATCCACGCCGCCACCTCGAAACGCTGCATCAGTCCCGACTCGAGCTCCCCGTCCGGCCAGCCGAGGAAGACGACCTCACCCCTGCCGCCGAGTGCGCGGGAGGCCGCGCGCTGCTCTTCCCGCCTGAGAGCCACCAGCTCGGCCGGGTCCTGTGCGGGATCCCACGAGCCCTTCGAGCCGTCGGTGCAGACGAGGTGGTGGATCTCGCACCCGCTGGCTGCCCACTTCGCGAGCGTCCCACCGCAGCCGAACTCGATGTCGTCGGGATGGGCGCCGACGGCGAGCGCCACAGCGGGCGCCGGCAGGTTCGTAGTGATCGACATGTCGCGGAACGCTAGTGGTCCGGCCTTGGATGGCCGGGTTCGGCCAAGGCTGCGCGCCTTTTGTGCATATACGCAACTAAGGCGCGCAGCGTCGGGGTCCGGCGGCGGGTCGCCCGCTTCAGGGTGCGATCAAGGCCAAGTCGCTCGGGAGGTCGACGTCCGCCGCGAGTCGTTCGTCCTCGACGACGACGACTGGTAGGTCGCGGCGAGCTGCCTCCGCACGGTGACGTTCGAACGAGCCAGGCCCATAGGAGAAACGGAACCCTCCCCCCGCAGGCACCGCGATCACATTCGTCCCATCGCGGAAGCGATCAGGCACGATCGTTACCTTGCCCTCCTCACCGATGTGTCCGAAGTCCTCCGCGTAGGGAAGATCGGCGTGCGAGACGACGACGATCGTGGCGCCCGCCTGCCGCAGGTGCTCAACGCCGGCCTCGACGGCGCCCGAGAGACCGAGACCGGGCGTCCAGATCACCGAGGCCCCGAGCGATTCGGCGAACGCCGCGACCTCGTGGTCGTCGCAGACGACCGACACCGGCAGGTCCTTGCCCGCCCGAATGACGCGGGTGGCGAGCTCACGCGCGAGGAGGCTTCGGCTCACAGGCGGAAGCACGCCCGCGAGCCGAAGCTTCGCGACGTGGAACGCTTTCACTGGGACGAGCAGTACCCGCACATCGTCCATGCTACGGGCGCCAGGTAGCCTGGCCCCGACCAGTCCGGGAGGATCCAGCGTGGACGGCGAAAGCCCATCGGTGTTCGGGTCGAGCTCCCGCGACGACATCATCGCGGGAGTTCGTGCGCTGGCGCTTGCCCGCGGGGTCTCGGCGGAGGAATTCGACGAAGCCCTCGCAGAGGATCGTGTCGATCTCCTCGTCGTCGACAGGTTGTTGCTCCCGGGCAGCACGCCGAAGACGGGCGAAGAGGTGAGCCAGTCCTCCGGTATCCCGCTCGAGCAGGCGGACCGGCTGTGGCGTGCTCTCGGGTTCCCCGAAGCCGGGGGCGAGCCAGTCTTCAACGAGCAGGACGTCGATGCCTTGAGGACGATCCGCGGCCTGGCGGAGCTCGGTTTGTCGAGCGAGGAGTACTCCGTCCAGCTGACTCGCGTGATCGGGCAGTCGATGTCACGCGTGGCGGACGCGCTCGTCGCATCGGCTGACGCAGCAGCGCAGGAAACGGCTCGACCCTCTTGGGCGACGAGCAGCGAGGACGACGGTCTTCTACTCGCCGAGGCGGTCGCCTTCTCTTCGGAGATCGTCTTCCCGAGCATCGAGAAGCTGCTCGTTTACGCCTGGCGCCGCCACATCCAGGCGGCAGCGAGAAGGCGTGTGTCGATGCGACGGGCGGGGTCGATCGAGGGCGCGATGATGACGAGGTTGACGGTGGGTTTTGCTGACATGGTCGGCTTCACCGCTCTCAGCTCCCAGCTGACGGCCGAGGCGTTAGCGCGGGTGGTCGATCGTTTCGAGGAGCTGGCCCACACGACGGTCGTGAACGGTGGCGGCCGCCCGGTGAAGATGATCGGCGACGAGGTGATGTTCGTGACGAGCGATCCCCGCTCCGCTGTGCGGATCGCCCTTGACCTCGTGGATGCCTACGCTGACGACGAGTTGCTGTCGGACGTCCGGGTGGGCCTCGCGACAGGTCCGGTACTCATGCGGGAAGGCGACTTCTTCGGGTCGGTCGTCAACCGTGCCCACAGGACGGTGTCGATCGCGGACGCCGGGACGGTGCTCTGCGGTGAGGAGGTGCACGCCGAGATCGCGGCTGAGGCCGCCGAGCTCGCNNCCGAGAGCTGAAGGACATCGGCAAGGTCATCCTCTGGCACGTCGGCCGGTCCGGCGTCGGCTCGTCCGAGGAGCGCCGCTCCGGTAACCGTTGGCGGAGGCTGTCGGACATGAGCGCCGAGCTGGCGAGCCTGCGCGAAGGGGGGGAACGAGTGATCGGTGCAATCGGTGCCTCTAGTGCGAGCCCGGGAGCGGGGCTTGCTGCCGAGCCGGGTTCCGCGCCAGCGTCGGACTGACATTCGGAGAGACGTTCAGGCTGCGACTATGCGGCCGCAGGGGTCGGCGTCGTAGCCCTGCAGCGCTGCGAGCTGGGCGGGCAGCTCCCTGCCGGCCAGTACGTCGAGAAGACCCTGGACCTCGGCGGAGCCTAGGAGCGAGCGAGGGATGTGGAGCTCGGACAGCTCCTCCTGCCAGGGGACGAACTCGAGTCCGTAGGCGAGCGCGGCTGGCTCGCAGGTGACGGCCGCATCCGCCATGCCCGACGCGATCGCCGAAGCAGTAAGGAGGTGGCCGTTCGTCTGGCTCGAGTAGCCCGCGACCTTCGAGGAGTTGATCTTGAGGCGGGCCAGCTCGGCGTCGAGCAAGCGCCTTGCCTCGGCGCCCGCCTCCCGGTTGGCGATGCGAAGGCCGTGGCGCACGACGTCGGAGAGGTCGCGGATCTTGCCCTCGTGACGGGGGTGGAAGGCGAGGCCCTCGCGCCAAGAGGCGAAGCCGACGACTTCGACACCAGGACGTGGCCTCGTGCGGGCGTTAAGGCCGCGATGCAAGGCGGCCGCGTGGACCGTGCCGGCCTCGAGCATGGCGACAGCGTTCTCGTTGCAGGTAGACCACCAGGCGAGATTGATGGGCGGGTCGTGGCGCTGGAGCGGTCCGAGGAGGAGCGCCAGTGCGGGATCGCATCCTGCGATGGCGAGCGTCGGCGTCTGGGGAGCGATCCGGCGAGCATCGATCTGCTCAGGCATACGGCGCGCGCGTGGCCCGGCGGGCATCGTGTCAGCGGTGGCGCCACCGGCGCCANNCCGATCGGGCCCGTCGCGAGAGCCGGCACAAAGCCGGGCACCATCGTGTGATCACCTGTCAACGGAAAGGCGATTGTGTCGCCTGCGACGTCCGCCAGCAGCATGCGGCCCGCCTCGATCTGACCTGGCGTAATGGCGTCACCTGTGACCGCTAGGCGGGTGCGCACCGGCGGCGACTCAGTCGCAGCGCCGAAGAGCTCCTCGACGGTCGAGTCAAGGGCCCGCGCGACCGACAACGCCACATCGAGCGAAGGAGACCACCGCCCCGACTCGATGCCCGAGATGGCCTGGCGCGTAACGCTCGCAGAGCGAGCAAGGTCTCCTTGTGACAGACCCCGGGCGAGCCGCGTCAACCTCAGGCGGTCATCGGTATGTCGTCGTGTTGGTGCCATTAGTAGAGCCTTCCGTCAAGGACCACACTTGAAGTATTGCTGCCGATGATGGGTGGAGTCAGCGCGGTCCCGACAATCCGGGCCCCGGCAGTCATGGCCCCATCGACGAACATCACCAGGTCACACCGTATAACTGAGGTCCATTCGCCACCCGAAGGCGCCAGGATCAGAGAACCCTCATGGACTGTGACGACGACCTCGTAGCCATTCCCCGCAGCTCGGCACGCGCTCACCGTGCCTTCGATGACGAGTCCTTCGTCCGGCCGGGATCCGAGCCGGAAGCGCCCGGGATCGATGGCCGCCTCGACTTGAGTGTCGCCGCGTCTCAGACCGAGCCACGACGCGTAGCCGACCACCTCGGCGGCTCGCCGGCTGACGGGCGCCGCGACTACCTCGTGGGGGTCCCCAACCTGCAGGATCTCGCCCTCATCCATGACGGCCATGCGGTCGCCGAAGGCCTGCGCTTCTCGCAGGTCGTGAGTGACGAGCAGAGCGATGGCGCCCTCAACAGCGCAGCGTTCCTCCACGAGCGCCCAACAGACCGAGCGCGTCGCGGCGTCGATGCCGGACATCGGCTCGTCGAGCAAGAGCACCGAGTAGCTACGCGAGAGCGCCCGCGCGAGCGAGACACGCTGGGCCTGGCCACCCGAGAGCGCACCAGTACGGGCCCGGCGCAGCGGTCCGAGGCCGAGTCGCTCCATTACCTCGCGGACCACGGTGGGCGCCGGGTTGCCGTAGGCGACGTTGGTCTCGACGTCGAGGTGAGGAAAGAGCGCCGTCGGCTGGCGCACGAGGGCGGTGTGCGCCACAGCCGCGCGAGTCGGGGCGGCGGTACCTCCGAGGCGACGCCCGAGCTGGTGGAGCTTTCCGGGCCGCGTCGGCGGCCGGGAGAGCATCTCCGAGCCGAGCTGGACCGATCCGCCCGAAGGGTCGACGAGCCCTGCGATGGCCTCGAGGAGCGTCGTCTTCCCGGCGCCCGATGGCCCGAACAGCGCGATCCGTTCCCGAGGTTCGATGCTCAGTTTGGCCTGCACGTCGAAGAGCCGCCGTTCGACGGAGAGATCGATCTCGAGCCCGNNCGGCAGCACCGCGATCACCAACAAAAGGGCGTAGGGCAATGCTCCGTTCAGCCCGAAGGCCTCAAGCCCCGTATCGATCGCCATCGGCAGTCCGGGCGGGTTGTAGGCGACTATCACGACAGCGCCGAAGGCGCCCATGGCCCTCGCCCACGCGATGGCCAGCCCAGCCGCCAGCCCAGGCGCTGCCAACGGCAGGGTGACCTTGCGGAACGACGCGAGTCGCCCGTCGCCGAGCAGCATCGCGTCCTGCTCAAGTCGCTCGTCGACCGAGGAGAACGCCGCGTAGGCGGCCAGCACGAAGTACGGCGTCGCCTCGTAGAACTCCGCCACGACGAGGGCGTAGAAGGTGTTGATCCCGAACACGTTCGGATTGAGGCTGTCGAGGTGGCCGCCGATAGGAGAATTTGGCCCGATAAGGAAGATCAACAACAAGCCGATCACGAGCGGGGGCATCGCGAGCGGGATGACGAGGCCGGTCTCGACGAGACGAGGGAACGGCAGCCGCTTGCGTGCCAGCAAGTAGGCGAGCGGCGTACCAAACCCCACCATCAACGCGAGAGCGATCCCGCTTGCCACGAGCGATCGCCAAAGCGGCCCATAACCAGGGCTGCCCGCTTCGGTGAACGCGTTTGAGATCTCGTGCGGCGAGAGATGGGCGAGAAGCTCGACGAGCGGGCCGAGGAGGACGACCCAGCAGACAAGAGTTGCAGCGAAGGCGACCCCTGTGCTCGCGCGCCTGATCGAAGCCGTCACGAGGTCGAGACCACGCCTCCAAGTGCGTTGTAACCAGCGAGGACAGGTGCCGGAAGCACGGCCTTAGCGCTCGTGAATCCCGGTGCGAGGCTCAGCTGGGGTGGCTCGAGCGTGTACCCGACCTTGGTCAAAAGCGCCTGTCCGGTCGAAGAGAGGAGGAACGCGAGCCATGCGGCGTCAGCCCCAGAGTCGGGCGTCGAGCGGGTCGTGCCCGAGGCTGGAAGTACGTAAGTCTCGTTGAGCGTGATCAGGTTGCCCGGGAAAGTCGTGTTCTGGAGGAGGTTCAAGCTAACCGTCGAATAGATCGACACGTCGGCCGGGTCGGCGAAGTCGAGACGCGCCGGCAGCGCGATGTAGTCGAGCTTGTACTGCTTGGCCTCGGTGAGGTACTCGCTCCCGGCATCGACAGTCGCGGTCGAGATATCAGTCGGTAGGGCGTCCTCGTCGAGGATCTGGCTCGACGAGCCGACGTCGCTGGAAGCGGACTTCCCGGTCGTCCCGAGGATCTTGGCCGGCGTGTTGGCAGGGAGGTTGAACTGCTTGGTGGCCAGCTTGACCATGAGCTCGAAGTAGGCCCCCTGCGGGTCGAGATTCGGGTTCGTGCGCCCGAGGCGGAAGCCGTTCGTCTCCATCAACGCAAAGAGGTCTTTCAGAGGCTTGGCCCCGGAGCGGATCTTGTTCAGCTGCGCGGCGTCCGGGCTGTTCGGCGAGTAGGCGACCACGAGCGGGTCAGTCGCGAGCGTGATGAGGAAGTGTGACCGAGACGGCCACAGCAGCTTGATCGCCGACTTGCCGACGGCGACGAACGCACCCGGCGACAGCTCCTTGTCCAAGATCGCCTGGGCGAGGGCGGACGACCCCTCACCCTTGCCGACGAACGCGTCGCCGGTCGCGTTCTCGAATGCCGGCTGGAGCGCCGTCTCGACGATGCCTGTCAGCGAGCCGGCGTAGCCGACGTTGGCGGTGGGTTGGCTGAGGAGGCTCGTCCCATGCGAGGCGGAGCTCGACCCGCACGCGGCGGCGATGAGGGCTGTCACTACAACGGCAGTGACGGCAAGAGACGAGTGCCTACCCATGACGGCGACATTACAGCGAAGCAAGGTCAGCTGTCTTGTCGCAAGCTAGTCTTGTCACTCCCGAGGTAGCTACGGTTGCACGACATGCTCGCCGCTGCGCCCCGATGACCCGGTCCCTCCCGTCGCTTCGGGTCGAAGGCCGCTACTTCGCCGACGGATGTACTTCCGTAGCTGGCATGGACGAAGTCGGCAGGGGAGCCTGGGCGGGGCCCGTCTCGATCGGGATAGCTGTCGTCACGCCGGGCTGCGGGCGCAACATCCCGAAGGGTGTGCGGGACTCGAAGCAGCTGACGTGGGCAGAGCGCGAGGCTCTCTACGAGCCGCTCGGTCGGTCGCTTGCTTCGTGGGCGGTCGGGCACGCGAGCAACGAGGAGTGCGACGAGCTCGGGATGACGGTCGCGCAGCGACTAGCTGCCAAGCGTGCGCTTGACCAGCTCGGGTGGGTACCCGATGTGATGTTGTTGGACGGGCGTTTCGACTTCTTGGCCGATCGCGACTCTGGAGCGTCCGACTTTCCGCCCGTGCGCCTCATCGTGAAGGGCGACGTGTCGGCGAAGTCGATCTCGGCGGCGTCGGTCATGGCGAAGGTCACCCGTGACCGGTTAATGGCACTCGAGTCGGAGCACTACCCGTGGTACGGGTTCGAGCGGAACCGGGGCTATCCGGCGCCATTGCACAAGATGGCGCTCGCGACGTGGGGATGCACGCCGATCCACCGGCGCTCGTGGGCGTTCGTTGATGGGCTCTGGTACCGCCCGCCCGGCTGACAAGCCTCAGCTCTTCCCCGAAGGCTCCTTCGGGAGGCCGAGGACGCGCTCGGCGAGGATGTTGCGCATGACCTCGTCGGTGCCTCCGGCGACCCGCATGCCGGGGACGCCGAGGACGAACTGCGACCAACCGTAGGTGCCCCACTCGCCGGAGTCGGCCGTGATGCGGGGCCCGAGCACGTGGGCGGCGAGCTCGGCGGTGCGGCGCATGTTCTCGGTGAGCGAGAGTTTGCCGATCGAGAGCTCGGGTCCAGGGAGCTGACCTGCGCGGATCTTCGACATCGCCCGCTCAGAGTT
The DNA here is from genome assembly GCA_003136185.1 of Acidimicrobiaceae bacterium. GTDB lineage: Bacteria > Actinomycetota > Acidimicrobiia > Acidimicrobiales > Bog-793 > Palsa-601. Next base: position 9,509 of record PLDN01000188.1, on the reverse strand, counting down.
CCATCGCGCCACCTGCAGGTTGATGTAGAGGTTGGCGTACTCCTGGCGGATGAGGGGATTGGTTGTCGCACCGAGGTGGCGCATCAGGTCGAGGAGCCGGTTGGAGGCACCGCTGCCGCCTGCCGCCCCACCGCCGCCGATGGCAGCCCGCTCGTTCATGAGCGTCGTGAGAGCCACGGTCCATCCGGAGTTCACGTCGCCGAGGAGGTGGTCGGCCGGGACCCGCACATCGGTGAAGAAAACCTCGTTGAACGAGGCGCCGCCCGTCATCTGGCGAAGCGGCCGTACCTCGACACCGGGCGCCTTCATGTTGACCACGAAGGCCGACAGGCCCTGGTGCTTGGGGAGGTCAGGGTCGGTCCGGCAGATGATCTCGCCGATGTCGGAGTAGTGCGCGCCGGAGGTCCACACCTTCTGGCCGTTCAGGATCCACTCATCGCCGTCGAGGATCGCGCGGGTCTGGACGCCGGCGAGGTCGCTCCCGTTGCTCGGCTCGGAGAACAGCTGGCAGGCGATGATCTCGCCCCGCCAGAGCTTTTGCAGGTAGGCCTGCTTCACGGGCTCGGTGCCATGAGCGAGGATCGTCGGGGCGATCATGCCGAGGCCGATCATGCGCGGCGACTGGCTGGCGGTGTTGAACTTGGACTCGACGCTCTGGTAGATCCGCTGGTACGAAGCCGGTAGTCCTCGCCCTCCGTACTCGGTCGGGCCTGTGATCCAGCCGAAGCCCGCGTCGAAGACCTGCTGTGCCCAGACCTTGGCGGCCTTCACCTCCCTCGCGTCCTGTTCGGGGGTGCGCTCGGGCAGGACTGAGACTTCGTCTGAGCCTTCGCCGAACACGAGTTTCTCTTCGGGTTTGGGCTTCGCGTTCGCCTCGAGGAACGCGAGCGCCTCGGCTCGGAACTCGTCCTCGGTGATTGCCTGGGCTGTGTCGGCCATGGGCCCGAATGGTACTCCGGGTAGGGTTCAGGCGGCCGAGGTGGTCGCGGCGGCGCTGCGCATGAGGGCCCAGAGCGCGTCGACGTCGGACCACTCGGTCTGCTCGGCCCCGATCGAGACCCGCACCATCCACGATCCGTCGAGCAACGAGGGCGTGATGTGGGCGCGTCCCGAGGCGTTGACGGCCTCGCACCATGCGAGCGTGTGCCGATCGAGGGCCTCGGCGGCGAGCCCGCCCGGGTCGTGGCGGACGCAGACGGTCTGTAACCGCACGGGAGCGAGCACGGTCCAGCCCGGCTCCGCGCCCACAACCCCGGCGAAACGCGACGCGTTCCCCAAATCCCTCCTCAATCGCTCACGGATGGCCGCAGGCCCGTCCAAGCGAAGCTGGAACCAGAGCTTCAGTGCCCGGAAGCGCCGCCCGAGGGGGATGCCCCAGTCCCGGTACTGGACGACGGCTCCGTCGACCGAGGAGCGCAGGTAGCTCGGATCGGTCGCCATGACCGAGACGAGCTGGTCCGGCTCTTTCACGTAGAAGAGCGAGGTCTCGAGGACCGAGCCCATCCACTTGTGCGGGTTCCAGCAGATCGAGTCCGCCTCTTCGATGCCCTCGAACAGGGGCCGCATCTCGGGCAGCAGCATCGCCGAGCCTGCCATGGCGGCGTCGACGTGGACGAAGGCGCCGTGCCGATGGGCAATCTCGGCGACCGTGCCGAGGNNCGGTCGCGACGACGGCGGCCGCCAGGTAGCCCGCCTTCATGTCGGCCGCCATCATCGCCGCGAGCTCGCCCGTGTCCATCTCACGGCCGGGCGGACGGACCGGCACGAGACGGAGGTTGTCGGCGCCGTATCCGGCGAGTAGGGCGGCCTTCATGACCGACGAGTGGGCATCGGCCGAGCAGTAGACGGTGAGCGGCTTCGCCTCTGCCTGGAGGCCGCCGCGGCGGAGCGAGCCATCGGTTGCACGCTCTCTCGCGACGAGTAGCGCTACCAAGCAGGCAGACGAGGCGCCGTCGAGGATGGTGCCGTGCCAGGCGTCGGAGAGCCCGGTCAGCTGGCGCATCCAGTCGCATACGACCTGCTCGAGCTCGGTTAGGGCCGGGGCGGACTGCCAGGTGATCCCGAGCGCGCCGATGCCTGCGGTCGCAATGTCGCCGAGGACCGAGGCAAGCGATGCGTTAGAGGGGAACCATGCGAAGTTCGCGGGGTGCTGCGCGTGCGTGAGCCCCGGCACGATCGTCGCGTCGAGGTCGGCCATGAGGGCCTCGAATGACTCCGGCTCTAGTGGCGGCGAGTCCGGGAGCGCGCCCGAGACGTCGCCCGGTCCGGCCGAGGAGCGGACGGGGAGATCGGCCACACGGACTCGGTAGTCGGCGATCCAGTCGATCAGCTCGTGACCTGCGCGGCGGAACTCGTCGGGATCCATCGTGCCATTCTCGGACATCGCGAGGCCGTTCCGCCACGCCCGCAGCGGGTGGGGCTAACTTCTTTCGTAGCCCGAGTCGGAGGTCAACGAAGACATGTCCGCAGTGGACCCTTGGGATTCAGTACTGGAACGGATCAATGACGGCGCAGCCCTCATCGGTCTAGACGCTGACGTACACCGGATCCTGTCGCACCCAACCCGCGTCCTCGAAGTCGCCATACCGGTGAAGATGGACAACGGGAAGGTCGAGGTGTTCACGGGTTGGCGTGTTCACCATGACGTGAGCCGCGGCCCCGGCAAGGGGGGCATCCGCTTCCACCAGAATGTCGACGCGCACGAGGTGATGGCACTCGCGGCCGAGATGACGCTCAAGTGCGCCGTCGTCGACATCCCCTTCGGCGGTGCCAAGGGCGGCGTGCGCGTCGACCCGGGCAACCTCTCTGACGGCGAGCTCGAGCGCCTGACGCGTCGCTACACGATCGACATCTCGTCGCTTCTCGGTCCGGACAAGGACGTACCTGCCCCTGACGTCAACACCGACGCCCGGGTGATGGCGTGGGTGATGGACACGATCTCGATGTTCCGCGGCGAAGCAGTCACCGGAGTCGTGACCGGCAAGCCGCTCGCGATCGGCGGGAGCCGAGGCCATGTCGGCGCCACTAGTCAGGGCGTTCTCATCTGTAGCCGCGCCATCTTCCACGAGCTCGGCATGGAGATGGCGGGCGCACGGGCGGTCGTGCAGGGTCACGGCAAGGTGGGTGGGCCGCTCTGCTACCTGCTCTCGTCGGCCGGCATGCGCGTCGTTGCAGTCACCGACGCCTCCGGCGGCGTGTACAACCCAGCAGGGCTCGACACGCTGGCCTTAGCGGATCACGTGGGGCGACGGGGAACTGTTGATGGTTTTGAGCTGGGTGATCCACTCGACCCGGGCAAGCTTTGGGAGATCGAGTGCGAGCTGGCTGTGCCGGCCGCTCTCGACGGCACGATCACGGCAGCCGTGGCCGAGAAGATGGGAGCCAAGGTGATCGTAGAGGCGGCGAACGGACCGACGCTGCCCGAAGCGGATCCGGTGCTCGAGCGGCGGGGAATCGTGCTCGTGCCGGACATCCTTGCCAACGCAGGGGGCGTGACCGCGTCGTACTTCGAGTGGGCGCAGGCAAGGCAGGGCTTTGCCTGGGAGGAAGGCATCGTCGCTGAACGGTTGCGGCGCATCATGGAGCAGGCTTTCCAGGCGGTCTGGAACCGGTCGAGGGACTTGAAGGTCTCGATGCGGCGCGGCGCAACCGCCGTCGCGCTCGAGCGGCTCGAGGAGGCCATCACGTTCAGAGGGCTGTTCCCGTAAACAGCGAGGAGCCGGGCTCGAGCCGTTCCCACCCGTGGCGGCTCGACCTCTCGCCGCTGCGGTCCTCGAGGGACTTGAGGCTGCTATTTGCCGGAGGGGGGATCTCGTTTCGTCGGCAGCATGGTGACATTCGTCGCCTTGCCCTATCAGGCCTACCAGCTCAGCCATTCTTCGCTCATCGTCGGGCTGTTGTCGCGGAGCTTGCGCCGCTGCTCGTGACGGCCTTCGTCGTCGGCGCCCTCGCCGATGCGGTCGACAGCGTGGGCTGATCCGCTGGAGCGAGGCGGGGATGTGCGTCGTCTCGGCGCTTTTCCCGTCCGACGCTCGGGAACGTCGAGTCCGGGCTAGTCGATGGGCTGCTCGGCTTGAGGGCGACGATCGTGTCGGGCGGCGTGGTGTGCCTGGCCGGCTCTGCCTTGTTGTCGGCCGCGTTGCCGGCGTTCTGGCGGTACGACTCGCAAAAGGGTCGCCTCGTCGGTCTGGCGGAGGCGAAGGAGGAGGCGAGGGCATTGGTGAAGGTGCTNNCCCGGAAGGGGACCTTGAACAGATGTTGTCGAAGCGGGCGGCGGTCCTGCTGCTGAGCACCCTTGTTGTTGGGGGGTCGTTGGCAGGATGCTCCAAATCGAGTGCCGGGGGGACGACGACCACCAAGCCGAAGGCCACGGTGACGACGACCTCCACCACCAAGCCGACGTCGGTCGCTTCGACCACCACGACTGTGAAGAGCGGGCCGACTACCACGACGAGCGCCGCGCCTCACTACGGGTTGTGCCCACCGGTTGTGCTGACGGTCAAAGCCGACAAGAGCTCAGGCGCTGCTGGGAAGATCGATCTCGGTTTCAGCGTTGCCAACGCGGGACCGGAGCCGTGCACTCTCGACGGGTACCCATCGATCACGCTTGTGCCTGCGTCCGGCAAGGTGACGGCAGTCATCTCGCATAGCGGACAGGGGTCGGTCTTCTCGTTGCTCCCGCAAAACGTGAGCTTGACGGTGAGCTCATTGGCGGCGGCTGGCTTTGTACTCCAGTACAACGACGAGCAGTCAGATGGGCAGACCTCATGCCCGCAGATCAAGCAGATCAGGGTGACCATGCCGGGTCTCGGAGGGACCTTCTCGTTCAACAAGTCGTTCTACCCCTGCGGCGCGCCGAACATCTCGGTCTCCGCCTTCGTGACGGAATCGCAGTATCAGACAGCGTTCGCCTGACCGCCGCGACCGGCTAGAGGCCGCGCGGTCCTAGCGTGGTAACCCGTGGGCCGGTTCTCTCGGAGACTCCGGGATGAAGATGGCACCCTGGCGCCTCTCCCGCTTCCCCCGGGGGCAGCATCCAACGGCGAGCAAATCCCTCTACCTGCGAGTTCTCGCGACCTAGCGCTCGACCAACTGCTTGGCCCGCTTGCAGGGCTGCTGGCCGCGCGGCGGCACACGTCTACTTGGTGCACCGAGGTACGATGCCAAGTATGAGTCGTACAGATGCGATCCAGAAGTTCCTCGTATCGACAGCGGGCCAGATGTCGATGCCAGCCGCCGTGCGACATCGGTGGCATCTCGACGACGGCGGCGCAGTCGACGTGATCGACCTTGGCTTCGGCGTGCTCACCGTTCCGGCGGGGCAGGCCCGGCATCTCCTCAGCGACCTTCTCAGCCAAGCCGAGCACGCCGAATTCGTGAAGTCCCTCTCCGACGATCCCGACCTCGCCACTACGTGAGCCACGTTGTTCTCGACGACCATCTCCTCCGCAACGTCCTATCCGACGACCTTCACGGCGGCCTCGGGCGTCTCGTCCGCGAGAAGGAGCTCGCCACGACGAATCTCTTTTACGTTCGCCTCTGTAAGAGCGTCGTGTCGGCCCGCGGCGGGAAACTCACCGGGGGATGGTCACTCGAGCTGCGGCGTGAGCTCGGGCGTCAGCTTCTTCAGCTCCCAGACTCGGTCTTGGTACTCCCCATTCGCCTCATTGGCTATCGCCTGGCCGAGCTGGCGGAGAGCCAAGGCCTGTCGACGTTGGGCGCCGAGGCCGTCGCAGCCGCTGAGCACCTAGGGGCACCCCTCTGTGTCTGGGAGGGCAACGACGGTCCCGGCATACGGGCGGCGGCTCGGGCGGCAGGGGTGACCTACCAAACTGTTGCTCTTTGAAAGAGCTCGGCGACGAGCGAGGCCAAATCAGGTCCTTTGGATGCACGAGCGCGTCTAGGGCGAGGCGACGTCGATCAGCTTGAAGGACATCACGTCGACGAGGCCGCGGTCGGTGATGCGTAGCGCCGGCAGGACCGACAGTCCGAGGAAGCTCAGCTGCATGAAGGGCGCCTCGATCTCGACACCGAGGGCGCTTCGGGCCGCCTTTGCAAGCTGCTCGACTTCTTTCGCGACGTGCTCGGCGGTCTCGTCGCTCATGAGGCCTGCGATCGGGAGGCGCACCTCGGCGAGGACGGCGCCGTCGAGCACCGCCACCTGACCGCCGCCGATCTCCACGAGACGGGCAAGCGCGATGGCCATGTCCTTTGGTCCTTCCGGGCCGATCGCGCCGACAATCATGCAGTTGTGAGCGTCGTGTGCGACCGTCGAGGCGATGGCGCCGCGCCGCAGCCCGAAACCCTGCACGTACCCAAGGCCGATCCGCCCCGTCTCTCGATGGCGCTCGACGACTGCGATGCGCGCCACGTCGCTGCCCGCCTCGGCGAGATCGAGCTCGAGGTGGGTCGTCGAGAGCGTGCGCGACTCGATGCCGATGACGTTCGCCCGGCCGCTCGCCGGTGGTTCGATTCTGAACAACTCCGGGCCTGGGGGAGTGGCGAGGTGGATCGACTGCCGCATCCAGGATGGCGGTGGCGCGCTTCGCACGGCGCCCGGGACGAGCTGACCGTTGCGGGCTACGAGCTTGCCGCGCTGCCAGACGAGTGACGGCTCGAGGCTGCTCAAGTCGTCGAAGGCGAGGACGTCGGCCTGGAAGCCGGGGGCGAGCCAGCCGAGGTGGTCGAAGTGGTGGTACTCGGCCGGGTTGGAGGTGGCGATGACGAGGGCGTCCTCCATCGGAACGCCGTGGTGGACGGCGAGTCGCACGCAGTCGTTCATGTGCCCCGGGCCAAGGAGGGTGTCCGGCTCGCGGTCGTCGGTGCAAAGGGCGACACGGCCGGTGCCGTGCGTGATGACAGTCGGGATGAGGGCAGCCAAGTTCTGTGAAGCCGATCCTTGGCGGATGAATAGCCACATGGCCTTGCGGCGTTTCTCGATGGCTTCTTCGAGGGTCGTGCACTCGTGGTCCGACTCAATGCCGGCAGCGAGATAGGCGTCGAGCATGCGACCCGAGAGGCCGGGGGCGTGGCCGTCGACGCGTTTGTTGCCTGCCGCGGCGATCTTCGCGAGGACCTCAGGGTCTCCGTTGATCACGCCGGGGAAGTTCATGACCTCGGCGATACCGATGGCGCCGTGGAGGTCGAGGAGCTCGGCGACCTCCTTCGTGTGCAGCTCCGCTCCGGGACTCTCGAAGGGCGAGGCCGGCACGCAACTCGAGGCGCAGATACCGAAGGTGAACGGGAGGCTCGCAGCCGCCTCGGCGAGAGCGGCGACGCCTGGGATGCCGAAGACGTTGGCGATCTCATGCGGGTCTGCGGCCACTGCGGTCGTGCCGCGGGGGAGAACAGCCCTCACGAACTCGTCCACCCAGAGCTTGGTCGACTCGAGGTGCATGTGGGCGTCGATGAAGGCCGGTGTGAGGGCCGCACCAGCCACGTCGACCTCCTCGTGCGCGTCGCGCGGGCCGAGGCCAGCGATGACGCCGTCTGCGATGGCGAGGTCGGTGTCGAGCCACTCCCTCGTGCCGGGTACGAAGACGTGGCCGTTCTTGATGAGGAGGTCGGCCGGTTCGTCGCCCCGGGCAACGGCGAGTATGCGGGGGGTTCCGCGGCGGGGGGGCATGGGGGGATTCTAAGGGTCTTGGTTGGCGCTGCCCCTAACGCTGGTGTCGTCGAGGGCTGCTGAATTCCCTATGGTCGAGAGTCGAGATAACAGGTCGATCGGGAGGAAGTAGGTATGGACTATGTGAAGCTGGGGTCTACGGGGCTCGACGTGTCGAGAGTTTGCCTCGGTTGCATGAGCTTCGGTGTGCCGGCGCGAGGGAATCACACCTGGAGCCTCGACGAGGAGTCAGCTCTGCCGATCATCCGCCAGGCCCTCGAGAGCGGCATCAACTTCCTCGACACCGCGAACGTGTACTCCGACGGGACGAGCGAAGAGATCGTTGGGCGAGCACTTGCCGACTTCGGCCATCGGGACGAGATCGTGCTCGCAACGAAGGTGCACGGCCGGATGCACGCCGGGGCGAACGGCGCCGGGTTGTCCCGCAAGGCGATTCTCTCCGAGATCGACAACAGCCTGCGGCGCCTCGGTACCGACTACGTCGATCTGTACCAGATCCACCGTTATGATCCGGGGACTCCCGTCGAAGAGACGCTCGAGGCTCTCCACGACGTCGTGAAGTCTGGCAAGGCGCGCTACATCGGTGCGTCGTCGATGTACGCCTGGCAGTTCTCGAAGATGCTCTACGTGGCCAAGCAGGAGGGCTGGACTCGCTTTGTCACCATGCAGGACCACTACAACCTTCTCTACCGCGAGGAAGAGCGCGAGATGCTGCCGCTGTGCGCGGACTGGGGTGTCGGCGCCATCCCCTGGAGCCCGCTTGCGCGTGGACGGCTCACCCGTGACTGGGACGACGCCACCGCGAGGAGTGAGACCGATGAATTCGGGAAGCTCCTCTACAGAGACCAGGACCGCAAGATCGTGGAGCGCGTCGCTGCCATCGCCGATGCCCGCGGTGTGACGCGGGCCCAGATCGCCCTCGCGTGGCTATTGAGCAAGCCAGTGGTGAGCGCTCCGATCATTGGCGTCACGAGACCGAGTCAGCTCGACGAAGCGCTCGGAGCGCTGGCCATCGAGCTCAGCTTCGAGGAGATCTGGAGCCTCGAGGAGTTGTACGAGCCTCACCGGATCGCCGGACACATCTGATTCGGGCTGTGCGGGTAGGTTCTCGCCCATGTCAACAGTCACCGTCGTCACCGGCGCGAACTCGGGGATAGGCCGGGCGATCGCCGTCCATCTCGCCAAGCAGGGCCACGATGTCTACGGGACCGTCCGCGACGTCGGGCGTGCCAAAAAGCTGCAGATGATGGCGGAGGCCGCTGGGGTCGAGGTACACCTCGTGTCGCTCGACGTGGCCGACGACGAATCGGTGACCCGAGGCCTGCAGGAGGTCCTCGACGAAGCGGGGCGCGTCGACGTCCTCGTGAACAACGCCGGCGCCACGTGGGGCGCTCCCCTGGACGACTACGACGAAAAGGCGTGGGAGCGAGTGCTGTCGCTGAATGTAAAAGGTGTCTTTCACTTGACGAAGTTCTTGCGACCTCTGCTCGACGTGAACGGCACGGCGGAGAGCCCTTCCCGGGTGATCAACATCGGCTCCATCGACGGGATCCACGTTCCGTCGATGGACACGTTCGCCTACTCCGCTTCCAAGGCCGCGGTGCACCAACTGACTCGTCACCTCGCCAAGACCATGGCCCCCAAGATCACGGTGAACGCCATCGCCCCGGGACCGTTCCCATCGAGAATGATGCGCGCGACTCTCGAGGCGCACGGNNACCCTGGCTTAACTCTTGGGCTCGGTGCCCAGCGTCACATTGATCGTGAGGTGTTTCTTGCCGCGCACCACGTGCAAGGCGATGACGTCGCCTGGTCGAAGCGCCGAGACAACACTGCCCACGTCTTGAGCGCTGCCGATGGTCGTCTTGTTGATGCCCACGATGAT
>PLDN01000016.1 GCA_003136185.1 Acidimicrobiaceae bacterium | reverse complement strand
GCAGGCGCCTCAAGTCGCGCCGGGGACTCTCCGCCAGCGAACGGAGCGCACCGGATGCGAGGAGCCTTGCCGCCACGAGAGCACTGTACGCGGCCGCCCAGCCGGTCGCGCCCGCCGTGCCGGCCAGTTGTCGAGCCCACGCGAGTTCGAGAGCGACCCTCACCGCAGCAGGATCGTCAGCGCCTGGATCGCCCCATGGCGACCGTGCGAGCGCCGCACGGACTTGCGCGGTCGAGCGGCTCGAGGCAATCGATGGCCACGTGGTGCCAAGGCCACCGACGGTGAAGGGGACTGCAGGTTCGTTGCCGCGCAGGGCTGACAGATGCCCCACGATGTTCGCTATCTCGAACTTGCCGGCGAGCACCCGAAGAGAGCCGGCGCCGAAAGCAGGGCTCCAGCCCGCGAGGACCCGCAACTGCCACAGTCCGGCCGCACCGACGGCGTGCTCGGCTGCGGCGATCTCCATGCCGGCTTGGACTTCGCGGCGGTACGGCGTGCGTGACAGTGCTTCGATGGCCGCTCCGAGCGACGGAGAGCGGCTCAGTTGTTCAGCTGCGAACCGGCCCAGCAGGTGGCTGGCCAACCCGCGTCCACGTGTCGCCGCCGCGACCCACGATGCGCTCAAGGCGCTATCCCCCAATTGTCGACGATCCGCCCGACCAGACGCTCGGCGAGAGCAGGCAAGCGCTGTCCGACCACCTCGTCGATGCGCCCGGCCTCGGCATGCGCCTTCCCCAGACCCTCGGTCCGCTCACGGGCGGCCTCCTCGAGCAAGGAAGCAGTCACGGCGAGGCGCTCCGAATCGGCCTTCGCCCGTGCCTCGGAACGAATTGAGGCAGCCGTGCTGCTGCCTTCTGCGCGGCTCGCCTCGGCGTCGCGCGCTGCAGCGGCGAGAATTGCCAGTGCCTGCTCGTGAGCGCGTTCGAGCAATGAGAAGAGAGGATCAAGCTCTCGCTCGAGTTCGAGTGTCCGATCGATCGGGACAGCGGCAAGTGCTCCGGGCACGGCGTGGAAGCGGAAGCGCCGCAGGAAGTCCGACAGTGCTGGCAAGCTCTCCTCCCTCCCAGGTCAGTTGACGGAACCGACAGTAGAGCCATCCGGAAGCGGAGACACCGATGTTCCGGCGTGGCTCGTCTGTTCACGTGACCTCAGGCTCTCCGTCGGGCGGTGGCACGATCACGACTGGGATGTGAGAGAGCTGCGCGCAGCGCTGGCTCACCGACCCGAGCATCCAACGCCTGATGCCGCTGAGACCGGTGGTGCCCACCACGAGCAGGCGAGCGCCTGCGCTCTCGGCGACGAGAGTCTCGGCTGCATGGCCGGCCACGACGCGCTCCTCGACATGCACAGCACCGGCGTGCTCCTCGTCGACCGCCTGCTTGACCCGGTTGGCAACCAGCTCCCTCAGGCGGGCGTGACCTGCTTTGCCGGCGCCGAACATCGACGGCGGGCCGACGACGCTCCACGGGTCCGACCAGACCAGCACTGCTGTGACTTCTACGCCGCTGATCAGTGCCTCCCGCACGGCCCACCTCAGCGCGTGCAGCGAACAGGCCGAGCCGTCCACCCCGACGACGATTCCGTTCGATGCGTGTTCCACGGTGCCTCCTCCGCTCGGGTAACGCTCTGCTCGGTAACGATCGCGCCGGTCGGACCCCGGTGATAGAGGAGAAGGTCCTGCCTCGCTGTCGCGCCTCAGATGTCTTTTCGGGAGTGGCGCCTCAGGCGTCTTGTTCGGGAATGGCTGGCCTGGGTCCGCTGTTCTACAAATTGGATCCCGTGGGTGTAGCTGGGACTCTGTCCCGGCTACTTTTTTGCCAGTCGGCCCGTCCGAGCCACCTATCGCGCGTCTCCGTGCAGACCCCCATTATCGGTGCTCCTCCCGAATGCATGGCGGTTGTGGGAACAGGCGGTGGAAGCCATGACTTCTAGTCGGGAGGCCGAGGACTTCCAGGCCGTGGGAGTGAGGCTGAGGGAGTGTCTGGTGTCGTTCGCTGCCGAGATCGCCGACGCCGATCTGGTGCCGAAGGGCACAGAGCCTCCGAAAAAGGCTGACGTCGTGGGGTGGAGCAACCTGCTCATCGACCGACTGGCGTCCGGCTCCTCAAGGGAACAGTTGCGCTCCTATCTCAAGAAGTTGATACGCGAGACCTGGGACTACGTGAGCAAGCTGACGCACGCCAAGAACGCCGTCGGCTACGACGCCGAGATCGGAACCGCAGCGGTCAGTCACTTCCTGTCCACTGTCACTGCCGCCCGCGTGCGCTGGGCCGCAGGTGATCCCCAGCGATGCGAGACGTGCGGCTCCTACCGTGTAGCTACAGGGACCTGCTTGCGCTGCGCGTGGAGTGATCCTGACTACCAGGACCCGCCACCTCGTGAGATCAGGGAAGAAGAACTGGCCGCTCGGCTCGCAGAACCATGCACCCCCAGCTCGGACATTTCGACGTTCATCTCGCCGGACGACTACTCGTGATGCCAGAGACATCGGCATCAAGGTCCCTCCACTGGTCACCAAGCTTCGGGCTCTCGCAGCTCCGTAGACCATTTTAAAGGGCCGCTAACACGCCCTGGCGACTACTCGATCGCCGCCTGAAGGTTCCGGCCCGATGCCCCCAAGTATCGGATAAGCCGCTCCATGTCTCGAGGGTGGCCCTCATCTCGGAGCGCGACGTATGCCCGATCACCCGCGGCGGCACGCTCTTCGATGCCTGATCGTGAAATCTCGGCGCGCTCGACGACTGCATCAATCAGACCTGCGCGATGCTCGTAGCCGTAGCTATCGAGAAGGAGACGTAACCGCGCGACTTCATTAGTCCCAGGATCACAGCCGATCTTCGCCTTGAGGTCTGGAGGACCGAGCGGTACCCACTGCCAGGCGAGGAAGGCAATTTCCTCTTGCACGGTTCCGGGACCCGCGCCGTCCCAGTCGATCATCCCGAGCAGTCGACTTCCTTTGAAAACGGCGTTATAAGCCGCGAAGTCGTGGTGGCAGATGATCTCCCCCGGTCGCAAGGCTCGCGGTCGGTACTGCCAGTGCGCGATCTCGTCCGGAACGAAATCGGCTACCGCGCGGTGGTACGCCGCGACTGCGCGCCCGACCTCGGCGAGCAACCCGTCACTCCACAACGGGCCTGGCCAGGGAGTCACCGAGGCCGACGTATCTCCCTCGATGTAGCTGAGAACCTCACGGCCTTGTTCATCAAACCCGCGCGGCTCAGGAACGAGCAGAAAGCCACGGTCGCGTACGTGGAGGAGAAGTCGCTGCACGTCCTTGCTCCACGGCTGCACCGGACGACGGACGGTGTCCCCCGCGCGCACGACAACGGTGAGCTTGCCCCCTGGGAGCCGTTCTTCAGGAGTGTCCGGCGTTACGTTCGCCATCGTTGACACAGTATGAGTCTCGCCTAGCGGCAGCAACTCAGTGTCATCGGATAGTCCCCCGGTTCTGCCGCCGCGGCGACTGTCTACACGTAAGCCTTACAACCCGTCGCGCTACAGCCCCAGCCGCGGCGGGCACGCGCCAGGTCACCTGAGAGCGTGGTTCCTCAGCTCCCTCGATCCCGCCGAGTACGAGATCGACGCCGACGAAGCCGAGCGCCGACCATCGCTCACCGAGATGACGGGGCTGCTGTGGAACTGCACCGACTGCCTGAGCGCTGGTACAGGTCGAGAGCTGCTCTCGGCGTGGTGCCATGAGAGTCGGTGCCCCATCTGCCTGGACAGCGACCCTGGCACCTACGGGCGCCTCGCTCGCATCGTACGAAGGCACCTGGAGAGCCGTGCCGAGACAGATGAAGAAGCGGTGCACGCCGGCGAGGTGACCACTGAGTTCAAGCGGCGGCAGACAGCCATACATGAGGCCGGTCACGCCGTGGCAGCTCACTTGCTCGGCAGGGCTGTAAAGAGCATTTCCATGATCGGGGCGGACGACTCACTGGCGCACGTTGAGTACTACGAGCACGGACGAACCTGGCACGACAGGATCGTGGCAGCCGAATATGCGAGCGACCACGGCCAGTTCATCGATTCCCGTACCCGGCGATCCGTCGAGACCGAGATCATGACTGCGTGGGCTGGCGGTCTGACGCTCGCATTGTTTGAGGGACTTGGAGAACACGAAGTCGGCGTGGGTCTTGAAGCCTTAGAGTCTGCCGAGGCAGCGCACCTAGCGAGTGGCTCGCAAACCCTCGAGGTAGTTGGCGGTGACTACGAGACCGCACTCGACCTGGCACGTCGGGTCTCGGACGGCGATAAGCAGGCGGACGCCTACCTCGCCTGGCTGAAGTGCCGCACGGAGAGTCTGATGGCCGATCCGTTCTTCAAGCCACTCGTCAACGCGGTAGCCGATGCTCTCTGCAACACAGACACGTTGTCCGCCAGCTCGGTCAGGGAGATCATCACGAAGGCTGAGGACAGCGTGAGGAGTCGCAGGACGCGATGACTACATCCACGGGCCGTCCCCGTGTTGACGTACGAGGAGCTGATCGCGGTGCGGCTCGAACCACCTCCTCAGGCTGGAGGCGTTGGCGGTGTCCCCAGAAGCTTCGCCTTCTCCCGGTCCAACTCGTCCTGGGTCAAGGCACCGGAGCGCCTCAATGCATCTAGCTTCCCGTCCTCGTCAGCCTTGCTGGCGAGGACGGGTATCGCTGCCCCTGAAGGAAAGGGCTGGTGGTGCTCAAGCGCGCCGGCGCGTCGCACAGCCTCTCGCAATTCCATGACGATCTCCTCCCCGGAGACGGTCGCCTCCTGGGGCAGGGCTCGGATACGAGCTCGGGATTATTCCGGGTTTGTCGTGAGCGGGGTCCAGCTCAGCTCGCAGCGGAAGGCCCAACCCGGAATAACGCGCGTCCCGGAATGACGTGATCCACTCGTGCTCGCGCTGCACCGACTCAGATCAGTCGTCAGCATGTTTCTCCGTCGTGCTCTCGGACTGATGATCGTGTCCGTCAAACCAGCG
>PLDN01000142.1 GCA_003136185.1 Acidimicrobiaceae bacterium | reverse complement strand
CCACGGACCAGACCCTCGCCACTCACTGTTGCTGATGGCAGTCCGCGCTCGCGGCGTGCGCCTCTCAGCCCGATGACGGGCTGAGCCGGTTCTTCGGCTCGCGCCCTTCGCCCGGGTCCCCGGCCCTCCGGGCCGTGTCCCCGCGCCTTGGCTCTCTGGCCTGGCCCGCCCCGGTGCCCCGGCCGGCCCTGGGGCGCTGCCCCGGCCGTCCTGTCCCCGGTCCTGGTGTCCTTCCGGCGGCCCTGTCCCCTCTCTCTCTTTGCAGTGCAGTGCGCCCCCTGGGACTCGAACCCAGAACCTGCGGATTAAGAGTCCGTTGCTCTGCCAGATTGAGCTAGAGGCGCATCGTTCGGCACGAGACACTAGCCGGTCGTGGCCGCCGGCTCATGCCAAAAGACACCGAATGGGGTGACCGAGGGGACTCGAACCCCCGACATTCGGGACCACAACCCGACGCTCTACCAACTGAGCTACGGCCACCATGCTCGCGCCCCGGTGCAGTCCACCGGCGCACCGCGCCCCTAAAGCATGTCACATCACGCACCACCGGTTGCCACTCGCCGCACGGCCGCCACGTCGCGGTGCATCTGGGCGATCAACTCGTCACTCCCCGAGAAACGCTCCTGGCCCCGCACCTTCAGCCCCACTCCCACCTTCACCGGCCGCCCGTACAAGTCACCCTCGAAGTCGAGCAGGTAGACCTCGACAAGGCGCACGCCATGTTCGCCGTAGTAGGTGGGTCTGCTGCCGATCGAGACCGCCGCCAGATGACGTTGGACAGCCGGTTCGGCGGCCGGTTCCGCCTCCAACCAGCCGGCGTAGACCCCGTCGGACGGGAGCGCCGCGCTCGATGCGTCGACCTCGACATTCGCCGTCGGAAACCCCAGCTCGCGACCCCGCTGGTCACCACGGACGACCATGCCTGAAAGCTCGATCTCAATCGCGGCAGTCTCCATCGGCGCCACGCTACCCAGCCGAGAACTCGGTTCCCAGCCAATAACACCCCGGTAGCCTGCCGAGCGTGGCCCTGCCGACGCTCCCGCGTTCCGTCAGCATCCGTGAGGTCGGGCCTCGCGATGGCCTCCAAGGAGAGCGACCCATCGACCCATCGCGACGGGCCGAGCTCGTACTCGCCCTACGCGCCGCCGGGTGCACCAACATCGAAGCCGTCAGTTTCGTGTCGGAGAAGGCGGTCCCGCCGATGGCTGGCGCGCGAGAAGTCATCGAGCGCCTGCCCCGCACGAGCGAGTCGGTCATCACTGCCCTCGTCCCGAACCTGCGGGGCGCCGAGGCCGCCCTTGCGACCGGCGGAGTGGATGAGCTCACCGTGACCGTCGCCGCAAGCGCTGTATACAACGAGCGCAACGTCCACCGCACCATCGAGGAATCGGTAGACGAGATCAGGCGCATCGCAGATGCCGCGACGGCACAGCTGGTGCCGGTAGACGCCGTCATCTCGTGCGCTTTCGGCTCGCCTTACGAAGGAGGCATTCCGGCCGCCGATGTCGCTGCGCTTGCACGACGGCTCGTCGACGCCGGCTCGAGCGCCGTCACTCTCGCCGACACGACCGGAGTGGCGACGCCGAAGACGATCGAGGCGGTCCTCCGCGAGATCGCCCAGGTGCTCCCCGGCCTCTCCCCTGGCCTGCACCTCCACGAGACTCGCGGCACTGCCCTTGCCAACGCCTACGCCTCGCTCGCGCTCGGTGTAACCCGGTTCGACACGTCTGTCGGAGGGCTCGGGGGCTCACCTTTCGCCGACGGGGCAGGCGGCAATCTCGCGACCGAGGACTTCGTCGCGTGGCTCGATAGCCTCAGCGTCCACACCGGGATAGATCTCGACACGCTGCTGATAGCGGCCCGGATGACGGCGGAGCTCGTCGGCCGAGAACTCCCGAGCAAGGTGCGAGCCATCTCCGGCGTGAACGGCGCCGGAAGTTCAGCCATACTCAGGCCATGACGACAAGCTCTCGGCCCTCCATCAGCTTCCGGGCACGGGCGACGGACCATCTCGCGCTCGCCGTCGGCACGGTGAAGGGCTTGTTTCTCGTTAGCGACGGCGTACCTGACGGGCCGTGGTTCAAGGGGCAGCAGGTGCCTGCGTTTCTCCAGGTAGGGCCGCGCTACCTCGCCGCTACGGTCGATCCCAGGTTCGGCCCGATGATCCACGTCAGTCTCGACAGCGGCGCCACCTGGAGCGAACCGTCAGACCGACCCATAGCGTTCCCCGAGGGCACCGGTGCGTCGGTCGCACAGGTCTGGCAGCTCCACCTGGACAACCGCGCGAGCGACTCCAACAACCCGGTCGTGCTGGCGGGTGTCGAGCCCGCTGCGCTCTTCCGCTCCAACGACCTAGGCGAGACTTTCGAGCTCGTCGAGCCGCTCTGGTCACACCCTCATCGGAATAAGTGGGAGCCGGGCGCCGGCGGTCTTGGCTTGCACACGATCCTCACCCACGCCGAGCGGCCGGACCGGATCATCGTCGGCATCTCGGCCGGTGGCGTCTACAGGTCAGACGACGACGGCGCTACCTGGGCCCCGAAGAACGTCGGCATCTCGGCCCGTTTCCTGCCCGAGCCCGACGTCGAGTTCGGGCAGTGCGTACACAAGATCGCGATCGATGCCGAAGGGCCGGACGTCCTGTGGCTGCAGAACCACTGGGGCATCTTCCGGTCGACGGACGCTGGCGACCACTGGGAAGACATCGGGCGACCGGGTGAGAACGGAGGCGTGCCGTCCGACTTCGGCTTCCCGATCGTCGCTCATCCCGACGAGGCAGGGACGGCTTTCGTCTTCCCACTCGAGTCGGACGCATACCGCTGCTCGTCGGAGGCCAGCTGTCGCATCTACCGCACCTCGGACTCGGGGAAGTCATGGGACGCGCTTGATACCGGTCTGCCTCAGACGCACGCCCATTTGACCGTGTTGAGGGACGCGTTCGCCGTCGGGGGGATCGCTCCGTTCCCACTCGCATTTGGTACCCGCACTGGCGAGGTGTACGCCTCGGCCGACGGCGGCGAGTACTGGCGCCTGTTCGTCAATCACCTGCCACCGATCCTGTCGGTGAGGGTCTTGGACTGAGCCAGTTGGGCGCGCGGGCCACAGAGCTCGTCATCTTCGACTGCGACGGCGTCCTCGTGGACTCCGAGCACCTCTCTGTCGAGGTCGAGGTAGGGATCCTCGGGGAGCTCGGGTGGGAGATCACGCCTGCCGAGATCGCCGAGCGGTTCCTTGGGATCAGCGACGCCGATTACGTCGCCAAGATCGAGGCCCATCTCGGGATCACCCTGCCGCCGTCTTGGCTCGACGACATGTCGCCGCGATATCGGGCGGCGTTCGAGCGCGACCTGCAACCGGTCGACGGGATCGTGACAGCCCTCGATGCGCTCGAGTCGGCCGGCATCTTCACCGGCGTCGCTTCGAGCGGGACACCAGACAAGATGCGTTTCACCCTCGGGCTGACCGGGCTTTGGGACCGCTTCGAGGGTCGGATCTTCTCGGCTACCGAGGTGAGCCGCGGTAAGCCAGCGCCCGATCTGTTCCTGCACGCCGCTTCGACGATCGGAGTGCAGCCAGTTCACTGTGCAGTCGTCGAGGACAGCCCAGCAGGAGTGCAGGCATCTCTGGCTGCCGGCATGCGAACGATCGCCTACGCGGGCGGCCTCGTGCCACTCGAACGTCTCGCGTTGCCAGGGGTTACCGTGATCTCCGACATGAGGGAGCTGGCCCCGCTGTGCACCGGTCGAGTGAACATCGAAGACACGGCGAGTTGACGTGACCGACCGCACCTTGCTCACGAATACGCACCCTGCGCTGCGGCGGTGCTGGCACCCGGTTGCGAGGTCGCGCGAGATCGGCGAGCAGCCGGTACGAGTGATGCTGCTTGGCGAGCCGCTCGTGGCGTTCCGGTCGGGCGGCGCTGTGGTTGTCTTCGCAGATCGCTGTCCCCACCGAGGTACCCCTCTCTCGCTTGGCTGCGCCGAGAGTGGTGGAGTGAGGTGCGCGTATCACGGGTGGCGTTTCGACGCTGATGGCTGCTGTGACGAGATCCCGGCACTCGGGGCCGACGCTGTCATCCCGGCGCGGGCTCGGCTGGCGCCCGTCGCCGGGGTCGAGGAACGTCTCGGAATGGTGTTCGTCGCTTTGGGACCGGACGAGCCGCTGCCAGGGGCGCGACTCCCGGAAGTGCCCGAGGACGGAGACCCGGCATTCGTCGCCGGTGACCTGCCGATTCTCGCCGCGCGGGCGTCGGCTGGGCTGCTTGCCGACAACTTCTTAGACACGGCGCACTTTCCTTTCGTCCACGCGGCCACGTTCGGTGCCGGCGAGGCTCGGGAGGTCGGTCGGTTCGAGGTGTCGCGTGAGCCGGGTGAGCTCGCGTTCCGTGCTCGGTACGAGCACCTCTTCGCCAACCGGGAGGACCCTGGTGTAGCGGCCGGCGTGCGCCCGCTCGTACAGACCCGGCGGCTCACGTACAGCCTGGTGGCGCCCTTCCACTTGTCGCTGCGTATCGACTTCGTGGATGCGGGTGGGACAAACACGATCGGCTTCTTCTTGCAGCCC
>PLDN01000050.1 GCA_003136185.1 Acidimicrobiaceae bacterium | reverse complement strand
GAGGAATCTTCGCATCAGCTCGTAGGTGAAGTTGGTGTACTCGCGGGAGCTGACGAGCCACGCCCAGGATCGTCTTGCTTGGTGCCACTCAAAGCTCGTCATTCTCCGCGCCCGAGCCGGGAAGGCCGCAAGAGGAGCGAGCGGGCTCCGCTTCACCAGCTGTCTTAAGTTCACCGGCGACCATTCGTCTGCATTACAGCACGTCGACCTTCGGACGGTCGTGTGCGATGCCGACCACGAAGCGGGCGTTGCCGACAAGGTAACGCCGCCCCAGTCGCCGAGGCTCGTGCGCCAGTCGGTATACCCACTCGAGGCCCCGCTCCTGCATCCACACCGGCGCCTGGCGCTTCGCCCCGGAGATGAAGTCGAAAGCTGCGCCCACGGCCACGAAGGTCGACGGGGTCCGGTGGCGAAAGTGGTGGACGAACAGGTCCTGCTTCGGTGTTCCGAGTCCCACCCATACGATGTCGGGTCGCAAACCAACCAGGCGTTGCTCGAGCGCGAACTCCTCCGCTGCGGTGAGCTCGCGGAAGGGCGGCGCGTCGCGCCCCACGATGTCAACGCCGGGCAGGCGCCGCCGCAGTTCGGCCTCGAGCACCGTCAGCACCTCGTCAGTGGAGCCGTGCAGGTAGTGGCGCAGACCGAGCTCACGACCGCGATCCATGGCGGCGAGCATCAGATCGGGTCCGTAGACCCGGCCCTCGAGGTGGTCGAGGCCGAGCCGCCGCCCTACCCAGATCAGCGGCATGCCATCGGGCAGGTTGAGGCTGCCCTGGTTGAGCCGATGCCGTAGCTCAGGGTCGCGCCGGGCCAACGACAAGGTGTAGGCGTTGCACAGGTGCACGGCCCGGCCCTCGTGCGGATCGGGCAGCGACAGCAGTGCGTCGACGGCCGACTCGAGGGTGTGTGCGTCGATGCGCACCGAGCAGCAGGTGAACGAGGGCGTACGGCCGTTCCTGCTCGGGTAGGGGCCGGCAGTGTCACTCACGATGCGGAACCCGTCTGGCGTCTGGCGTCTGCTGTTTGCGCGGCGATGTCGACATCCGGTATCGACGCCCCAGCGGGGGCTGAGCCGTTGCAGACCCACCCGGGGAAACGCTCGAGGGGCAATGGCTGCAGGCCGACCAGCATGCCCGTGGTGCGAAGCAAGACCCAGGCGTCGAGTCTCGGCCCGGCGTGGGCCAGGTAGAGGCGGTCGAACTCGGGAGCTTCGCCGATCAGCCCCGACAACGCCGTGCTCACCTGCCACGGGCCGGTGACACCGGGACGCACCGCCAGGCGTTCCCCCATGAAGGCGGCGTCGAACCTGGCCGCCAAGGCGGGCATCTCGGGCCGCGGGCCGACCAGACTCATGCGGCCCGTGACGACCATCCAGCACTGGGGCAACTCGTCGAGGTGCGAGGCGCGGAGAAACCCGCCCCACCGGCTGGTGGTGGTGCCGGCGATCGCGTACTTGTCGGCTTCGAGCGGGGTGTCGGTCGGCAGCGTGCGCAGCTTTACGAAGCAGAACGGGCGGCCGTCCCGACCGAGGCGCTTCTGCACAAAGATGGGCCAGGCCCGGAAGCTCACGGCAGAACCGACGGCAAGAAACGCGACTATCGGCGCGGTCACGATGCTCAACACCACGCCGGCCGTCAAGTCGAAGGCGCGCTTGACCCGGCCATTCGCATAGCGAATAGAGGCGCCGCCTGGTGCAGGTTGGCTGTGGGCCACCGGCTGTCGTCGGGGCACGTGCTCACTCATGTTGCCCGCCTTGCGCGAGGGCTCCGCTGGTACCCGCGAACCCCACCAGCGTACCGACTCATCCTCTTCGTCGAACCAGCAAGACGGCATTCAGCAAGCCCTGGTGAACTCCGATGTGACGATATAGACCGACGAGTTCGGGTTGGCCGATCGCTCTTCGGGTCGACGGCGCTACGACGGCACGGCAGATCTTGCGGGTCATAAACGTCTCGCCACCGCGTTCGTTCTCCTCGTTGAAGAGGATGCCGCTTTGCCGGCGAAGCAACGAACCGTTCTGGGCGGCGACGCAGGCGATCACGTCGCGGCAAGGGCCGCTTCTCGTCCGCGTACCTCGCCGGTCTGCAATGCATCGAGGAACCACTGGTACGTGGAGCGGATGCCGTCCTCCAGGCCGATCGTGGGCGACCAGCCGAGCGAGCGGAGCTTGGAGACGTCGAGCAGCTTGCGAGGCATGCCGTCGGGCTTGCTCGTGTCAAACGCCAGCTCGGCCGTGGGGTAGACGATGTCGCGGACGAGCTCTGCCAGCGTCCGGATGCTGCAGTCCTCGCCGGTGCCGACGTTGATGTGGCCCTCTCCTTCGTAGTGCTCCATGAGGAACAGGCACGCATCGGAGAGATCGTCGACGTGCAGGAACTCGCGCATAGCGCTGCCCGTCCCCCAGATCTCGACCTCGGTCGCCGCACTGGTCTTCGCGTCGTGGAACTTGCGGATCAGCGCGGGCAGGACGTGGCTGCTAGTGAGGTCGAAGTTGTCATTCGGCCCGTACAGGTTGGTCGGCATAGCCGAGATGAAGTTGCTGCCGTACTGCGCGCGGTAGGACGAGCACAGCTTGATGCCAGCGATCTTCGCCAGGGCGTAGGCCTCGTTGGTCGGCTCCAGCGGGCCCGTGAGCAGCTGGTCCTCAGTGATCGGCTGGGTGGCTTGGCGCGGGTAGATGCACGAGCTGCCGAGGTACAAGAGTTTCGTCACGCCGTAGAGATACGACGCGTGGACCACGGTGGCGTGGATCATCATGTTGTCGTAGAGAAACTCCGCAGGCCGGGTGGAGTTGGCCATGATGCCACCGACCGTGCCTGCCACCAGGTATACGTACTCGGGCCGGTTGGCCCGGAACCAGTAGTTGACCGCCGCCTGGTCACGCAGGTCGAGCTGGTCGCGCCGAGCGACGAGGAGAGTTGTGTAGCCCTCAGCCTTGAGCTTCCGGAGCACCGCAGATCCGACCAGACCGGCATGGCCTGCGACGAAGATACGCGCGTCCTTCGATAGTGACGTCATTGCTCACCCCCTACACATCGGTGCCCGCCAGGCTACGCTAAAGGGAAGCGGCTAAACGTGATTGGTCTTTCGCTCCACTGGTTTGGGAGCGCGTCCATTCCGGCCAAGCGCGGTGTAGCAACGAACTCCTCGACCACCTCGCTACGGTCGGCGTGTGGGCGCCTGACCACGACGTGATGGTTGGCCACCACCGCCGTATCAATTTCCGATGGCGATGGAACCACTCTCGGGTGCGCTCACACTCGTGAGGTTGTGCCGACCTTTGTGGAAGCTGAGGTGGCGCTCCCCTGTCTGACGCGCTCCATCCGTGTCGTTGGTTCCGAGTGCATTCCCAGTTTGCAGCCTTGCCGTCGCCACCCACGAGACAGCCTGCTAGTGCCACCTTCGCTATGGCAATATGACGTTTGTGCTGCATCCACGCTGTTCCTCTCACGGGAGGTCGTCGAGCAGCCGCTTGCCGTTCTTGAGGCTGGCGAGGTCCGTCTTGGCCACCGACATGATCATCCGCAATCAAGTCTCCGCCCGGCCGCGTGGCCCTTTGGCCCCCGTGAGCCGCGCGTGACGACGCCCGCGTCGTGCCGAGTCGGCGTCATCGGAGCCGGGTACGTCGGCCTGACGACGGCGGCTTGCCTGGCGCACCTCGGTCATGAGGTGCGCTGCAGTGATCGCGACACGGCACGCGTAGAACTGCTGAGCTCGGGCAGGATCCCGATCTTCGAGGAGGGTCTCGAGGACCTCATCCGAACGGGTCTCGCCTCTGGCCATCTCGCATTTGGTGCCAACAACACCTGGGCGGTCGAGGACGCCGAGTTCACCCTTCTCTGTCTGCCGACGCCCGAGGGCCCCGACGGCGGGCCCGACATGAGCGTCGTCGAGGCGGTAGCGACCGAGATCGGGCCGCACCTCAAAGACGAATCGATCGTGGTAAACAAGTCAACGGTTCCGGTCGGCTCGGCCGACGGCGTTGCGAGAGTGCTCGGACGAAGCGACGTGCGCATTGTTTCGAACCCGGAGTTCCTCAGAGAGGGCTCGGCCGTGCACGACTTCCTCCACCCCGACCGGATCGTGATCGGGGCGCTCGACGAGGAGACTGCCGTACGCGTCTCGGGGTTGTTCGCGGGGACGGACGCGCCGGTGGTCTTCACCAATCCCGTCACGGCTGAGACCATCAAGTACGCCTCCAACGCGTTCCTGGCGGCGAAGGTGAGCTTCGTGAACGCGGTAGCGGCGTTGTGCGAAGCCGTCGGCGCGGATGTTCGCCAAGTCTGTGTCGGGATGGGGCTCGACCCGCGCATCGGCTCGAGCTTCCTCCACCCCGGTCCGGGGTGGGGCGGCTCCTGTTTTCCGAAGGACACGGTCGCTCTCGTCCGGATCGCCGAGGAGGCCGGCTACGACTTCAGCCTCCTGAAAGGTGTCATAGCCGTCAACCAGGAACAGTACGATCGCGTCGCCCAAAAGGCCGCCCGGCTCGCCGGCGGAAGCCTTTCGGGCGTGCGCGTCGGCCTGTGGGGTGTGACGTTCAAGGCGCGCACGGACGATCTGCGTTCCTCGCCCGCGCTCGAGGTCGCCAGGCGTCTTGTCGAGGCCGGCGCCACGGTGACCGCGTACGACCCGACGCTTCGCCGGGCTGTCGAGGGCATCGAGGTCGTTTTCGACGCCTATGCCGCCTGCGAGGGTGCCTCGGTGGTCGTGCTGGCCACCGAATGGGACGAGTTCCGCTGGTTGGACTTCGACAAGGTCGGCAGCGCCATGGCGCGCCGCGCCATCGTCGACGCCCGCAACCTCCTCGACCCGGCGGCGCTTCGCCGAGCCGGCTTCGAATACGAAGGCATCGGCATCCTGTGACCGGCGGGTTGGCGAGGCGGGCCGTGGTCACGGGCGGGGCAGGCTTTCTCGGCTCACATCTCTGCGAGGCCCTCCTCGCTCGCGGGTACGAAGTCGTCTGTGTCGACAACCTCTCGACAAGTGACGGCACCAACGTGTCGCACCTCTTGGGGGACGTGGGTTTCTCGTTCGTCCGTGCCGACATCACCGAGGGACTCATGATCGACGGACCGGTCGACGCCGTCGCGCACCTCGCCAGCCCGGCGTCGCCAGCCGACTACTTGCGACTCCCGCTCCAGACTCTCGACGTCGCCAGCCGGGGAAGCGAGGCCTGTCTCCGGCTGGCTGCCGAGCACGGGGCCCGTTACCTGCTCGCCTCGACGAGCGAGGTGTACGGTGACCCACTCGTCCACCCACAACCCGAGACCTACTGGGGCAACGTCAACTCGATCGGGCCTCGGAGCGTCTATGACGAGTCCAAGCGGTTTGCCGAGACCCTTTCGATGGCCTGGGCGCGCGAGCGGGGCATCGACGTCGGGATTGTGCGGATCTTCAACACCTATGGCCCGCGCCTTCGGGAGGGTGACGGCCGGGTTGTCTCAAACTTCATCGTGCAGGCCCTCACGGGGCGCCCGCTCACCGTCTACGGCGACGGTCGGCAGACGCGCAGCCTGTGCTACCAAAGCGACCTCATTACCGGGCTCGTGGCGATGCTCGATGCTCGGGGCGTCACCGGGCCGGTGAACCTAGGCAACACGTCGGAGTTGACCGTGCTCGAGCTCGCGAGCCTGGTGCTCGACGCGACGGGCTCGTCGTCCGAAGTGGTCCACCTCGAGGCACTGAAGGATGACCCGACGCGGCGAAAGCCAGACATCACGCGTGCGGGCGAGCTGCTCGGCTGGGCACCAGCAGTGTCTCTGGCCGATGGTTTGCTGAGCACGATCAGCTGGTTCGCCGAACGGCTCGGCGTCCGGACCCTGCTGAAGTAGGGACCGTTGGGGCAGGCGGTTGACCGCGAGCCGCCGGCATGACGGAGCCGGTGTCCTTGGGGGTCCCACGAGTGACCCCCAACCAGGTGCTCCCCCGCCCGATACGCTCGGGCAATCGAGGTTCTCGTCGTCTGCACCGCAAACATCTGCCGCTCACCGATGGCTGAGGCACTACTCGGGACACGTATCGCTGAGCGCGAGTTGCCCGCCGCCGTCACTTCAGCTGGCGTGCTAGAAGGCGGTCGTGAGAGGCCGCCCCAAGTGACCGCGGTCCTGGCGAAAAGAGGCATCGCGTTCCCAGACCAGCTGAGCCGGCAGCTCCTGCAAGGCGACTTGCAGCGCGCCGATCTGGTGCTCGGTATGGAGCGGGCGCACGTTCGCGACACAGTGCTTCTCGAGCCTGAATCCTGGCCTCGGACGTTCACATTGAAAGAGCTGGTCCGTCGCGGAGAGGAGCTCGGCCCAAGACCACCGGTCCAGTTGCCTGGCGCGTGGCTGGCGAGAGCCCACGAAGGCCGGGAGCGCCCTGACCTGCTTGGGGACTCCTTGCTCGATGATGTCGCCGATCCGTACGGGGGCCCAAACTCAGCCTACGAGGCGACCGTAAGCGAGATCGAAGGCCTAGTCGATCGCCTCGTGTACCTCCTCTGGCCAGCTTTGTCGCAAAAGTCCGGATAGAACTCCTCGTCACCGAAGCTGGCGGCTGGCGCATGGAGCGCTGAATCCGCAAGATTCAACTTTGTGCTGGTCACGAGCACCTTGACGTCCAGGCCGGTGACATCGGCGGCGACCGCGAGATAGTCGCCGAGATCGGGGTAGTGGACCGTCACCTGGCGAGGCGTTCGAGCAACTCGCGGTCCTCTTCGATGATCCTTGTCAAACGGGCCTTGAATTCGGGGTCGTTCCGGCGCCGCGCCACTGCCTCGATGAGCGCTTGCTGGACTGTCTCGTTCAGGCTCTTGCCCTCGACGCGAGCCAGAGCCTCGGTGTCAGCGGCGATCTCATCGGGCAACCTGACCGTCAGATTCTTCGTCATGGTGTCATGCTACCATCGCACCACGTCACACGGCATCGGGCGAGAAGGGCTCGCTCGTGTCGGCTGGGCGGCCCGCGTGAACGGTCATGCGTCGTCGTTAGGTGGCAGGAGATTTGCGGCGGCCAGACTGCGGACCTTCGCGATGACCTTGGCGCCCGAGTGCTCGCTCGCGCGGTGATCGGTGGCGACCTCCTGGCACGTGGATCCCCGTGCCCTTCGCCAAGGGCGCCGCGGAGGGTTTTGTGCCGCTACGACGCGCTGGGGCAGACGGCAGCGTTCATTCCTCCGGCGGCGTCGGTCCTGCGGCGACCTTCAGGCGGGCCCTTGACACGAGGAGCTCACGCTGTCTCGAAGGGCGCCATCGGGGATCGGACTCACCTCACCGAGCCATGGTTCTGCTGCAGTGAACCCACCGAGGCGAAGTTGACAGCTCTGACGCCGCTGGGGCTGAACGCCCCGCCAGGATCACTTGGTGACGGTGAGGGTCTCCCTGGCGGAAGCCGAGCCGCGGTACGTCAAGCTCCCGCCGTAGGTGGCGACGAGGTGGTAGGTACCCGCGCTGAGCCGCTTGGCTGAGAGCGTGCACGATCCCTTGCCCGACCTCAGCGTGATCCGACAGAGCGTCGTCGCGGATTCCTTGATTACGACCGTCCCGGTCCGCGCCGGGCCTCTGAAGAGCGGCCAAACGCTCACCGACAGGTGCTCGACCTGCTCGTGTCCGTAGGTCACCCTGGTCGCGGAGAGCTTGAGGATGGTCTTGGAGGCGATCTTGACGGTCACCGTCGCGGTGAGCGTGAGGGTCTGGTCGTTCGCACCGAGGCCCGTCGCAGTGAACTTGCAGGCACCGACCGGTGCGTTGTCGGGAATCGTGATCCGAACGCTGATGTGCCCCGACGAGTTGGCCTTCGTCGGAACCGTCTCGAGGTTACAAACGTTGACACTGACCTTTGCGCCAGCCTTGAACCCGCTGCCGGTGACCTCGACCGTCGCTCCGCGGACGACCGTTCTCGGGCTCACCTTCAGCTTTCCCTTGCATTTCGTGGAGCCCGGGGGGTAGCAGGACGAGGGCGATGCCACTGCGGCACCGCTTGCCGTCAAGATCGCCTTTGCGCCGGCGCTCAACCCGCTGCCGGGGACCGTCCCGCCGCGGACGACCGGACTCGAGCCCGATCTCGACGCGGCACCGCTCGTCATCACGCTCGACCCGAGAAGCACCAAGCCTACGAGCAGGATGGATACGGCAAGGACGTGGACACCACGTCGGACTGTGACCATAATTCATCCTCCTTGGTACTTCTTCAAACTCCGACCCTAGCCCGCCCAGGACATATTGCTGTCCAGACTCTGTCCTGCGCCGGTCCCCAAGCGCCACCTACGCCTTCGACGTCTCCGTACCCACTGAAAGCGTCGCATGCGCGATGGAGCACCACGATGAGCCGTCAGCANNGCTGAGCGGGTCTTCGTCACGGGGGCAGCAAGCTTCTGCGGGCGAGGCGCCTCGTGAGAATCGCCACCGCGTCGTAGTCGACGTCGACTCTGGCACCGTGAGCGTCGACAGCGTGTCGGACTCGCTCGAGGAGCGCCGCGCGTACGTCCTCAGCAAGCATCCGATGGTCGGAGTGTGTCTGAAGAAGGGACAGCCACTCGTCGGTCGGATGGCTCGAGCGCCAGTGCCGAGAGGCGATAGTGACTGGTTCGAACAGCCCTGAGGCTTCGAGGTCGTCGGCGTACTCCCGACGCACACGTCCCGAGAGCGCTTCGACTCGAGCCGACCGAGGTGTGCAGTCGAGGCGATCAGTCGCGTCCGGCTCCCACTCCCGTGGCGGCATGACCCCGCCGTACGCCTCGTCCAAGGCACGCTGAAGATCAGGCGGGTGCGGTCGCGCCACGTTCCACACGAGCGCCAGCGTCCCACTGTCAACTAGCACGGTGGCGGCATCGAGAGCGCGGCGCTCTGGCGAGACCCAGTGCCAGGACTGGGCGGCGAACAACAGGCCGAACCGCCGGGCCCCCGTCGGATCAGGGCCAAGGCCGTCCGCGAAGTCCTCGAGGCCGCTGGCCACGATCGAGTAGTCGAGCCCGGCGACAGCAGCGAGATTGCGGTCGAGCACGCCGGCCATCGTGGGATCAGGCTCGACGCAGGTGAGCGACCAGCCCGACGATGCCGCGAAGGGGGCGACGATCATCGTCGCCTTGCCCGTGCCGGCGCCCGACTCGCACAGCTGGGCAGGGGTTCCGGGCTTCAACCCGGCGAACGAGAAGATGTCGTCGAACAGCTCGACGGGATAGCTGGGCCGGACACGGTCGTAGGTCTCCGCCACCTCGCCGAACACCAAGCGTTGCGGGCGGCTCGAATCGCCGCCCTCGCCTGCCCCGCGTATCTCGGACTCTCCGGTGGGGGAGTCGCTCAGGCGAACTCTAAGTCGACGCCGAGTCGCTTGAGGTACGCAAGACGACGCTGGGCAGCGGCAGTCCACTGCGTCAGATCCGCTTCGAAGTGGTTCCGATCACCGTCCTCGTATGCATGCTCGAGCCCGTCGAACGCTGCATCTTCCTGATCGAGCAGCTCCCTGTAGTGCTGAAGAACGTGGTCGTCGATCACTCCGGTGAGGGTCATCAGCCGCTCCTTTTGTACATTGAGATTGACAAGAACCTTACTAGCCGGTGACGGCCAGGCGCAGGGGTTCTCGTGTAACAGTTCGATGACGGGCGCGAAAGTGTCCTGCACTCCTGATCCGATGTGGCTGGCAACCTTCCTTCGCTCCTTCTACAGGTGTCCGTGACCTCCAGCCCCGTCTTAGCTAAGGCGGCGGCCGACAGCGGTCCCGGCACCGGTTTGACGAAGGTTGCCGGCTTCCCTATTGTCGGCGTTGCACCACGGGGGACGGCGAGGACCGCGTAAGTGAGCTTCCGCTTGGACTGTCGGTGCTTCCGACAACGAAGGAGACAATGCCCATGCAACGAAGGATTTTGAGAGCTGTCGTGCCCGCAGCAGTGCTCCTCGGATCGGTCGTCGCCGCAGGCGCTGCCACAGCCGGGGCGGCGACCTCGCCCCGGGCGGCCCATACGCTTTACGTGGCGCCGACAATCAAGGTTACGGGCGAGTCGGCGGCGTGCTCCACGGCGAAGTACCACGAGATCAACAAGGCGATCAAGGCCGCGGCCGCTGGCGACACCGTCAAGGTGTGCGCTGGCATCTACACCGGTTCGACGACCATCTCGGGCGTGCCGACGGTAAAGACGATCACGACCGGCGCCGAGATCAACAAGTCGATCAACCTCGTGGGCCTGCCGGGTGCCACCATCGACGCGAAGAACCTCGACAACGGGGTCACCTTCTACATCACGAGCAAGGCGACGGTGGAGGGTTTCACGATCACCGGTGCCACTGGCGAGGGGATACTCGCCGCGGTCGCGAGCAAGATCACGATCAAGGACAACGTCGTCGAGCACAATGACAGCGGTGGCGCCAAGAGCAAGTGGTTTGAGTGCCAGGCTTCGGGCGTCGTGCCGAACGACTGCGGCGAGGGCATCCACCTGCTCTCGGTCACGGACTCGAAGGTGCTCGACAACAGCTCGGAGTTCAACTCCGGCGGAATCCTGCTCACTGACGAGTTCGGCCCGAACGACGGCAACACCGTCAGCGGCAACCTGGTCGAGGACAACGAGTCGGACTGTGGGATCACCGTCGTCGGCCACAGCGCCTCTGCCGTCAACAGCTCCGGGCTGCCGACGCCGACCAAGGGAGGCGTCTTTCACAACACCATTAGCGACAACGTCGTGATCTCGAACGGGACGACCGGCGAAGGCGCGGGCATCCTGTTTGCCTCGGGCGCATCAGGGGGCGGCTCCTACGACAACACGGTGACCGGGAACGAGATCGCCGGCAACGGCTTGAGCGGTGTCACCATCCACCAGCACTTCCCGCTCTCGGATGTCTCCGGCAACGTGATCTCGGGCAATTGGATCGGCACGAACGACATCACCGGCGACCCGGGCACGGGCGACTCGGTGACGACCGGTGTGCTTGTGGACAACGGAGGGACCACCAAGGCCATCAAGGTGAAGGTCACCGGTAACACGATCGCCTGGGATGTCTACGGCATCTACGACGACGCCTCGGGCCTCACCCAGACCCACAATACGTTCCTCCACGTGAAGACCCCCGTGAAGGCCTGAACCCCGCACGACGGCCGCCTCTCGGCGGTCTGCACGGCCCCGTTGCCCCCGCCACCCGCGGTGTGGTGACGGGGCCGTGCCGCGCCACACAGATTGCCGATTCCGGTTCCAATCGCCTCGTTGGGGCGGGCCAACCCGGCTCAACCTTCGGTAGTCAGCTCCGACAGAGCGCCTGAAGCAGCCGCGACTGCCTCCAACAGCTCCGATGCGGCGACGAGCCGCCGGGCGTCACCCCTGATCTTCAGTTCGCCGGCTTCGAGCAGCTGGCCTGCGGTGCGGTCACCGGAGGCGAGCGCCCAGGCAGCGTCGTAGCTCTCGACAAGCACCACGTCCGCGTTGGCGACCGATCCCACATCGAGAGCGGGGACGGCACCATTGCGCAGCACGATGGTCCAGGCGTGGTCCGCTCCGTCAGGCGCCCCTAAGACCAGCTGGCCGAGACGGAGTTGCGTCGAGCCCTCACCCGGCAGCGGGGGAGCGGTCCTCAACTGTGCACGGAGCGCCTCGTACCACTCGACGGAAAGGAATCTGATGCTCAAGACTCCTTGGTCTTTGCTGCGCGCTCGGCTGCCCGGGCGGCCCCGGTGTGCTTCGCAGCCTCGCTAGCGGACATGGGGTCAGGCCGCGAGAGGATCTTGCGCCCGAGCCAGGCCACCGGGTCATAGCGCGAGTCCACGACCCGCTCCTTGAGCGGGATGATGGCGTTGTCAGTGATATGGATGTCCTCGGGACAGACCTCGGTGCAGCACTTCGTGATGTTGCAGTACCCGATGCCCATCCTCTCTCGCACATAGGCGCGGCGATCGAGCGTGTCGAGCGGGTGCATCTCGAGCTCGGCCAGCCTCACGAAGAAACGCGGCCCGGCGTAGTGCTCCTTGTTCTCCTCGTGGTCCCGAATGACGTGACACACGTTCTGACACAAGAAACACTCGATGCACTTGCGGAACTCTTGGCCTCTCTCGACGTCGACCTGCTGCATCCGGTAGCCCTCGGGTGGTTTGGGGCCAGGCGTGAAGTTAGGGATGAGCTTGGCTACCTCGTAGTTGTACGAGACGTCGGTGACGAGGTCGCGCATGACCGGGAAGGCCCGCATCGGCGAGACCGTGATCGGCTCCTCGGTCGGCAAGGCCGACATCCTCGTCATGCACATGAGGCGGGGACGGCCGT
This sequence comes from Acidimicrobiaceae bacterium, assembly GCA_003136185.1. Taxonomy (GTDB): domain Bacteria; phylum Actinomycetota; class Acidimicrobiia; order Acidimicrobiales; family Bog-793; genus Palsa-601. The sequence goes on along the minus strand of PLDN01000050.1, from coordinate 701 downwards.
TGATCTCAGCAGAGCAGGAGCCGCACTTGCCGGCTTTGCAATTCCAGCGGACCGCAAGGTCGGGCGCTTCGGTCGCCTGTATGCGGTGGACGACGTCGAGGACGACCTCGCCCTCCTGCGCGGGAACGCGGTACTCGACGAACTCGCCTCCGGAGGCGTCGCCACGCCACAACCTCATGCGCAGCTCGCGCCCATCGGTTGTCGAGGTCTCCGGTGCGCTTGCCGGGGCGGCCGTGTCGATCGCCATTACTTGCTCGCCTCCTTGGCTTCGGGTGCGGTCTCCGCGAACAGCTCCTGCAGCTCTGGTGGCATCACCGGTTTCAGCTCGGGCGTCACCGAGTAACCGGTCGCGCCGTACCGGCTGACCATGTTGAGCTTTTCGAGCTCGGGATCGGGCGTGGGATAGTCCGCCCGCGTGTGCCCGCCGCGGCTTTCCTTGCGCTCGATGGCGCTCAGCGTCGTGCAATTCGCAACCGCGAGCATCGACTCGAGGTCTATCGCGAGGTGCCAGCCCGGGTTGAACTCTCGACCACCGGAGGCTGAGACGTGCTTTGCCCGCTCGCCGAGCTCGGCGAGCTTTTCCGTCGCCTCTTGCAACTCCGCCTCTGTCCGGATGATCCCGACGAGGTCCTGCATCGTCTCTTGCAGATCGTGGTGGACGTCGTAGGGATTCTCGCCCCCATCGTGCGAGAGGAAGCTCA
>PLDN01000140.1 GCA_003136185.1 Acidimicrobiaceae bacterium | reverse complement strand
AGTGGCTCGAGTCCACGGGTCGTACCGTGGCGGAAGCAGTGGAACAGGCGCTCGATCGCCTGGGGGTCGCCGAATCCGACGCAGAGATCGTGGTCGTCGAAGAACCCAAGACGTCGATGTTCGGGCTACGCAAGACCGAGGCCCGTGTGCGGGTGCGGGTGCGTCCGGTTCAGGCTCGAGCCAAGAGGCCGTCGCGTCGGCCCTCGGGAGGTGGAGACAATCGACCGCGCCGCGGTGGCGGTGGTCCGCGGTCCGGAGGCAATGGCGGGGGCAACCGGAGTACGAGTCGCGACACCGACGGCCAGAGCGAGAGCGATCGCCCGGTTCCAGCGGGAGGAGGCGGCCGGTCGAGGAGCGGCGGGTCCGGTCGGAGCCGTTCCACGCCGACCGAAGGTCGATCTGGGGTCGCTACCGCCAGTGACCCAGGCGCGAGTCTCGACAGCGCCGGATCGGGGTCTGGCGACGATGCCACCGCAGTGGGCGGACGCTCCGCCAATCAGCGGTCTCGTTCGGGCTCACGTAATCGTCAAGGAAGATCGAACGCCGGGGCGGGCGGGTCGGAGCCGACCCATCGGCGTGAAAAGGTAGCTACCGAGGAGGAAGAGATGAGCATCGAGACACAGGCCGAGCTTGCGGAGGAATTCGTGCGCGGCGTCGTGGCTGGCTTCGGCCTTCAGGCTCAGTTGACCAGTGAGATCGGCGAAGACAGCGTTCGCATCGACGTCGCGGGCGAGAACGTCGGCCTGCTGATCGGCCCTCGCGGAGCCACCGTCGACGCACTTCAAGAGCTGACCCGCACCGCTGTCCAGCACCGTAGCGATGAGCATGGGGTACGGATCACGGTGGACGTGGGCGGCTACAGGCTCCGCCGCGCCACGGCTCTGCAGCAGTTCGCGCAGCGAGTGGCGGCCGAGGTGATCGAGACCGGTGAACCGCAGGCGCTCGACCCCATGTCCGCTGCCGACCGCAAGGTTGTCCATGATGCCGCGAACGAGATCGCCGGTGTCCGCACGACCTCAATGGGCGAGGACCCCAGGCGGTACGTCGTAATACATCCGGCCGAGGCCGCGAGCGCGCCCGAGACCGAGGCAGCGAGCCCGGTCGCCGCTCTTGTCGATGAAGCTGAGCTCGAGGACGCTGCCGCCGACGACACGACCTCCTCCGAGGAGACGTCGGCCGAGGAGAGTGACTGAGGTCAGCCCGCCGGCTCACGAGCTTCCGGAGGTTGGCACCGTCGTCGGCGAGGCGCTGCTCCGGGTCCGTCGTGTCCTGACCGACGCCCGCGAGCTGGGCTTGCTTGGGCCGTCACTTCTCGACGATCAGATCGAACATTCGCTGGCCTTTGTAGACGTGATCGGGGCGGGAGCCGCCCGCAACGGGATCGACCCGACGTTGCCAGCCGTATCGGTCCTCGACCTCGGTTCGGGTGGAGGCGTCCCAGGGTTGCTAATCGCGATCGCTCTCCCGTCGGCTCGTGTGACCTTGCTCGACGGGTCCACTCGTCGGGCTGACTGGCTGATGTTGGCTGTCGCAGACCTTGAGCTTGGAGACAGGGTGCGCGTAGTCTGCGAGCGCGCCGAGGCATTTGGACGCCAGGATGGGGCTCGAGGCGACTTTGATGTGGTCACGTCGCGCTCCTTCGGACCGCCTGCGGTGGTGGTGGAGTGCGCGGCCCCTTTGCTCCGGGTTGGTGGGCGCCTGATCGCTTCCGAGCCCCCGGACTTCGAGTCCGCCAGCGACCGTCCCAGTGCGCTGGGAGACCGTTGGCCTGACGAAGGGATCGCCCAATTCGGGTTCGCTCCTGCGATCGGAAGTTCAGCGCGCGGCCGCCGCTTTGCCGCGATGAGGCTGATCACTGCTGCACCCGAGAATTATCCGAGACGGGTCGGCATTCCGCAGAAGCGACCCCGGTTCTAGCGCCTAGGCTTTTGCAGCCGGATGTTCCACGTGGAACGTGCTCTCGGGCCACCGAAAGTGTTCGCTGGTACCGGGACACTTGAACTACCACTTCCTCAGGGCCGACTCGGCCTCCCTCTCCTCGACCAGGACGCTTGACCGCCTCGTTGCGCCCGCGTCGTGCAAGAGGAGCGACAGCGGCAGCGACTTCCAAGTCTCGATGACGAAGTTGTGCTCCGGGCGAGGTTCCTGCACAACTCGACCCTCCATGCAGCACAGATGTGCAAGATTCCCAGCGGTGACATCAACGCCTTTCAAGGGAGCGCCAACACCTATACACTCCGCTACACAGCCGGTCGCTCTAGATGGCGATGCTGTCGCGGCCAGTTTGCGCGTGCCACGTGAAACATCGAAGCCCTATGGAGATCAATGACTGAGCAATCAGAAATGGCGTCGTCTGGCGGGGCTGAGCTGGCAGGCGTGGGCTCGCTGGGTCCCGTCGGTGAGGCGCTAACGAGCGCTGGCACTAAGCCGACCGCGGGCGTTGATGGTGAACTTGCCCCTTCCGCGTCCGCCCGAGTGATGGCGGTCGCAAACCAGAAGGGTGGAGTCGGGAAGACCACCACAGCGGTGAACTTGGGGGCCGCGCTGGCAGATCTCGGCCACCGGGTGCTGATCATTGATCTGGATCCCCAAGGCAATGCCAGTACCGGGCTCGGTATCGATCCACGAACGTTCGATGTTTCCATGTACGACGTTCTTCTGCACGGCGTTCCGATGGAGGATTGCATCGAGCCCACGAGCATCAAGAATCTGTTCCTTGCCCCCTCGACACTGGATCTTGCAGGCGCGGAGATCGAGCTCGTCCCAGCCCTGAGCCGTGAGTTCCGCCTGCGGCGTGCGATCGAACCGGTGAAGGACGACTTCGTCTTCATCTTCATTGACTGCCCGCCGTCCCTCGGGCTCATCACGCTGAACGCGCTCAGTGCCGCGACAGAGGTGCTGGTTCCCATCCAGTGCGAGTACTACGCGCTCGAGGGTGTCTCGCAGTTGACGCGCAACGTAGAGCTGGTTCGGTCCAATCTCAACCCGACGCTCTACGTCAGCACGATAGTTCTCACGATGTACGACGCTCGGACCAAGTTGGCGGACTCCGTCGTGTCAGAAGTCCGTAATCACTTTGGTGCGATCGTCTGTCAGAACGTGATTCCGCGTACGGTGAGGATCGCCGAAGCGCCGTCGTTCGGAGAGCCCATAACCGTCCACGACCCAACATCTCGGGGCGCCATCGCCTATCGGGAGCTCGCCAAGGAGGTCAGCGGTGTCGCGTCGTAGTGGCTTAGGGCGCGGATTGGGCGCACTTATTCCTCAGGGCAGCCCGAGCTCAGAGTCAGCGCTTCGCGACGTGCCGCTCAGTCAGATCCGGCCAAATCAGTTCCAGCCACGCAAGAGCTTCGACGAAGAGGCGCTATCCGCCCTCGTAGACTCGATCAAGGCGGTTGGGATCTTGCAGCCGGTGTTGCTGCGCAAGGTCGACGAAGACGACTACGAGATCATCGCCGGTGAGCGGCGGTACCGGGCGGCCCGCAGGGCTGGTCTCTCGACTGTCCCGGCGTTAGTGAGCGCCGTGGACGATGTGACAAGTCTCGAGCAGGCGCTCGTGGAGAACCTCCATCGCGAAGATCTCAATTCTCTGGACGAGGCCGCCGCGTACCAACAGCTGATCGAAGAGTTTGGCCTCACCCACGAAGACGTCGGTCATCGGGTTGGCAAGAGTCGAACCGCTGTGACCAACGCTCTTCGTCTCTTCCAGCTCCCTCCAACGGTGCAGAGGATGATCCGCGACGGCCTTCTCAGCGCTGGCGCTGGGCGCGCGATCCTCGGTACGCCCGATCGTGCTCAGCAGGAGCAGATCGCAGGCGAGACCGTCCGGGGAGGCTTGTCCGTCCGGGCCGTGGAGGAGCTCGTCCGTGAACGTTTCAAGCCNNAAGCCTGTCGACGAGGACGAAGGGATCGCTCCCGAGAAGAGCGACGAGGAATCGTTGGATCCAGACACGGCGTCGTCTCAGCTCGAGGCTCCGCCCGCTCTCCGCCCGCCCGGCGTCCTCGACCTAGAGGAACTACTGGGCGATCATCTCAATACCCGAGTGCGGATCGATATGGGGGGGAAACGGGGACGGGTGCTGATCGAGTTCGCCACACTCGACGACCTCGAACGGATCTACCGGGTGATCATCAGTGATTCCTCGACCGGCGGCCAGCCACCATACGACGTTGAACAGGGCTTATAGTCGGGCGAGGACCCGTGTCAGCTTTCATATGCCCAAAATCAATCTAACCCGCCGCATCAGGCTGAGGGTCCCTGACTCGACCTTGACCTCTGCTCAACAGTCGTCCACAACCTGTGCATGAGACTGTGGATGATGGTACAGGTGGAGGCCGTAGAAACACCGGTTGTCCAGGTAGTATGGCCCGAAAGCGACACCCGCTGTGGAACGGCAAGTCAGCCATCGCTCGGTATAACCGCACGATTCAGGTCCACTTATTGCCGAGCCAGTCCGCGAGAGCATCGATGATCGCCACCGCGAGTCGCGCACTGTGCATCGCTACCACCGCCGGGCGCCCGAGCTCGACGACGACGGCCGGCATCCGCGTCTCGCGTAACACGGGCAGAGCCATCCCGTCGCTGCCTTCATCGTGGAGGTCGAGAGCTTTCACAACGGCTTCCGAGATGAGCCTCGCAAGGTGCTTGCTCGTTTCCGACTCATACCGGTAGCCGCTGTAGTAAACGGTACGGACGCCCGCCAGCTCCGGGTCCAGCCGGAGACCGATGTAGCAGTCTGCCCCCACCGCATTTGCGGCCTCTGCCTGCTCTGACTCGTCGGGATGATGAATGGTGATTGGACGCGCGCCCACCGCGACGAGGGCTCGAGAGAGGGCGACGGCACCAGCCTGGAATCCTCCGGGCTCGCCGACGGCGATGACCCGGTCCTGCAACGTGCCGACTTTGTTGCTGGCCTCCAGCTGCTCGCGGACCGAGGACACGAGGTCCTCCGCGCCGCGCCGCAGCTTCAGCTGCGACAGCTCGGCGAGAGTCCGAGGTCCGCAGATGCCATCGCTCGATATCCCGATGTTGTGCTGGAAGTCTGCGACGGCAGATGCTGTCTGATCGCCGAAGATCCCGTCGACACCTCCCGGATCGAAGCCGAGTGCAGATAGTTGCCGTTGGAGCTCCGCGACGTCGTCGCCGTGAAGCATTGGGATGCGCTGGTAGAGCAACCGATCGCCGAGCCGGAAGCCGGCTTCGACTACCGAGGACCAGGTGTGGCGGCCACAGAGTCCGTCAGTGCGCAATCCACGATCCCGTTGGAAAGAGCGGACTGCTCGAGCCGTTCCGTCGCCGTACTCGCCGAGTCGGTCGTCTCCTCTCAAGTACCCAAGTCGCGCCAAGCGTTGCTGGAGGTCGCTCACTCCCTGTCCGACATCCCCAAGGAGAAACGGAAGTCCCTCGTCCCACCTGCTTGCCGACGCGGGCGGCGAGGGCTGCAGGTCGTCGGACATCGCAGTCATGCTAAGGCTGACCATGGAACTGAGGGGGCGCGCAACGATAATGGCATCCTACTGCCAGCACAGTGAATGTGCCAGTCGTTATCGACCAGCAATTGTAAGGAGAACTACCTCAAACGAGGTGTGGGTCGAACTCCGAAAGGATCTGGTTCTTGCTTCGCGCCCCGACGATACGGCTCGCCGGCTCGCCGTCTTTGAACAGTAAGAGCGTGGGGATGGACATCACCTGATAGCGCTGTGCTGTCCGAGGGTTGTCGTCAACGTTCAGCTTCGCGATCTTGAGGGCGCCGGCCTTGTCGTTGGCAATCTCCTCGAGCACCGGTGCGACCATCTTGCAGGGCCCGCACCACTCGGCCCAGAAGTCGACCAGCACGGGGGTGTCGGATGCCCCGACCTCTTCGTCGAAGGTGTCGTCGCTGACGGTGATGATGTTGTCTGCCATTTCATGTTCTCCTTGTCGATCAGTTGATGCCCGGCTGAAGTTGATGCCGAGCGATGCTCCGTGTCATTCGAACGAAGCGAGATAGCGCTCGGTGTCGATTGCCGCCATGCAGCCCGAACCGGCCGCGGTGATGGCCTGCCGGTATACGTGATCCTGCACGTCGCCGCAGGCGAACACGCCCGGCAGCGCAGTGCGGGTGCCGCCTTCGGTGACGAGGTACCCGGCGGCGTCCATCGCCAATTGGCCCTTGAACAGGCCGGTGTTGGGCTCGTGCCCGATCGCGACGAATACTCCATCCACGGCGAGCTCTCTGTCTTCTCCTGTGATCACATCCTGGATCTTGATACCGGAGACCTTCTCGTCACCCAGGATGTCTACGACCGCCGAGTCCCAGACGAAATCGATCTTTTCGTTCTTGAACGCGCGGTCCTGCATGATCTTCGATGCCCGGAGCTCCTTGCGCCGATGCACGATGGTCACCGAGTCGCCGAATTTGGTAAGGAACAGTGCCTCTTCCAGAGCGGAATCGCCACCACCGATGACGGCGATGCGCTTGTCCCGGAAGAAGAAGCCGTCGCAGGTCGCGCACGTGGACACTCCGTAGCCGAGCAGCCGAGCCTCGTTCGGAAGGCCGAGCATCAACGAGCTGGCACCGGTCGAGATGATGAGCGACTTCGTCGTGACGTCGGGCTCGGCGGCATCCGGATCTTCAGTCCATATGGCGATGGGGCTGGCCGAAAGGTCGACTTTGGTGGCCTTCTTGGTGACGATCTCTGCACCGAAGCGTTCGGCCTGCTCGCGCATGCTCATCATCAGCTGAGGGCCCATGATCCCGTTCGGGAATCCAGGAAAATTCTCGACGTCGGTAGTCAACATGAGCTGCCCGCCCGGCTGGTCGCTTGTGGACGACAGCTCGCCCTCGATGACGAGAGGTTGCAGGTTGGCTCGGGCGGTGTAGACGGCAGCCGTCAGGCCCGCAGGGCCCGAGCCGACGATCACCACATTGCGAGTCGTGCCAACTTCCATCTCTGCCTCGTTCTCGGTCTCCGCGCCTAGTTGCGAGGATGACGCTTCCGCGAGAGCAACAGTCCGGTGGCCCAGAAGATTCCAGCTACGACTAGGTAGCTGGCCCAGACCCTGGACCGGAAGACCGGTACCTCCGCGTCGAGCACCCTCAAGGTGAATACGGCGAACAGCACGGCGAAAAATGTTCCGACCGAGAACGCCATCAGGCCGAAGACGAGGTATCGCACGGCAGTCATCACCGGTTCCACGGTCTTGTCACGGATGACCGAGACGACATCTTCGACTTTGTGGGTGAGCTGGGCCGCCCAATCGTCGCTAATCGACACGGCTCCGCTCCCATTCGATTTCGCCGAGGCCGCGCCCATCTCGCTCCGGCTCACGCCCTCGCTCGTCTCGGTCGCGCTCTCGGGAGGCATGCGGGCAGGTTAGTAGCGAGCGCTCGTCGCCACCATCAGGCGAGCTCGAAACACACGCCAACTGTTCCGGGACCGGCGTGCGTACCGATTACGGGACCGATGTAGGTGACGAGGATCTTGTCGCGCTCGAAGCTTTCCGCAACGAGGTTGACCAGGGTGTCCACGTCGGGCGCGGCCGCGTGCATGACAGCCAGTCGCCGAAGTGGGCCCGCATCTCGGACCTTGTCTGCCAGATACTGGATCGACCTCGACCTGGTTCGCTGGCGTGATTCGGGCTCGACCAGCCCCTCTCGAACCTCGATGATGGGCTTGATGGACAGGAGGGAGCCGACGAATGCCTGAGCTCCGCCGATGCGCCCTCCCTTGCGGAGGTTGTCGAGGGTATCGAAGGCACCGAAGACGCGGGACTTGGCCAGCGCGGCGCGCGTCGCCTCCTCCACCGCTTTCAAGTCCCCGCCACCCTCTGCGGTCTCCTGGCCGGCAAGGACGCCCATACCTTCGCCCATCGTGATCGACAGGGAGTCCACGACTACGACAGGGATCTCAGCGGACATGGCGTCGGCACCGGCGACGGCGGCTTGATAGGTCGCCGACAGCTTCGAGGACATGGTCACGCACACGACGCCGTCGGCACCGCTCTGTTTGGCGGCTTGAAAAGCCGTTTGGAATGCTCCGGGAGAGGGCGCGGAGGTCTCCGGCAGCACGTCGGACTTCGAGCACTGCAACCAGAACTCTTCGGGCCTCCAATCCTTGGTGATCTCTGGGCCGATCTCCCCGAGCCGCACGTCGAGGTTGACGATCGTGACGCCTCGCGCCGTCATGTCGTCTCGGTCCAGGTCTGCGGCACTGTCGGTCACGAGTCGGATACCTGGCATCAAAGTCCCTTTCCGGCGGCCTGCCGCCGCCTCCCCGAAGTCTGCCAGCCGGAGACCATCCCGGCTAGTGATGCACCCCCGCCGTAGACCAAGCCGCCAACCACCACGCCCGCGACGACCCGTTCGAGCAGGCCGATTCCAGAGCCCGCCCCGATGCCTGCAGCGACGAGTGCAACAGCAAACGCCATCACGAGTGACAACACAAAGGACCGGCCGACGTAGCGAGCCACCCCGCTGCCGCCGAGCCCGTGCATCTTGTGGCGGACCACTGCCAGTGCGATGACGGCGGAGACCGAGTACGCGACAGCGAGGGAGAGGGCAAGAGCCTTGGCTTTCAAATCGCCCATGAGGACGAAGAGCAACAGGATGTTCAAGCCGTTCTCGAGCACGTAGAGAAAGAAGGCAGTGCGGGTGTCGCGCATCGACTGGAGCGCCGTGATGGCCAACAGGTAGGCGCAGTAACCTGGCAGACCTACGGCAAGCCATGTCAGAAGGGACGCCGTGAGCCGCGCACCTACTTTGTTCGCGGCGCCATAACTGACGAGGAGCGCCATGATCGGTCCGGCAAGCACGAGGTAGCCGACTGTTGCGGGCCAGATGCCGGCCATCATCCGGCGTAGTCCCAGCCCGAAATGATGTGCCATGCCATCGAGATCGCCGGTCGACCAGCGATGAGAGAGCTCCGGGGTCACGGTGCTCATGATCGAGACAGCGATCATGCCGAACGGCAGCTGGAAGAAGGTGAAGGCATAGGTGTACGCCGTGACCGCTCCCCCCGACGGATCGATGTGAACCGCGACGGCGAGCGTGATGAAAAGAGCGATCTGGTTGGCCACGACGAAACCCAGCGTCCAACTCGACAACGACATGATCTCGCGCACCGCCCCATCCCGGGGGGCCCATCTGAAGTGCAGCCTCACGCCCGAGCGCATCGTGCTCGGCACGAGCGCGGCGGCCTGCAGGACCACGCCTGCTGTCGTTCCGAGACCGAGCAGCAAAAGCATCCCGGTGTTGTGGGACACAGCAGCGATAGAGGGGTTCTTCGCAAAGCTCGGGTCCGCCAGGTGGAACTCGATCAGGATCGCGATCGCCACGGCGTTATTGATCACGGGAACGTATGCCGCAACGGCGAACCTCCTGACGGCGTTCAGGATCGCCGTCATCAAGGAGATCGCGCCGTACCCGAAGAGCTGGAGCGCGAACAGCCGCAGCAGTTCGGTGGCGACAGAGCGCTCGGTAGCGATGTTGGCCGTGTGCGTGCCGATCGAGTACAGGTCGATGATGTACGGCGCGGCCAACACGAGCGCAAGGGTGGCGGCCACCAGGATGACCACGGAGAGGCTCACGACCGCCGAGATCGCCTCGTTGGCTTCGTGTTCGGTTCGCTTCGCGAGCCGGTCGACGAAAAGCGGCACGAATGTCGCCGACAGGATCCCGCCAAGCACCAGGTCATGGACGATGTTGGGCGTGTTGTTTGCAAGGTTGAACGCGTCAGAGAAGTGGTTGAACCCGAGCGCGTAGGCCGCGACGAGGAGCCGTAACAGTCCCGTGACGCGCGACGCGAGGGTGCCGCCTGCCATGACCGCCGTCGCGCGGCCGAGACCTCTACTAGAGGCCGCTGCCGCGGCGGCCTGACTCACATGAACGCTCCTGTCGACCGGAGCCCGCCTCGCGGCCGCTGCCGGAGGCGCCACGACCGGCTCCTTCACCGGCGACCGGGCCTCGCGAGCATCGGACCGCGCGAGCGAGTCGACGGCCGAGTGCTCTCGAATGGTGAAGCTTCTCGGTACCGGGCGCGCCGGGGTGGACCGTCGCGAACGGCGGCTCATGTCGCCGGCGTGGTCGGCGTCAGCCCGGGTATCGGCTGGGCTCGTGGCCTTCTCGTCGCCTTCGTATGCTTGCCAGTGCGCCGCCGCTTCACTGCTGACCGCGCCCACCACACGAGGAGAAACGCTCCCGCTCCCGCCGTGAGCGCCACCGCCACTCCGGATATCGCCGTCGACCGGATCGTGAGCTTGCCCGAAGTCAGCGTGAAGGCACCCGGCATGGTCGTTGCAGACAACGACAGCGTGAAGTCCCCTGACGTGCGTGCCGATATGGGTATCTCGATCGCGTTGTTGCCCGGCTGGAGGAGGATCGGGTTGTAGCGATGTTGGAAGGTAAGGGCGACACTCGACAGCACGAGGTCGATATGGAGCGGCGTGGGCGCGCGTGAGTAGATGGAGATCGGGATCTTGGCGCTGAGCGAGGTGATCGTGATGGTCCGGTTGCTCGGGAGCGAGATCAGGGACGCTTCGGCGTTCAGCTCCTTAGTCGGCGCGTCCAGGTACGCATACCTGGACGCCTGCGAGACGTTGGCTGTCTCCGAAAGCAGGACGAGGTTGCTCAGCTGCTCGATCCGAGCTGGCTCCGTCGGTAACAGCCCGGCCAGAGCGGCGAGCCTCGTCCTGGCACCCGAGATGGCACTTGCCGGGAGCTGGTCTACCTTTGGTGTCGCAGGAGCTTGAAGGCCACGGATGAGCAGCGTGGGTTCGTCCGATCCCGGCTGCACCAAGTTGAAGAACCTCGAGAGGGTGTCAGATTGCACCATCGGGCTATTCGCCAGGCCAGCAAGAACCGTCGTCAGGAAGGCCGTGTTCGGATGCCACCCGAGCGGCGAGAGCAGCGTGACGCCTCGGTACCCAGGAGGCTGTTCGACGAAGTAGAGCAATGCCAGGTCGGCGAGGAGCTGGTTCGCATTGAGTACCGGGTCGGAGCTCGCTTGGAGGTGCTGCTGCAAGTAATAGTCCGACGCGTCGGCGACCTCGTTGGTACCTTTCACGAAGAACGGTGCCCATACCGGAAAGATCCAGCTCGGAGGTGTCGGCGTCACGTCGTTGCTCGGCACCACGACCTTTTCGATGCCGCTGTCATGGAGCGCCGTGAGCTCGGCGGCGCCGAGCGGGGCAGACGCGACGTATTGCCCCTTTGCCGGCTTCACCCCGAGTGCGGCGAACGCGCTCTTCCCTGTCGCGAACTGATCGCTCAGCTCGGAGGAAAGCGTCGCGCCTGACATACCGGTCAGGTCAACCGGCGTGAAGGTCTCCGACTCCGCCTCGACGTTGGGGAATGCCAGAAGCTGACGGGTGTCAGCGAGGACCCGCCGTGCCTCCGCGGCGGACTTGTCCGTCCCGTGACTGAGTGGCGCCTTGGTGGCAGCAGCGGTTGCCAGAGCAGTGGTGAATTGGGGATAGAGCGCGAGCGAGACCGCGGCCGAGGGCTGCTGGGCGAGGGCTGCGTCGAGCTGCTCAACCTCGGTCTCGTCCGACGCCGGCAACGCTGGGCTTCCGGCGGGGTCAGTCGCGGGAGTCGCGCCGAGGGGAAGGATCCAAGAGAACTGCAGCGGGGTCGCCGCCGCTGTTGGCGCCAGAATCAGGTAGGTCATGAAGCTGTCGAGGGTTGCCGCGTCTCCGGGACCCCAGAGCGAGACCTGGAGCGGATAGACGCCCGGGCACTGATCTGTGCAGGGGAACGTCAGGAGCGCTCCGTTGGTGGGTGTCTTCTGTGCTTTACCTGGGACGCCGGTCGTAGGTGCAAGGGGAAGGTCTACCGACGCGTCCCCGTTCCCTTGCAGGAGCCCCTTCGTGTTGAGAGCCATGATCGCGGACTGGTCGATTACCGTGAAGCCGTTCGTGTCACCGGTCGTGGTCTGCTCGAAGTAATCGCGTTCGGTTGCTGGCGACCAAAGCGTGACCTGCAGCCCGAGGTCGGCGTCGGCAAGTGACGAGTGGATCGCCACCTCGAGGTGCATACCGCTGGTGTCGCGGACCCAGGCGGTCTGGCTGACGAGGTCAATGGTGCTCGTGGATGTAGCGGCGGCGTTCGCCCTCGGTGAAGACAGCAGCGCCGGGAGAGCCACCACTGACACAGGGACGGCAGCGACCAAGGCAGCGCTCGCAAGAAGCCGCCATGTTCGCATCGTCAGCGGTGAGCGAGCATCGTGAGGGATCAACGGAGCCTACCCAGCGGTACCGTGAGAGTTGTGACGGTCCTGCTCGGGCGCCATGACGCCTTCGCCGAGCATCAGACGGGGCACTCGCATCCCGAGAGCGCCGCTCGGTTGAATGCCGTCCTGGCAGGCATCGAGAGCGCCGCGGTCGCCGAGATGATCGTCTCGTTCGAGCCGCGGCCTGCGGTCCGGAGCGAGCTCGAGCGCGTGCACACCGGCGGTTACATCGACACCCTCGAGCAATTCTGCCTGACGGGAGGCGGACACCTCGATGCGGATACGATCGCCTCGCCGGCTTCGTTCGAGGCAGCACTCCGAGGTGCCGGCGCAGGCCTCGATGCCGTCGCGCGGCTGCGAGCCGGCGAGGGCGAGGCGGCCTTCCTTGCCGTGCGGCCGCCGGGGCACCACGCTCTTAGCAATAGAGCGATGGGTTTCTGTCTGTTCAACAGCGTTGCTGTGACGGCTGCAGCGTTGGCAGCGGGCGGCGAGCGCGTGCTCATCGTCGACTGGGATGCCCATCACGGCAACGGGACGCAGGCCATCTTCTGGCAAGATCCGGACGTTTGTTACGTGTCACTTCACCAGTACCCCTTCTATCCGGGAACCGGTGCGATGCGCGAGATCGGTGAAGGAGCGGGGAAGGGGATGACGGTGAACATCCCGATGCCCGGTGGGTCGTCGGGCGAGGTGTACCGGCGTGCGTTCGACGAGATCGTCGTCCCAGTCGCCGAGCGTCACCAGCCGGATTGGGTTCTCATCTCAGCCGGTTTCGACGCGCATCGGAACGACCCGCTGACCGATCTCTCGTTGTCGGCGGGCGATTTTGCCGACCTCACCTCGCGCACAGCCGCCCTAGCGCCAGCCGGCAGGAGGATCGCGTTTCTCGAGGGTGGCTACGACCTCGCCGCTCTTGCTCTGTCAGTCCGCGCTTGCGTAGATGCCCTCGGCGGCACGCTCGTCCACCCCGAGCCCGTTAGTAGCGCCGGCCCGGTCGACGAGCTGGCTGGGGATCTGGTGTCTGCCGTCGCTCGCCTCCACTTCGGGTAAGCCCGCGGGCACTTCGGGTAAGCCCGCGGGCCACTACCCTCAAAGTCGTGGTCCCTGAACGCCTGAAGCCAGTTCTCGAGCTGGTCCAACCGATCGCCGATCGCTTCGAGGCGGCAGGCAAGAGGCTGTACCTCGTCGGTGGAACCGTGCGCGACGCCATCGCTGGGCGACCGGGAGGCGTGGAGACCGGCGCCGTCGACATCGATCTCACGACCGACGCGCTGCCTGACGAGATCGAAGACCTGGTCAGACCGCTTGCCTCCGCGATCTGGACCCAAGGTAAGCGCTTCGGGACCATCGGGGCGATGGTGAGTGAGCGGCGCTTCGAGGTCACGACCCACCGCGCCGAGGCGTACGACCCTGACTCGCGCAAGCCCGACGTCCGGTTCGGCGACGACATCGCGGCGGACCTATCCCGGCGCGACTTCACGGTGAACGCCATGGCACTCGAGGTCCCGGGCCTCGAGATGATCGACCCGTTCGGGGGCCTCGACGACTTGGCAGCGCGGCGGCTTTGCACGCCTCTTGACCCGCGCACGTCTTTCTCGGACGATCCGCTGCGGATGATGAGGGCGGCGCGTTTCTTGGCGGGTTACGAGCTCACGCCGGATGAGGCGCTCGTCGCAGCGGTCGCGGAGATGCACGAGCGCCTCGCGATCGTCTCGGCCGAGCGGATCCGCGACGAGCTCGACAAGCTGCTCGTGCTGCCGGAGCCAGCCGCCGCGTTGTGGTTCCTCGTCCGCACCGGCCTTGCCGCGGAGTTTCTCCCCGAGCTCCCCGCCCTCGAGCTCGAGCAGGACCCAATCCACCGGCACAAGGACGTTCTGGCTCACACCGTCGCCGTGGTGGAGAAGACGAGCCCCGACAAGGTGCTGAGGCTAGCGGCTCTCTTCCACGATGTGGGCAAACCGAAGACCCGCGCTGTTGGTCCTGCTGGGGTGAGCTTTCATCATCACGACGTGGTGGGCGCGCGTATGGCCCGCGAGCGCATGAAGGCGCTTCGTTATCCCACGATCGAGATCGAGGATGTGAGCAAGCTCGTCGAGCTGCACCTCAGGTTCCACACCTACAAGATGGGCTGGACGGACTCGGCCGTCCGCCGGTACGCACATGACGCCGGCCCGCTCCTCGAGAAGCTGAACGAATTGACCCGGTGCGACTGCACGACGAGAAACGCAGCCCGTGCGAAAGCCCTCGGCCAACGCATGGACGAGCTCGAGGAGCGCCTTGCCGAGCTTCGCCAAAGGGAGGAGCTCGACGCTCTCCGACCCGAGATCGATGGTGTCGAGGTGATGGACGCGCTCGGGCTGCCGCCGGGGCGCGACGTCGGCGCTGCGCTCGATTTCCTCATGAAGATCCGTCTCGAGCAGGGTCTCATCGGCAAGGACGAGGCACTTCGCCGAGTCCGCGAATGGTGGACCGCCCGACGCTCCGGTGGCACCTGAGCCTCGGCCACTCATCCGCTGTCTTCGCCGACCGCTGCCCCGGCGATACGATGCGGCCCTTCGCCGGCGTCCGCCGGCCGACCGTGGGGAGGCAACGATGCCTTCGGATCACGCCCTGGCAGGGCTCAGATTGTCGGGACTGAGGCGAGCAGTGGCGTGCGCCGGCGCGACCGCCTCGCTCGTGCTCGCAGCGCTCGTTACCGCTCCCTCGGCCAACGCAGCGGAGCACCCGCAGTTATTCAGTCGCATCGGCGCGGCACCTCGCGTGCCACTCGGCTCGCGCGATCTCGGGAGCCTCTCGTCGTCGCACACGATGCAGCTGGGGATAGCACTGAGACCGCGTTCCCCCTCAGCTCTCGACCAATTCGCGACCGAGGTGTCGACTCCGGGCTCAGCTGAGTTCGACCACCACATCACGCCAGCGGAGTTCCGGAAGCGGTTCGGGCCTACGGCCTCGACCATCTCGGCGGTCGAGCGCT
>PLDN01000024.1:51995-54009 GCA_003136185.1 Acidimicrobiaceae bacterium | reverse complement strand
CGAAGGAGTCCTGTTGGGGCGGGCGACCGATCGCTCGCCAGATCGCCGAAGCCCGCCCTCGGTCCCGTGTCGTCGTGACCGGCACGGTTCGCACGACCGAGACCGTCACCGTTGGCCGCAGCGCCTCATACCGCGTTGTGCTCAGGGACGACACCGGCGAGCTCGATGTCCTGTTCCTCGGGCGCAGCACGGTCGCCGGTGTTGGCGTCGGAACACGCTGCAGCGTGGAGGGAACCGCCCAGCTGCGCGGTGGTCGCCTCGTCGTCTGGAACCCGCTCTACAAACTGGAACCGCCAGATGGCATCCGAGGAGTGAACCCCAGCGGCCAACCACCCGAGCGGGAGGGGCATGCCGAGCTGACGACCTCGCGAGGGTCCGATGAAACCGAGCACACCGGTTCCTCGGTCGATCGGCCGTGGTAACCATCAGCGACTACACGGGCATCGCGGACTTAGTCGAGGCCGCAGGTCACTTCCGTATCTACCTCGGAGCCGCTGCCGGCGTCGGGAAGACCATCGCGATGCTCGACGAGGGTCATCGACGCCGCGACCGCGGCGCGGACGTCGTGGTCGGCATCGTGGAAAGCCACGGTCGACCGGTGACTGAGGCGCGCCTGGCAGATCTCGAGATCGTCCCGCGTCGGGTGGTCGAGCATCGTGGCGCGATGTTCGAGGAGATGGACCTCGACGCCGTGCTCAGTCGGCATCCGAAGGTCGTGCTCGTCGACGAGCTCGCCCATACCAACGTGCCGGGGTCGGGCCGACACGAGAAGCGCTGGGAAGACGTGCTCGAGCTGCTCGATGCCGGGATCGATGTCATCACGACCCTCAATGTTCAGCATCTCGAGAGCATCGCGGACGCGGTCGAACGCATCACTGACGCGCAGGTTCGCGAGCGTGTCCCGGACTGGATCGTGCGCAAAGCGGACCAGATCGAACTGGTCGACTCCTCTCCTGAGCAACTCCGCCGCAGGATGCTGCACGGCAACATCTACCCGACCGAGAAGATCCCCCAGGCGCTCACCAACTTTTTCCGCGCCGACAACCTCACTGCGCTACGTGAGCTGGCACTTCGATTCCTCGCCGACGAAACCGAAGAGGAGCTCCTCAAGTACTTAGAGCGCCATCACCCGCAGGTGCCGTGGGAGACGACTGAGCGCGTCATGGTCGGTGTGACCGCCGCGCCCGGCACCGAGATCCTCATTCGTCGGGCTTCGAGGATGGCCGCGAGGCTCAAGACCGACCTGCACGTCGTCCACGTCGTTAACGGCGAGGTCGGACATCGATCTCGCGATGGGAAGCTCGACGAACTGCGCCGCTTGGTCTCCGACGTTGGCGCGAGCTGGCACGAGCTGGCGGGCGACGACGTCGTCGAAACCCTGGCCGCCTTCGCGCGGCANNCACCAGATCACCCAGATCGTCATCGGTGCCAGCCAACGCAGCCGCTGGCAGGAGCTCAAGGGCGGAGGCTCGATCGTGAAGCGATTTACCCAGCTCGCGGCCAGCGGGGAGGTGGACGTCCACATCATCGGCCGACGCGAGGCACCTACGGTGTGAGCACTCGCTACATCCTGCTCTGCCCGTTGGTGAGGACCCGGCGNNGCCCTCACGGGTGCGATGCTGCCGTTGCGCAGCCATTTGAGCGTTGCCACGACCGCGCTCGTTCTGGTGGTGCCGGTAGTCGTCGGCGTCATCTCCGGCGGGTTCATCGCCGGGGTGCTGAGCGTCATCGCCGGCTTCTTGGTCTACGACTTCTTCTTCATCCCTCCGTATCTGACGCTCTGGGTCGGCGCACGGGAGAACTGGGTCGCGCTCGGGGTCTACGTCGTCGTCATGGTGCCGGTCGCAAGGGTCGTGGCCGGGATGAACACAGCGCGCGCGACCGAGAAGCGACAAAGCGCAGAGATCCGCGAACTCTTCGAGCTGTCCGACCTCCTCGTAGCAGACAAGGATCTTGACGAGCTCCTATCGGTCATCGTGACGACGCTCGCCGATGTCTTCGGATCGCGCAAGGT
>PLDN01000024.1:0-51965 GCA_003136185.1 Acidimicrobiaceae bacterium | reverse complement strand
TTCGAGCGAGGCGACCTGCTCGTCCTGGCGCTCACGGCGGCGGCGCGACCGATCGGGCTTCTCGTCCTCTCGGGAGAGGCGGCTACCCAACACCAGCGCGAGCCGTTGATGACCTTCGCCAACCAGATCGCACTCGCGGTCGAACGCGCGCAGCTGCGCGAAGAAGCCCTGCGGGCGAGGCTGACCGAGGAGGTCGAGCGGCTCGCGAAGACTCTCGTCGCCGCGGTCTCCCACGACCTTCGAGCTCCACTTGCCTCGATCAAGGCATCGTCGTCGACGCTGTCCGACGCCGAGATCGACATCTCCCCCGAAGCCCGCCAGAGTCTGGCCAAGCTGATCGATGTCCAGGCAGATCGCCTTGCTGATCTCGTACAAAGCCTGCTCGACATGAGTCGAATCCAAGCGGGCGTGCTCGAACCGCGCTGCACGGTCGTGTCACTGTCCGATCTCGTGAAGAGCGTTGTCGGCGATCTCACCCCAGCGATGCGCGGACATGCGGTTGCCGTCGCGATACCTGATGACCTGCCGCCGGTTGACGTGGACGTCGTGCTCATCTCCCGAGTGCTTGCCAATCTCTTGACCAACGCCGCTCGCCACAGCCCAAAGGACACCTCCATCACGATCCGCGCGAAGAGCACTGATGCGACGACCATCGAGGTCTCCGTCACCGACCACGGCCCAGGCGTGAGCCGCGACCGGCGAGAGGAGATCTTCGGGCTCCTCGCCCGACGCGACGACGACGCTGGTGCCGGACTCGGACTCACCATTGCCAAGACGTTCGTCGAAGCGCATGGACAACGCATCTGGGTGGACGACGCGCCGGAGGGCGGCGCGAGGTTCTGCTTCACGCTGCCCGTCGCAGCGTCAATACCTGAGGAGCCCAGCGTTGGCGCAAATACTCATCATTGACGACGATTCCGACCTGCTCGGCGTCTGCACAGTCGGACTGGCAGCCCTTGGTCACGACNNGGCCTTCAAGTCTGCAAGCGAATCAGAACCTGGAGCAGCGTTCCGATCATCGTGTTGTCCGCCGACGGCTCCGAGGATCGCAAGGTCGATGCGCTGGACGACGGTGCTGACGACTACATGACCAAGCCCTTCAGCATGCGCGAGCTCGACGCTCGCGTAAGGGTCGCGCTTCGTCATCAGCAGTCCAGCGACGAAAACCTCGAAACGCTCGACGTCGGGACTCTCCATCTCGACCTCGTCCACCGCGAGACGACCTTCGACGGCCAGAGCGTCGACCTCACGCCGAAGGAGTTCGACTTCCTCGCGTACCTCGCCCGCAACGCC
The DNA here is from genome assembly GCA_003136185.1 of Acidimicrobiaceae bacterium. Classification (GTDB taxonomy): domain Bacteria; phylum Actinomycetota; class Acidimicrobiia; order Acidimicrobiales; family Bog-793; genus Palsa-601. The sequence continues at coordinate 50,672 of PLDN01000024.1, read as the reverse complement.
GGCAAGGTCTGCACGCGGCGGATGATCCTCGAGCACGTCTGGGGTCCGGCGTATGTCAAGGAACTTCACTATCTCAAGGTCTACGCCTACCGCATCAGGCGGAAGCTCGGTGACGAAGATGGAAAGTTCCTGCAGAGCGATCCAGCCGTGGGTTATCGAGTCGCATTACCCGATGGCCGACGTTGACCTGATGATCGCGATTGGGCATCTCGGCGACCTGGGCGCTCCAGGTCCTCCCTACTACGACGTCGATGCCGAGAAGAAGTTGCACGGACGCCGGGCGCGATTGAAGTGCTGAAGCTGGGCGCACCACACCGACACGGTCCCGGTCGCACCCGATTGTCCGATCTGGACATCCCTGCTCGTCAGCACGCGTGACACTGAAGCCGCCCCGAACGACGATTATTTCGCGCCACTCGGATTCCATCCGCTGGCCACCCGAGCCATCACAATCCCCACGCACCCCGCTGGGGTGAAATGCCCTCCCCTTGCTACAGCCTGGGCGCGCGCGACAAGGCTCGGGTCGTGCCCAGACGTGAGTGGGCGGCAGGCGAGAGCTAGGCAGCGGTGTCTGTGATCGTGACGCTGAAGCCGAGTGCCTCGATCCGGTGGTGGAGCCGCTTCGCCTCAATGGCCGGATCGTGGCGGGTGTTGAAGTTGTCAGCACCGGGATCGACGTAGATCTCGCCCGTGGTGCGGAGTTGCCAGGCGGTCGTCAGTATCCACGTGGGCGGTCAGCTGCGACACTCCGGTGATCGAGCACAGCAGGGTGACAGCCGCGTCAAAAGGGACGAGCCGGCGAGTGATCTCGCGCGTCAGATCGGCGATCGCACCGTCGATGTGGTCGATGTGGTCGATGACCTTCCGGCAGACGACTGCGTGATGATCTCCGAAGTGGCCTCTCGGTAGCGCACAACCCGAGCAGGTTGGTATCGGTCGTGCCAGGTATCCGCCATTGGCGACCCCCCATCGAACCTGGCATTGGCACCGTGCGAAGCCGGCTGCCGGACCGTCAGGGGGCCGGGTCCCTCAGGTCACTCTGGATGAACGGCCCCCAGGATATCCCGACGCTCCACCATCTCTCTCGGCCCGTCTGCAGCGGTTCGCGCTTGGCGCGTGGCGCCTGGAATCCCGACCTAGTTGCTTCTCAAGGCGGTCGAGCGACGCAAAGGCCTCGGTGACCATGCCTCGTCAGGAGGGCTCCTGGCTCTTGTCGAGGACCGCAGCGTACGAACCGCTGCCCAACAGGGATCCCGCCGGAACGTGGAGGTCGCCGATCAGGAGATCCTCTAGCGCTCCGGTGTGGGCGTCGAAGGTCAAGTCACCGATTTGGCCAAGTTCGTTGCCGCGCTCGCTCAGCACGCGCTTGCCGACGAGCTCAAGTCTCCCTTCGATGGCGGCCGCTTCTCGATCATCCGCAGGCGGCCGGAGGGCGCCTTCGTCCACAACCATGACCGCGTCCGGTCCGAACCCGCTGATCTGTGCCCATTCAACCAGGTGGGCGTTCTTGCCTCGCCCGATTACCACCGCGGCGATCCGTCGCTGCTCGACATCTACGAGAAGAGTGTTGACAGCGCCCAATTCCTTCGCGCTTGCTCTGCTGATGACCTTGCGACCAGTGGAGCGCAGGAACGACTCGCTCATTTGAGCCCCAAGCGGGCCCGGAACTCGTCGACAGCAGCCCCGAGACCGACGAGGTCGTCTTGAACGAAATCCCCGGTCAGGTTGGGGACTACGAGCGCCACCCCAGATACAGAAACTTGCGCCGGCAGCGGGATGTAGCCGAGCCCACCCCCGGCTTTATCTATCTGGTAGCCAACCACCTCACCGCTGCTCCCCACCAGCAGGACCAAGTCCGTGACCTTTCCCAAGCTGGTCCCTCCCTCGGTCAGCACGTCGTTGCCGAGAACGTTGCGCTCGGTCGCGGGTCGTCCAACATCGCCAGGTGCGTCCTCGGGGGCGACGAGGCTGGACTCGTCTAGCACCATGACCGCGTGCTGACCGACTGCATGTATCGCCTCGGCCGGAAGGACCTCGCGACACCGACCGGCCAGGAAACCCCGCTTATTGAGTGTCAAGCCGACCAGGCGACCCGCTTCGGGGTCGTAGATCACGTCGCGCACCTCTGCTAAGTCCTCCCCACCACGGACCGTTACGACTGGGAGCCCGCGGATCTGGGAAGCGGTCATGAGCAGCTTCATCGCTTGCCTCGGGTGGCGATCACGCCACCTGTCCGTCGCCGCCGCCGAGCGACAACGAATGCCCCAGCCGCGATTACGAGGACAATGAGCACGAGTATGAGCCAGACAATCACGTTCATCCCTACGCATCCTAGGCACGCAACTGCGGCCTCGACATTCCCAAGTCGCCCCCGGAACCGTGCCCACCAACGCTGGGTCGGGGACAGGCAGCTTCGGCACCGCTTGCTCTCTCGGGGGGTTCCGGTAGAGCACCTAAGGTCATCGAGCGACCCGCCGGGCAATACAGCATCTGAACAGCCCAAACGTTGCAATTTTGGCGACGGAGTGCAGGTGCCTGCGGAAACTCCTTACGGCCACTCCGGTCACATGCTCAAAATCGCACCCAAGAGTCTTCTCCGGGACAACGTCATGGGTGGTCGAGGGACCTGCACACACGGTGTCGACAGTAGAACCGACTCTGGCGAATGGCGCCCTGGTGCCATCGGTACCTCAGCCAGCGGCAGCGGCTCGCCGTCGAGGAGCTTGATCAGCGAGTCGAGGCCCTTCTCGAAGCGGTCTGCGAGTGCCGGTCCCCGCTCGAACACCGAGTTCGCCGAACGACATACGGACGCGCCCCCATGCCAAGGCCAAGGTTGAGCCGTCCATTGCTGATCGCGTCGAGCGTGGTGGTGAGGCGCGGCGGGTGCAGAACAAAGTTGGAGACGAGCACACGCCTACTTGTCGTTCGGCGCTTGCCCACCCGGTCGTCCCTCCGATGCTGGCGACAGGAATTCGGTTCCGCATGAGAGCGAGCATTCTGCCTGGGTGTCGGTCGTATTCTCACCCGCTTTGCGGGTCGGCGGGCAGCCAGCGCAAACCGGCGCGCGTCGCCTCTCTGGAAAGCCGAGCTCGAACCGCATGCCGGGCGCGCTCGAGGTACGTAGCATCCTCGAAGAGATGGAAGTACCAGTTCGCCGATAAGAGGGCCCCTTCGAGCTCGAAGGCCAGTTGGCGCGGATCAGCGTCGGTTCGAAGCTCCTCTTTGGCGAGGGCATCGGCGGCGGCACGTTCGAGCGTGAGCATCCACTGTTCCTGGCACTCGGCTATTTGCTCGCGGACAGGGCCGGGCGCCCTCGCGTCGAACTCGGCCATGGCGGACGCGAAGAAACAACCGCCTGGGAAGACGGCCCGCTCGACGTAAGACAGGAATGACTCGCAGAGCGCGTAAAGGCGCTTGATGCCCGAGCCCGAAGCAAGAGCCGGTGCGATCACCTCTCGGACGTAGCGCTGGCGCGCTTCCTCGATGGTGGCCAGCTGGAGAGACTCCTTGGAGCCGAAATGTGCGAACAAGCCGCTCTTGCTCATGTTGAGCTCGCTGGCCAGCCGCCCGATGCTGAGGCCCTCCAGACCATCGACCGAAGCGATGTCCGCTGCGGCCCGCAGGATAGTGCCTCGCGTCTCGGCGCCGTGGCTCGTGTTGCGTCTGGCCATCAACCCTATTGTATCGCACGAACGATCGTGCTACCTTCCTTGAACCGGTCGGTGGGCCGGATTCTTCGGAAAGGGGTTCGGCGATGCCGTTCGTCAACGTCAAGGTCATCGAGGGTGTCTTCTCGAGCGAGCAGAAGCAGGACATGGTGCGTCGGCTGACTGACACGATGGTGGAGATCGAGGGTGAGAACATGCGCCCGGTCACTTGGGTTGTGATCGAAGAAGTGAAGAGTGGTGACTGGGGCATAGCCGGCAATCCTTTGAGCAGCGCTGACGTGAAGGCTCTTGCCGCTGGTCAGCCGGTCGGCTAGCGACCCCGGCTCTTTGCGCCGGTAGGAGCAAAGATGTTCGACGTGATCGTTGTCGGCGCCCGTTGCGCCGGGGCGTCGCTGGCGATGCTGCTAGCGCGCTCTGGGCACCGTGTCGCCTTGATCGACCGGGCGTCGTTCCCGAGCGACACCATGTCCACGCATTTCATGTGGCAGCGGGGCGCGGCCCGGTTGCACAAATGGGAACTGCTCGATCGGCTGGAGGCCCGCGGTTGCGCGCCGATCCGGAAGATCACCTTCGATGTCGGTCCGGTGCAATTGTCCGGTGTGGGGCCCGCCGTTGCAGGCGCAGCCAACACCTATTGCCCTCGCCGGACCGTGCTCGACGCGCTGTTGGTGGAAGCGGCCGTGGAGTCCGGTGCCGACCTGATCGAGGGCTTCGTGGTTGACGAGTTGCTGTGGTCGGAGGGTCGGGTGGTGGGCGTCAAGGGCCACCACCGCGGCCACGCCGAGTCATCGAATTCATCGCTGCGGGCCCGGATCGTCGTGGGTGCCGATGGCTTGCACTCGGCAGTCGCCACAGCGGTCGGCGCTCGCGCTTACAGGGGGCATCGAGCTCTAACGGGCGTCTATTACTCCTACTGGAGCGGACTTACGGGTCTCGGCGCATCCTTCCATGCCCGCCCCGGCCGGCTGATCCTCGTCTGGCCCACCAACGACGAGCTGACCTGTATCTATGTCGCCTGGCCCCATGAGGAGTTCCGCCAAGTGCGCAAGGACGCCGAACACAACTTCCACGCCGCCCTCGATCTCGTTCCGGGACTGCGGGACGCGGTCGCATCCGCCCCGCGCGAGCAGCGCTTCGTCGGCACTGATGACCTGCCCAACCTCTACCGGACCTCGGCCGGTCCGGGCTGGGCGTTGGCCGGCGACGCCGGTCACCACAAGGACCCCTCGACCGGCATGGGCATGTCGGACGCCTTCGTCGGCGCCGAGCTCCTAGCCGAAGCCATACACGATGGGCTCGTAGGCCTCCGGCCCATGGACGACGCCCTGGCCGACTATCAGCACCACCGAGATGTCCTCACTGCAAACGGATTCGAACTCAGTCTCAGCACGGCCAGACTCGCGCCACTATCGACCAGACTTGAGGCGTTCTATCGAATAGCCGCAGACCAGCCCAAAGTTGTCTGCCAGATCTTCGGGGTGCTCGGCGGCTCCATCCCGATCGGAGACGTCTACCCGGGAGCACAGCAACCAGCGGACAATCGATCTCCTGCATACTGAAGCGGCTCCATGAAGATACGTCGAGGCGCGCCAGAACGACGCTTCGTCCGCCGGAGCGGATCATGGGAGCCTCCGTGCAACGCGGCCGGTTGCCCTATCGGTGGTCAGCGTCGTTGGAACTAGACGCCGAGGTGACCGAGACGAAGATTGCCTGACCGACGTTTAGAACACTCGGCGTGAGCTTCTTGATGCGACTCCAGCGCTCGACTTGCTCGTCCTCGGAACAGGTCCGGCTCATTCATCGCCTCGATCTGCTCGTGCTGGGTGAGCAGATCGGCTTCGGAGAGCGCTGGCGACACTAGGCAATCGACAAGAGTCCTTCGGCCCTAGGCCGCTCGGCGTTCCTTGCCGATGTAGGTGACATGAAGGTCGGCGCGCAGGAGTTCGGTGTCGGAGTGGGACCCAGCCGGGTGGCTGTCCGACTTGCCCGACGCAGGTTTCGAGGCTCCGTAGGTGCCATCGGCGTCGTCGCCATCTTCGCCGCCTGGATCGGCTGGCACGTCGGCGGTCACACGTCGGTCAAGTTGTTCGACGACGTGGTGACCGCGTTGGCCGCCTCGGTCGCCGCCGTGATGTGCCTACGCGCTGGTCTCATCCATCGTGGCAGGACCCGTCGCTTCTGGCTGCTGCTGGCGGCGGCGTCAGCGGCCTGGACGGTCGCAGAGGTGATCTGGGCGGTCTACGACGTCGTGTTGAACATGCCCGTCCCGATCCCCTCGTGGGCAGACGTCGGCTACCTCTCGGCCATCCCGTTGACGGTGGCCGCGCTCGTGTCGCATCCGGCCATGAGCCGGAAGCGCCAAGCGAAGACCCGCGCAGCCCTGGACGGGATCATTCTGGCCACCTCGCTGTTGTTCGTGAGCTGGTCCTTCGTGCTCGGCCCGCTGTGGCGTCACACAGACCTGACATCCCTCGGCGGCATCGTGGCAGTTGCCTACCCCTTTGGGGACGTCGTGATGCTCCTGCTCGTCGTGCTGGTCATCCGAGCGATGAAGACTGGCGATCGCTTCGCGCTCTGGAGCGTGCTCGGCGGAATCGTTGCCATGGCGCTGGCCGACAGCACGTACACCTACCTGACCGAGATCGGACGGTACGCCACCGGCAACCCGGTCGACACCGGTTGGGTCGTCGGCTACCTGGGCTTGGCTCTCGGCGCCTTCTCCTCTGGCGCCGAGGAGGTCGTCGAGCCGACAAGCGCCGTGCCGACGTCATCGATGGCGTCGATCGTCGTGCCCTTCTTCCCAGTTCTCGTCGCGCTGGGCACCTTGTCCATCGAGGTCTCCCTCGGGCACAGGTTGCCGTTGTCGGACTGGCTGATGGCGCTCGTGCTCGTGGTCCTCGTGCTCGCCCGCCAGGCGCTCGTGTTGCTCGACGGTTCTGGCTCGGTCCAGGCGATCTCGGCCCAGGTGGCGGACGAGGTGACACGGGCATGACCTACGAGCAACGGACCTGGCGCCTTGAGGACGGCGGGCCATCCGCGCCGCCGGACTGGAACGGCTCCGGTCTCACGCCAGCGCAATCGGGACGACCGGCGGTTCGTGCTGGCGGACGGCGAGCGACGAGTCGCGCCCGCGTCGTGCAGGTACTCATGATGGCGACGAGCGTGATGGCACTCGTCGACCTCTATCTGCTCGCAACAGGGATACCTCACTAAGCGCGTCGAAGGTTCGGCGCAGGCCAACCACGCCGCCCGGTACCTGAACCCACCCCGATGACTTCAGCGCCTCCCTACCCGGCTGGACGGGGTACTCCGGCGACGCTGAGGGCTACCGGCGAACAGGTGTGGAGACCGGACCGGACGCGACGGAGGACGGCGCCGACGGACGGGAGGACGGACCCGAGGACCGCGCCCAGCCGGGTACCAACGCCTCGGAACCACCCCGCCCCGTACCACCCCGGCCGTTCCAGCGCCTCCCTACTCGGCTGGACGGGGTGCTCCGGCCAAGCTGAGCCGACCGACCAGCGGGCTCAGAGGGCTGACCGGACGAAGGCTGAGCATCCCTCGAGCGCATGCTGCTCCGGGTACACGGCCCTACCAGGGCTGTCGCGTCGGGCGTCCGGTTACGGGCGTCGAGGACCGATCTGTCCACCTAACGCCACTGCAAAGTGTTGGGAGAGAGGGAGAAGGCCGCCAGCAGCGCGGGAAACGCGGACACGGCGGGACGGAACCGCCGGGACCAGGGACGGCGCAGAACACGAGGCACACAACCGCCACGACAGGCGGGCGGCGGGCCGGCGCCCCAAGCGGCCGGCCCAGCCAGCACCGCCGGGGCGGAGCGCGGAGCACCCAGGGCGGAGCGCAAGGGGCGGCGGTTAGGCCGGCGCTAGGCCACAACGTAAAGCCCGAGCCAGCGTCATCTCGGGGGTTGAGTAACCACCTCAGGCTCTTTCACCGACCGGAACGACGACTGCAGCAACCATAAGGAAGAATGTTGTGAATTCGATAACTACCAGTGGACCTTATGGGACGGCTTTCAAACCCCGCGGTCGACTTCGTTCAGGCCTGTGATGACCAGGGACGTCGCGGTCGTGAGTGCCGAGAAGACGTCGACGCCGGAGCAACCCGGCGGATCGGAACTGGCAATCGACAGGTCCAGCGCCGGCTCGGACGCGCTGACGTGGATCGGCTCATTGCCGCGTACGATGAAGGGAGCTCCGTAGGCCAGCTTGTCGCCCGCTTCAACGTCAACCGCACCACGGTGCTCACTCATCTCGATCGCAACAGTGTCCCTCGGCGGCAGACGGGCCCCAAGCTCAGCGCTGAGGATGTCGCACGGGCCGCGGGTCTCTATCGCGACGGGCTCTCGCTCGCCGCCATCGGCCACCGCTTCGGAGTCACCGCTTCCACAGTCGGCAAGGCACTTCGGCGAGCGAACGTGCAGATCCGACCGAGACGAGGGTGGGTGAGTGACTGAGGATCCGGGACTACGCAAGGAGGAGGACGCTGGCCGCGAGTCCTCGGACAGTACCGCGGATCGGGGAGGATGTCTCCGAGCTGGAGGGCTCCGACAGGACCACGATCGGCCAGCGTGACGCGCCTTCCAGCCCAGGTCAAGGTCGGTGGGCCAGTACTTGCACACTTCAGGCCACGACCGTCCAGCGTGGTCCGCATCGAAGACCAGGTCAAGGCCGGTGCACGAGTAATTGCACCCCACACGGTGTAGGAGTCATTGCACCCTTCGGGGTCGAGCGTCTGCACCGAGCGAACAGCCGGGCTCCGCTGCTACCCAGGCGACGACCGAGAGAGCGGCGCGCACGAGCCCTGGATTGTTCCGGTGTAGACTAGAAGATCAGGAAGCGAAGGGATCAGGCCACGGTCGAAGATGACGAGCTTCAGCTTGAGGCGCGGGCCCTCGGCGACCCTACGCGTCATCGCCTGTTCCGCTACATCGCGGACGCGCCAGGACCGGTTGGGGTGGCCGAGCTCACCGCCTACGTACGCCTCAACCACAACGCCGTCCGCCAGCACCTAGCGGTCCTCAAGGAGGCCTGCCTGGTGGTCGAGGAAGTCGAGGACCGTTCCCGGCCCGGACGACCGCGGCTGCTGTACCGCCTGCACCCGGAAGCTACGGGCCGGTGGGGCACCAGTGGCGGCTACGCCTGGTTGGCAAAGCTGCTGAGCGACGCCGTCCGCCGCAGGCAGGAACCCCGCCAGGTGGGCCGTCAGGACGGCCACCGGCGTGCTGCCGAGCTTGCCGGGGGGGGCGACCAGGTCGAGTTGCTGGAGGCAGAGATGGTACGCCGCGGCTTCCGGCCCACCCGGGTGGAGCGGGGGCGGCGGGTGGACTTCGTCCTCGGTCGCTGCCCCTTCGCCGAGGTGGCAGATTCCGATCCAGGCACCATCTGCCAGCTTCACCTGGGCTTGGCCGAGGGACTGACCGAGGGCCTTGGCGGTCTTGAGGTGGAGCGCCTAGTGGCCAAGGACCCGAAGCGCGCCGGCTGTCGCCTCGTAGTGCGCCGCGAGCCCTCGGTGGCAGCCTCCGCCTGAGCCGTCGGGAAAGGTACTCGTCCTGCGCCGACCGCCGGCCGAGGACCACACATAGAGGTCGACCATGTTGCACACCGAGCTCACGAGACGCCTGGGCATCCGTCTTCCGATTGTGGTGGCGCCGGTGGCCGGTGTCGCCCACGGGCATCTGGCGCGTGCGGTGACCGAGGGCGGGGTCGGTCTCGCTCGGCTTGCGGGCCCTCTATGTCGACACGTATCACGACACCGGGATCGGCCAGCACCGCCGACAGCAGGTTGACCAGCGCCTACAGCTCGACGAAGGCCAGGACCTCCAGCGAGACGGCGAACGTGAGGGCGGCACGCGGGGTGACAGCGCTAGCGACCAGGGGCCGGTTCTGCCTCCGGTCGACGAGGCGGTCGATGTCCCGGTGGTCGTTACGAGCAGCAGCTCGATAATGTGCGGCTTGGTCAGTGCCAGGTAGGCGCCGATGCGTGCTCTTCCCCATCGGAGGACTCGCAGGGTGGGTACGTGGGAGGTCATTGCCGACACCCAGTGGTGGAATCCGAAGTGGAACTCCTGGCCGTCGTCACGCGTGATGGTCCGCGGTGCCGATCTGCTGGCCCACCAGGGCTCGCTCCAGCGCGGCGAGCATGAGGGCGAGCACCACCGCCCAGGCGGCGACTCCCACCCAGACCCACACGCGGGCCACTGACACCATGAAGCCCAGCCCGGCGGCCCGCCCCAGGGTGTCGGAGGCCACGGCATACATGCCGAGGGGGAACACCACGTTCCACAGCCGGGGCTCGTAGGCCCGCGAGTAACCGCGAACCACGTAGCGCCAGATGCCGAACAAGATCAGCAACGGGATCCACCAGGTGCCGAACGCCCAGAGCACGACAGACAGCCCGATTAGGAACGGCCGGAGCGCGGTGACAAGGGTGGCCGCGTGCGGGCCGTGCAGTGAGATGATGCCAGCGGCGGCGCGGACGCTGATGGCAGTTGCTCCCATGGCGATCCAGTAGGCCGGGCCCATCTCGGCGGGGGTGACCTCGATCAGGAGCAGGCGCAGGAAGATGATCACGATGAACACGAGGTAGAGCATGACGCCCACTCCCCACAGGCAGACGGCCACCACCGGGAGGTCGGCGGTCAGCCACGACGCGGGGGCGTGGGGGGTAACGACCGCGGCGACGATCGAGAGCGACTGGGTGGCGACAACCCAGACGAGCCAGGTGCCGTTCAGCTCGCCCAACACCGGGCGGTGGGCGCCCGCCACGATCGACCACGGCAGCCCGTAGGTCAGCACCACCCACACCAGCGCGCCGGCGGCACCGAGGCCGAGGGCAACGAGCGGGTGGCCCGCCATGGCGAGCCGTATCGCGAGCACGTCGGTGCCGGCCACCACCGTGAAGTAGGCCATGGCGGTGGTCGGGTCGCCCAAGCTCTGGCGAACGTAGGACCTGAACCACAGCATCCGGGCGGTATAGGCCGGGACGAGCAGGACGAATGCGACGATGGTCACTCCGAGGACCACCCGAGAGAGCAGTGGCTCGCCGGCCAGGTCAGTCCCGACCGACACGATGCCGCTCGCCATCACCCAGGCGAAGTAGCCGGGGTCGAGCGTGGCCAGCGCACGCTGCACCAGACCGCCAGGTACCGCCTGGCCGGTCTGGGTTGGCGCAGTGGCAGGAGCTGGGACCCCGGGGGTGCGTGGCTTGCGCTCGGGGCTCGTCGGATCCGGGTTCCCGCCTATCCAGCTCATCGCTGAGTCCTCCCGGCACGGTGGCGACGCATCACATCGTGCAGTTCATCGGATCCGGTGCTCAGTACGGGGTGCCGATCTTGCGCCACCGGCGACCGCTCGTGCCCGGCTCATTGGGGCGGGCCGCGACCCGGCTGCGGTATACGACGAACGGTCTCCACAAGTACCACACCGGGTAGCTCCAGGCATGCACGAGCCGGCTGAAGGGCCACACGGCGATCACCGCCCAGGCGGCGGTGGCATGCACCTGGTAAATGAGGGGGGCATGGGCGATGGCCCGCACGTCAGGGTTGCCGACGAACAGGCCCCGAAACCACAGTGCCACGCTCTCGCGGTAGTCGTAACCACCGCCGAGCAGGCCGACCCCAACGGTCTCGGCGATGCCCATGACGATCACGATCGCCAGCAGGATGAGCGCCAGCCAGTCGACCGGGCTGGTGGTGGCTCGGACCCGGGTGACGAACAGCCGCCGACCGGCGAGAATGACCACCCCGACGATGACCAGCACAGCAGCGAGCGTGCCGGCGCCAGCGGAGAACCATCGGTAGGCGACCTCGGGGATCCCGATGGCATGCGTCCAGCTCTCAGGGATCAGGATGCCGATGACATGACCGCCGATGGCGGCGAAGGTCCCGTAGTGAAAAATGGGACTGCCCCACTTGAGCCAGCGCTTCTCCTGCAGCTGGGTCGAGCGGCTAGTCCAGCCGAACTGGTCGTAGCGGTAGCGCCAGATGTGACCGATGACGAAGGTGGCAAGAGCGAGGTACGGGAGGATCACCCACAGGAACAATTCGAAGCCGCTGACACCGCTCACCGGCGCGTGACGCCGAGGTGGATGATCTCTGGCGGAGCGAAGGGCTCGAGGCCGACGCGCTCTGAGGGTGGCCCATGGGCGCGGTAGCGGCGAAGAGCCTCGCGGTCGGCTCGCGACGACGCACCAAGAGCGTCGGTCGCCGCTTCGACAACACCCGCATACGGGCTCTTGGCGCTCGTGAGGTCGACACGGAGAGCGTCGAGGGCGGCTCGGTGCTCGGCGAGCACGGCGGCGCCGGCAGGGACCATGGCCGCCAGCTCCAGGAGCGCCGGCAGGAAGTCGGGGAGCTCGCCCGGTACGATGCGGACTCCGGCGGCCCGATAGGCGTCGACAAGGGCCGTCAGTGCCATCCCTCGCTCGCGGGTATCGCCATGGCGGTAGTAGGTGAGATGCAATGTCCGCCGGCGGCGCAGGTCGAAGGTGTCCACATAGCACGCGGCAGCCTCCATCGCAGACATTCCGGCCAGCCACGAGCGGGTCTCTTCCATGCGGGCTCGCTCGTGGCCCTTGGGGAGCCGCTGAAGCACGTCGGCCACGGCCGCGAGGTCGTCAGCGAAACCGTCCTCGGGGTAGCTGAGCAGCACCGACGCGCAGCCGAACACGAGTTTGGCTACGGGCCACTTCATATGCTCGGCCCCGATGCCTGAGGGCCGGGGGGAGAAAGCGATGTCTCGGTCACCCGCAGATGAACGCGGCCCTTGTCGTCGCGCCTGGTGACCTGGCCATCAGCTCCTTCCTCGCCTCGAAGATGAAAGCCAGGAACTGCCTCGCCGGCTGGCCCGGCACCGCCCATGCCGGGGCCTCCCTCATCGTCCAACGAGCAACCACCGAGCGAGTGCTGGGCGAGGAGCCGCCCGGCATTCTCAGCATGAGCGGGGGGGACGACGTAGCGGTCCTCGTAACGGGCGATGGCCAGCAGCCGAAACAGGTCCTCGGCATCGGCCTCGGTCATCCCCACGTCGCCAGGATCGACCGTCGGTGCCTGACCGAGCTGATTGGCACGCATGACCGTTCGGACCATGGCCAGGCGGCGAAGGGCGTCGCGCACGGGACCGATCCGGCCGGCAGTGAACAGGTTCGCCAAGTACTCGATGGGGATCCGTAGGGCATCGATCGTGGCGAAGATGGCGTCGGGGCTCGTCTCGTCATAACCCGCTGTGGCGGTGACATCGGCCACTGGGGAGAGGGGCGGGACGTACCAGACCATGGGCATCGTCCGGTACTCGGGGTGCAGGGGCAGGGCGACGCGGTGGCGAACGATGAGGGCGTAAGCGGGCGAACGCTTCGCCGCCGCAATCCAGTCGTGCGCGATTCCCTGGCGTTCGGCCTCGGCGGCGACCGCGGGATCGCTCGGGTCCAAGAACACCTGAAGCTGTGCCTCGTAGAGGTCCTCGGGATCCGGGGTTGCGGCGGCGGCGGTCACCGCGTCGGCGTCGTAGAGGACCAGGCCGAGGTAGCGAAGCCGGCCGGGGCACGTCTCCGAGCAGATGGTGGGCAAGCCGGCCTCGATCCGCGGGAAGCACAACGTGCACTTCTCCGCCTTGCCGGTGCGGTGGTTGAAATACACCTTCTTATAAGGACACCCTGAGACGCAGAAACGCCAGCCACGGCACCGGTCCTGGTCGACCAGCACGATCCCGTCCTCCTCGCGTTTGTACATCGCTCCCGACGGGCAGCTGGCGACGCAGGAGGGATTGAGGCAGTGTTCGCAGATCCGCGGCAGGTAGAACATGAAGACCGACTCGAAGTCGAGCTTCACCTTCTCGGCCATGGCGACGATGTTCGGGTCGGCGAGGGCGCGCTCGGGAGCGCCGGCCAGGTCGTCCTCCCAGTTCGTTCCCCAGTTGGGGACCATCTCCCGCCCCGTCAGGGCGGAGCGAGCGGACACGCTCGGCGCCTTCGTGCCGGCCGGGGCGGTTATGAGACTGGCGTAGTCATAGGTGAAAGGATCGTGATAGTCGTCGATGGTGGGCAGATCCGGGTTGTAGAAGATCGTCGCCAACCGTTTCAGCCGGCTCCCTCCCCGTAGCCGGAGGCGGCCCTTGCGGTCGAGCTCCCAGCCGCCCTTCCACTGTTCCTGGTCCTCGTAGCGGGCCGGGTAGCCGAGGCCGGGCTTGGTCTCGACGTTGTTGAAGTAGACGTACTCGGTGCCGGGTCGGTTCGTCCAGGTTTGCTTGCAGGTGACCGTGCAGGTGTGACAACCGATGCACTTGTCGATATTCATCACCATGCACACCTGGGCCATGATCCTCATCGGGTCGTTCCTCTCCGGTGCATCAGAACTCGACCTCCTGGGATCGACGGCGGATCACGGCAAGCTCATCGCGCTGCGAGCCGGTCGGTCCGTAGTAGTTGAACCCGTAGGAGAGCTGGGCGTAGCCGCCGATCATGTGCGTGGGTTTCATCACCACCCGAGTGAGGGAGTTGTCGGTTCCTCCGTGCAAGCCCGACAGCTCCGAGACCGGCATCTGCAGATGGCGGTCAACGGCGTGGTACATGAGCACCGTCCCTGGCGGGACTCGGTGAGTGACCGCGGCACGTGCCACGGTGACGCCATTGCGGTTGTAGGCCTCGATCCAGTCGTTGTCGGACACGTCGATTCGCGTCGCGTCCAGGTCGTTCAGCCAGATCACTGGTCCGCCCCGGAACAGATTGAGCATGTGCGGGTTGTCCTGGTACTCGGAATGGATCGACCATTTCGAGTGTGGTGTGAGAAAGCGGGCCACCAACTGGCCTTCGCCCAGGTCTGCCCGGCGTTGGTCGCCGAACGTGGCGATGAGGTCGAGGGGTGGTCGGTAGGTGGGCAGCATCTCACCCAGCTCGGCCATCCAGTCGTGGTCGAGGAGAAAGTGCTGTCGACCGGTGAGCGTGTGCCACGGCTTCAGACGCTCGACATTTATCGTGAACGGTGCGTAGCGTCGTCGCTCCGACTCGCATCCCGACCACTCGGGTGAGCAGATCACCGATCGGGGCTGGGTCACCGTATCGGCGAACGTGATGCGATCTCCGGCCCGTTCGTGGGCAAGGTCGGCCAGTTCGACACCGGTTCGGATCTCTAGCGCCTCGAACCCTGCGACGGCCAGACGGCCATTGGTGGTACCGGACATGGCCAGGATGGCCTCGCAGAACAGGTCGTCGCGATCGATGCGAGGCCGACCGTCGGCCACCCCACCGCGGGTCACGCCGTTGCGAGAACGGAGGTAGTCGACCTCGTCCCCGATCGGCATCTTGACACCCTTGACGGTGGCCCCGAGCTCCTCGACGAGCGGTCCGAGCGCTCGATGCATCTCGGCGAGATGGGGGTAATCCCGCTCCACCACCACGAGACGCGGCATTGTCTTCCCCGGTATTGGTTCGCACTCGCCCGCCTGCCAGTCAAGCGCACGTCCCCCGGGTTGGGCGCACTCGTCGGGGCTGTCGTGCAGCAGCGGCACGGCCACGACGTCGCGCCGGACGCCGAGATGCTCTGCGGCGAGACGGCTGAACTCAGCAGCGAGGTCGTCGAAGAGGTCGAAGTCCGAACGGGCCTCCCACGGGGGTGCGATGGCAGGGTTGAAGGAGTGCACAAAAGGATGCATGTCGGTGGAGGACAGGTCGTGCTTCTCGTACCAGGTCGCCGCGGGCAGGACCACGTCGGCGTAGATGCCCGTCGAGGTCATGCGGAAGTCGATATCGACTAGCAGGTCGAGCTTGCCCTCGGGAGCGGGGTCCCTCCACACCACTTCGGCGGGCCGGGCGTCGGGTGGGCACTCGGTGGCGGCGACGGCGTTGTCGGCGCCGAGCAGATGGCGCAGGAAGTACTCGTGCCCCTTGCCCGACGAACCGAGCAGGTTGGAGCGCCACACGGTCAGGACTCGGGGGAAGTTGGCCGGGTTGTCGGGGTCGGCCGCCGCGAAGCCAAGCCGGCCCGCCTCGAGCTCCTCGACGACGTATTCACCGACGTCCTTGCCAGCTGCTTCCGCCTGATCCGCCAGGTCGAGCGGGTTCCGGTCGAAGGTCGGATGGGACGCCAGCCAACCGAGTCGTGCCGCATAGGCGTTGAGGTCGGCGACGGAGCGTCCGGCCAGGCGACCTTCCCCAAGCGGCGATGACAACAAATCGGCCCGGGACCCCTCGTAGCGCCATTGGTCGGAGGCCAAGTACCAGTACGGCGTGGCGGGCATGTGCCGGGTGGGGCGAGCCCAGTCGTAGGCGAAGGCAAGGGTGAACCAGCCGGTCAGTGGGCGAACCTTCTCCTGGCCGACGTAGTGGGCCCAACCACCGCCGTTCACGCCCTCGCAACCCCCGAGCATCAGAAGCGACAGGAAGGTCCGGTAGATCTGGTCTGAGTGATACCAGTGGTTGGTTCCCGCTCCCATAGCGATCATCGAGCGCCCGCCGGACACCTCGGCGTTACGTGCGAACTCGCGCGCCACCCGGGCCGCAGCGACGGCTGGGACCGACGTGATCTGCTCCTGCCAAGCCGGCGTGTACGGCACCGATGCGTCTTCGTAGGAGGCCGGCCACTCGCCGGGCAGGCCCTCCCGGGCGACACCGTACTGGGCCATGACAAGGTCGAAGACGGTGGTTACCAATCGCCCTCCGACCCGGCATGCGGGCACGCCCCGGCGTAGCACCCCGCCCCCCTCACCGGCGCCGATGTCGAAGCGAGGCAGGTCGACAGGCAGCGCCTCGGAGCCGGGCCGGCCGTGCAAGCTGAGCGCGGGCCGGATCCCGTCGAGGCGCAGGTTCCATCGCCCCACACCCTGCTCGGTCCACCGGAACCCGAGCGAACCATTGGGCACCGCCGGTTCACCGGTCGTCTCGTCGAGCACCACCGTCTTCCATTCCGCCCCTTCCTCGGCGTCACCCAAGTCGGCGGCAGTGAGGAAGTGGTCAGGGACGTAACCGTCTCCCCGCTGACGGAGAGACACGAGAAACGGGAGGTCGGTGTAAGTCCTTCCGTACTCCTCGAAGCGGGGAACCTGACGGTCCCGGTAGAACTCGGTGAGCATCACGTGGCCCATCGCCATCGCCAGCGCCCCGTCGGTTCCCGGGTTTGCTGCCAGCCAGTCATCTGCGAACTTGGTGTGGTCGGAGTAGTCGGGCGAGACGACGACGACCTTCTGGCCCCGGTAGCGGGCCTCGGTCATGAAATGGGCGTCGGGGGTGCGGGTGATCGGCAGGTTGGTCCCCCAGACGATCAGGTATGAGGCGTTCCACCAGTCGGCCGACTCAGGCACGTCGGTCTGGTCACCGAAGACCTGGGGCGAGGCGATGGGCAGGTCGGCGTACCAGTCGTAGAACGACAAGATGGTGCCGCCGAGCAGGGAGTAGAAGCGCGTGCCCGCCGCGTAGGAGGCCATCGACATCGCGGGGATCACCGTGAATGCGGCGGTCCGGTCCGGTCCGTAGGCGGCGACGGTGTGGACGTGGGCCGCCGCGATCAGCTCCAGCACTTCGGACCAGGGCGCCCGGACGAAGCCACCCCGGCCCCGAGCCCTTTTGTACCGACCGGCCCGCTCGGGGTCGGCCGTGATCTCCGCCCAGGCTGCCACCGGGTCCCCGAGGCGTGTTCTCGCCTCCCGGAACAGCTCGAGCAACTCGCCGCGCACGTAGGGGTAGCGGACCCGGGCCGGTGAGTACGTGTACCAGGAGAATGACGCCCCCCGGGGGCAGCCCCGTGGCTCGTACTCGGGGGAGTCCGGGCCCACCGAGGGGTAGTCGACCGCCTGGGTCTCCCAGGTGATGATGCCGTCTTTGACGTAGACCTGCCACGAGCACGACCCGGTGCAGTTCACCCCGTGGGTGGAGCGCACCACCTTGTCGTGGCGCCAGCGCTCCCGGTAGAACTCCTCGGCTTGGCGCCCGCCGCGCCGGTGGATTTCGCGCCCGTCGACCGACGGCTCGCCGGGCTGGATGTACCGTGCGGCCCGGACCAGCCCGGTCTCGGCGAGCATCGCGGCCCGGTCGCCGGTGGTGCTCTCGACGCTGCGTGCCATCACCCTCCACGTCCTCAGCCGTGCCGCGTCTCCTCGGTCGCGCGGCCCGTGTCCACCTTACGCTCTGTCTAGCCGCAGACGGAAATACGCTGACGACGCGCGGGGGCCGGGCGGCTCATGGGTTCGCCCGTACGTCGGGCGTTTCGGCGTTCCCGTCGGGCGCAAGCGCACCGGAAGGAGAGCCGGCGAACTAAAGGGTGTGCAGAGGAGGACCCGGCGCCCCGCCGGCGCCAACCTCGCAAGGCACCTAGAGGAGCATCGCCTTGGATTACGTCTGCCGCCGCCTAGAACTACATCCGGTAACCGTCGTCACGAGCGGGGGGCTCGGGATCGTCGGGCGAGGAGCGGCCCAGGCCGCCGTCGTAGGCGATCCCACCTGATCCGTCGAGCCGTGCCCTGTCGGTCAGGCGATGGGGCGAGCCGACCGTCGTGACCGAGGTGGCGGACGAGGCCTCGAAGACCAGTGCGGCGGTATCAGCGATGAGGCGCCGGTGGCAGCGCCGCCACAGGGTTTCGGCGCACCTGACGGCCGTCGCCCGCGAGCCGGGCGTCGCCGATGGGCCCATCCAGGGCGGCTCGAAGCTCGGACGTGGTCATGTAGTCGGCGTAGCCGCGGAACGACGGGTCGCAAAGGCCACGTTTGGCGGGCCTACATCGGGGCGACCGAACTCGGCGAGACGACTCTCCCAGCGGTAGCTGAGGCCAGCGGGAGGCAACCGCTCATCGAGTCGGTTGCGGGAGAAGTGCGGGTTGTGGCGACCGCCAGGGGCGCTGCGCACGTCGACGACCAACTCTGCGCCCTTCCAAGCGAGCAGGCCGGCAAGCCCTTGCCACTCATGGTGCCGTGGCCGACCGTAAGGAGCTGCACTCCCGCTCCTGTCGTTCGAAGCCCCGGCTGCGGGGAGGAGCCGCGGCGAGGGGCTTCATCACGCGATCCGAGACGACGCGAGCCAGCTCAGGATCTCCTCGGCGTGCGTGTCCGGCGGAAACATCGGATAGAAGACTCGCTCGACGCGGCCATTTGAGATCACCATCGTGAGCCTCTTGTACAACCGCTTGCCCTCCACTTCGAAAGTGGGCAACCTCAGCGCCTCTGCCAGTTGGAGTCCCGGATCGGAGAGGAGAGGGAACGTAAGACCGAGCCGGTCCACGACCTCCTGCTGGTACGCCGAGTCCTGGCTCGACAAGCCGTACACGTGCGCACCGAGGTGGGCGAACCCCACATGGTGGTCTCGAAAGCCGCACGCTTCGGGCGTGCAACCCCGCGCTCCGGGGATGAGGTCCCAGCCGTCTGGGAGCAAGACCCCGGGACGGCCGGTCATCGGGTACAGGTACAGGACGGCACGGGGCCCGGGCAGAGCCGAGAGCGTCACGATCTCCCCGCCGGTCGCGCGTAGCGCCAGCGGAGGGAGCACCATCTTGGCGAGATGGGTGGCCGCGCCGTCGTCGACCGGCACCGGCAGATCCGGTGGGAGCGGGAAGCCGGTCTCGGTCATCGCAGGCGCTCCACTCGGCCAACGGTACCGCCGGTTCTGACAGCGGCGCGACGCCCGTAGCCGAGGCGCCCGTGCCTCGCCCGGCCGAAGCGGTCGGAACGCTGGTGACAGCATGACCCAAGCGGGATTCGTTTATCAGTCGACGAGCTAAAATACCTGGGAGGTGTTCCGGAGGAGGCTCGCTCGGTGAGGACTGGCGCTCCGGGGCGACGGTGTCGAGGACCCGAGCAGCTGCCGAGTGCGGGCCGTGAGCAGTGAGGAGACATGGAGATGCGAGTCGACTATCGCAGCGTCTATCCCGAGGCGATCAGGGCCATGGGCGAGCTCGAGAAGGCGGTGCACGCCAGCTCCCTCGAACCGGAGCTGCTCGAGCTGGTGAAGATCCGTGCCTCCCAGCTCAATGGGTGCGGCTACTGCCTCGACATGCACACCAAGGACGCCGCGGCGATGGGCATGACCGATCAACGGCTCCACCTCGTGGCGGCCTGGACGGAAGCTCCGGTGTACTCGCCGCGTGAGCGCGCTGGTCTGGCATGGTGCGAGGCGCTGACCCTCCTGCCGACCTCGGGGGCACCCGACGACGTGTACGACCAGGTGACGGCAGAGTTCAGCCCCGAAGAGACCGTGGCACTTACCCTGGCCGTCGTCGCCATCAACGGCTGGAACCGTTTCGCCGTGGGGCTCCGGTCACCGGTCGGCAGCTACCACCCAACGCGACCCGCCGGGTAACCCTCGGGTAGGCGAGGCACCGGCGTCAGCCGCGCGTTGGCAGTCGACGCGCTGGACCGTCCAGCGGCGCACGGAGCGAGGGCGCATCGGTCGATCACCGCGACGAGTCGCCCGAGGCGGTACCCTCGTCCGGCCTCGGCGAGAGCCGGGGTCGTGCACGTCAGCGAAGACCGGTGAGATCCCGGCGCTGTCCCGCAACGGTACTGCTCCCGAGAGGGGCGAGCCCGGACGCCTGAACGTGTGCGAATGCAACCTGTCCTCGGAGGAAGGGCGGTCGGCTGGCAGCTCCGAGCTCCTTGGCCGGCAACGTGTGCCCGAGGTCCCCGCGCTACTCGCGGCGTCGGTCCAGCCCGAATCGGACGCGCTCTATCCTGCACCGAGCGGCTCGCCTGTCCCCATCGGTTCCGGAACTACCGCCGCCGAGACGACTTCAGGGGGGTGGTACGTAGAGGCCAAGAAACTCTGCACTGCTCCGACGACGAGCATGGTCGCGCCGAGGATGTGCACTTCCACCACGGCGGCGGGGAGGTGCGTGAAGTACTGGATGTAGCCCACGCCTGCCTGGGCCACCATGACGGTGAAGAACATCCGTCCCGCTCGACGCACCCGCTCTTCTACGTTGACCACATGGAGCCCGACGACGAGGCCGATGGTCATGCCGACGAGGAGCATCGCCAAGGTGGCGTGGAGCTCTGCGAGGTCGCGTAGTGGAACGGGGATGCGCCTGGCGACCTCCTGGCCTTGGGAGTTCCCGGCGAGAGGACCGGCGCCCGTGGTTGCCGTGCCGGCCGCGACCACCGCGGCCAAGAGGGCGAGTATCCCGTAGTGCAGGCGGAGCAACGGACGGGGAATGAGGAGGTGGCCCGAGCCGGGGCGGTAGTCCCGGCTGGACCGGTGAACCAGGACGACCGCGTTGGCGAGCAAGATCATGGTGGCGAACATGTGCACCATGACCCAGTAGGGATTGAGCTTGGTAAGGACGACGATGCCGCCGACTGCCGCTTGCGCCAGGATCCCGATGACCAAGCCCCCGCTCAGATAGACGAGGTCGCGCCGATGGGGGTTGCGAAAGACCGCAGCCAAGAATGCCGCCACTACGACGACGGTGAGGAGGTCGGTGACCATCCGGTTCGAGAATTCGATCAGCGGATGAAACTGCAGCGCCGGGGTGAGGTGACCGACCCGGCAGTCGGGCCAATCGGTGCACCCCAGGCCCGAACCGGTCAAGCGAACGGCGCCACCGGTGACCAAGATGAGGCCGACCAATGCCAAGGCCGAGATGTTCAGGCGATGGCTTATGGACGCGGGGACGGTGAAGGGGCGGCGTCGGGTCACGAGGCACGAATCACAGGCTCGGCTCAGCGTGCCAGCGCGCCGCCGACCGGAACGCTCACGGCCAGCACGACGAGCGCGGCCCGATAGGCAATCACCAGGCGGTGCCGGGCGACAGCTTCTCTCGTGGCCCAGGCGAACAGACCGAGGGCGACGACCAGGACTGCGCTCCCCGCGTAGAGCACGCCCGTCACCCCCGACAGCGTTCCGGCGAGCACGCCGGCGTTGCCGAGGTTGAAGGCGGCGAACTGGGCAGCGACAAGGCTCGGCCCCGGCAAACGACGGGCCAATAGGGCTTGGCCGCCACCGAGGAGCACCTGTGCCGAGCCGCACACGAGGACGAGGTAGGCGCTCGCCCATGAGAGGTGCCGACTCGGCGCCTCCCCCCCGGCGGCGGCAACGAAACCTCCGGCCAACACCAGCACGGCACCGACGACGACGAACACTACCCACGAGCGAGGTTTCCCGGGCGGCTCGCCACCCTTGGCAGGGGTTGGACGGACCGTCCCGCCCTCCTCTCCTGGACAGCCAGTCCCCGCCTGCTGACCGTCGACGATGGGGAGTCGCGGAGTGCGCACCTGAACGACTTTAGCTACCGGTCACTAGAGAAACCATCTCGGGGCTGCCCTGGTGCACTCGGCCAGCCGGCTCAGCGCACAATCGCCTGGGCACCGAGCACGACGATTGCCAGGGTAAGGATGGCCATCAGGCTGCGCACCCCACTCGCCAGCCATTTGCCCCGGCGCACCGCTGCCAAGGCGTTGTCGTCGTCGGGCGTGCTCATGGCGCGTCGGCGAAGCCGCGTCATCGCCCGCGCCTGGACCATGCCAGCGGCCGTCGCGACGACGAGGACACCGGCGAGGGCGACGGC
Source organism: Acidimicrobiaceae bacterium (assembly GCA_003136185.1). GTDB lineage: Bacteria > Actinomycetota > Acidimicrobiia > Acidimicrobiales > Bog-793 > Palsa-601. Next base: position 28,510 of record PLDN01000024.1, on the reverse strand, counting down.
GGCGGCGATGGTTCCCGACCAGGTCGAGGGTGGCCACGCCAACGCCAGGCCCACCCCGATCGCCACCAGCAGCGAGACGGTGCCGACGATCCCGTAGCGGCGGCCGATGGCACGGAAGAACACCACCTGGGAGGGACCGTCGAGCACCCGGCGAGCCACGTTGGCGACCAGTGCGAGGCAGACAAGGCTGCCCACCCAGACGCAGGCCGAAAGAAGCTCGACTGCCACCAGCGGCGTGCTCGTTGCCAACATCCTCGTCACCCCGGTTCGTTGTAGTGGAGTACGTCTTCGGGCAGCGCTGCCATGTCATCGGCACGAACTCTCGTCAGGAGAGCCCGGTCTGGCCGTCACTTCCACCTGTACATCTAGTATAGACTAGAGATACTATTGGACAGCGCCGCCGGCTCTTGAAGCGGCAGCGAGGAGGAGCACGCGCCGTGACGATCACCGAGAACGAAGCCTTCGAGGCGATGTTGGCGCACCACCAGAACCTCGGTGACGAGGTAGCGAGACGGGTGGGCGCCCTGCGGGCGGCCGTCGAGAGCGAGCGCGCCTACGAGGCGGCAGCCGCTGAGTTCGTGGCATACGTGGCCGATGAGGTGCTCCCCCACGCTCTCGCCGAGGAGCACACCGTCTATCAAGCCGCCCGAGCTCGCCCCGAGCTTGCGGCGACGGTCGAGGAGATGACCGCCGAGCACCGGAGCTTGGCGTCGTCGCTCGAACGGCTCGCCCAGTCCTCGAGCGGCCCGGACGCACTGGCGCAGGCCGAGGCGCTCGGCGCGCTCTTCGCCACGCACGTGGGAAAGGAGAACGACCTCCTCCTGCCGCCGCTGCAAGCCGACAAGACAGTTGACCTGGCGCAGTTGCTGGTCCAGATGCATCGCCTCACCGAAGCCGCCCAGCACGCCACCTCCACCGAGGAGGACTCCTCGGCCCCCGACACCGAGTCGAGGATGCTCTCGCTGCTGCTCGACGCAGGAGGCGGGTTGGCCGAGGCTGGTCAGGGGGACCGGGCGTGCCGGCTCGTCGCCCAGGCATGGGCGGTCCTGCGGGTGCCGAGACCGGACCTGGCGGTCCGGGTGACCGCTGCGCTGCACCGCCTGGTCCGTTCGGTGACGGCGGAGCCCGTCACCTTCACCGCTGCGACCAGCACCGGTGAAGTCCGAAACGGGGAACCGGCGAACGAGGCGCTCCTCGACGTGCGGGACCTCGCACCCGCACAACGCCACGAGGCCATCTTCGCCGCCTACAGCGCCCTTGCCCGGGGTGCCGGTTTCGTGCTCGTGAACGACCACGACCCCAAGCCGCTGCGCTACCAGTTCGAGGCCGAGCACACCGGCGAGTTCGCCTGGGACGTCCTCGAGGCCGGCCCCAAGGTGTGGCGGGTCCGCATCGGGCGCCCGGCGAGCCCGGCCGCCGGCGCGGCGCAAGGTAAGGGTGGGACCGGCGGGGCCGAGGCCGAGCTCGATGTCCGGCCCTTTCCCACGAGCAGCGTCACGAGTCCATCTTCGCCACCTACGACGCCCTCAGCCCAGGAGCCGGCTTCGTGCTCGTGAACGACCACGACCCCAAACCGCTGCGCTACCAGTTCGAGGCCCGCCACGTTGGCACCTCGGACTACCTGGAGTCCGGCCCCAAGGTGTGGCGGGTGCGTATCGGGCGCCCGGCGGGACTGGCCGGGTGAGCAGTCCGGTGCGCAGCCCCCAGAGCGCCGTGGCCGAGCTCGTCGAGCGCGAGTACGCCTACGGCTTTTCCACCGACCTCGACACCGACCTCGCCCCGCGCGGCCTCAGCGAGGAGGTCATCGCCCTCATCTCGGCCAAGAAGGGCGAGCCGGACTGGCTGCTGGAGTGGCGCCTGCGGGCCTACCGCCGCTGGCGCACGCTGTCCGAGCCGAGGTGGCAGAACGTGTCCTATCCGCCGATCGACTACGACGACATCATCTACTACGCCGCTCCCAAACCCAAGGCGACGCCCGGGAGCCTGGAGGAGGTGGACCCCGAGCTTCGAGCGATGTTCGACAAGCTCGGCATCTCCTTGGCCGAACAGGAGCGCCTCTCGGGGGTGGCGATCGACGCGGTCGTCGACTCGGTGTCGGTGGCGACGACGTTCAAGACCAAGCTGGCAGAAGCCGGCGTCATCTTCTGCTCGTTCTCCGAGGCCGCGAGGGACCACCCCGACCTCGTGCGCAGCTACCTCGGCTCGGTGGTCCCCTACAGGGACAACTTCTTCGCCACGCTCAACTCGGCGGTGTTCACCGACGGCTCGTTCTGCTTCGTCCCCAAGGGCGTGCGCTGCCCGATGGAGCTGTCGACCTACTTCCGCATCAACGCGGCGGGGACGGGCCAGTTCGAGCGCACCCTCATCGTCGCCGAGGAGGGGGCATCGGTGAGCTACCTCGAAGGGTGCACCGCCCCGATGCGCGACGAGCACCAGCTCCACGCCGCGGTCGTCGAGCTCGTCGCCATGGACGACGCTCAGATCAAGTACTCGACGGTCCAGAACTGGTACCCCGGGGATGCGGAGGAAAAGGGCGGGATCTATAACTTCGTCACCAAGCGAAGCCCCTGCGCCGGGGCGCGATCGAAGATCTCCTGGACCCAGGTCGAGACCGGCTCGGCGATCACCAGGAAGTACCCGGGCGTCGTCCTCCAAGGAGACGGCTCGGTCGGCGAGTTCTACTCGGTGCCGGTGTCGGCCAACCACCAGCAGGCCGACACCGGCACGAAGATGATCCACATCGGCAAGAACACCACCAGCACGATCGTCTCCAAGGCGATCTCGACCGGCCACGGCCAGAACACCTACCGCGGACTCGTGAAGGTGCTGCGATCGGCCGAGGGCGCCCGCAACCACACCCGCTGCGACTCCCTCCTCATGGGGAGCGACTGCGGCGCCCACACGTTTCCCTACGTCGAGGTGAAGCACCCGAGCGCCGAGGTGGAGCACGAGGCCACCACCTCCAAGGTGAGCGAGGACCAGCTCTTCTACTGCCCCCAGCGGGGCATCGCCGAAGAAGAGGCGACCTCGCTGATCGTGAACGGCTTCTGCCGGGAGGTCTTCAAGGAGCTGCCGATGGAGTTCGCCGTCGAAGCCCAGCGTCTCCTGTCGGTGAGCCTGGAAGGAGCCGTCGGCTGATGCTCGTGATCGACGACCTTCGTGCCAGCGTCGATGGCACCGAGATCCTACGTGGCGTGAGCCTCACTGTCCGCGCCGGGGAGGTGCACGCCATCATGGGCCCGAACGGCTCTGGCAAGAGCACCCTCGCGCACGTGCTCGCCGGCCGCGATCCGAGCCGCGTCGACGGTGAGCGCCGAGGCAAGGCCCAAGACCCCTGGGACGTGAGCCGCTTGTCCGAGGACGCTCGCCTCGAGCTCGGGATGTGGTGAGCGGTGAGAGTCTGGATCGACCAGGACCTGTGCACGGGCGACGGCCTGTGCGAGGAGATCTGCCCGCAGGTCTTCACCCTCTTGGAGGACGGGCTCGCCTACGTGAAAGAGGGCGACCGGGTGTTGAGCGACCCCGGCGGTGCCGATGGCGTCGCACAGGTGCCCTCCGAGCTCGAGGACGCGGTGCGCGAAGCGGCCGAGGAGTGCCCGGGGGAGTGCATCTTCATCGAGGATTAGCCGGACCGGTCCAGACCGCATCGGCTGAAGCCGATAAGCAAAGGAGAACAGAGATGCCAGTGAGAACGGCTACGGCCGCATGGGAAGGATCGCTACAGGAGGGCCACGGCACGATCTCGGTCGAGAGCGGCCGGCTGGAGGCGCCGTACTCGTTCGGCTCGCGCTTTGAATCCGAAGCGGGGACGGACCCCGAGGAGTTGCTCGGCGCAGCGGCCGCCGGGTGTTTCACGATGGCGTTGTCGCTGGCGCTCTCCGAGCTCGGTCACCCCCCGACCCGCATCGACACCACCGCCCGCGTCGGCATCGAGAAGACGGCCGACGGCTTTCGATCCCGCGCATCGAGCTACGCACCGAAGCGGCCGTCGACGGCATCGACGACGAGACGTTCCACCGAGAGGCCGAGAAGGCCAAGGTCGGTTGCCCAGTGTCGCAGGCTCTCGCCGCCACCGAGATCCAGCTCGTGGCGCGCCTCGTCGCGTGATCTCCGCCCCGGCGGCTTCGGAGCGACCCGGGCCGTTGCTACCATCGCCGCGGTGAGCGTCGCACACAACGAGGATCTCGACCGCTTGCGCGCCGCGGCCGCCGGGTTCGTCACCGAGCCGTACCTCGTGACGGTGAACGCGCACCACCAACCACACTGCGCCGTGGTCACCGTCAACTGGGACGTGCCGGGGGAGCAGCTGATCGTCCACGCGCCGAGCAGCTGGCCGGGATCCGAGGCGAGCGGGCACCGGCAGGTGACCTTGCTGTACCCGCCAGCCGAGCCCGGCGGGTACAGCCTGATCGTCGACGGCCTCGCCGGCCCCTTGGGCGGCCCCGACGGCGAACTGCTCGCCGTCGTACCCACCAGGGCCGTCCTCCACCGCCGGGGCGAGCCGCCGTCACCTGACAGCTCGTGCGGTTCGGACTGCGTGCCGATCCTCACCCGCTGACACGGCCCGCGCCGACCGCGGTGCCAACTCAACGAAAGCATTGGAGGGACGAAGGCGGGTCCTGCTGAGGCCTGCCTCCTCACGCCCAACGCGGGGCATGACGTTGGCCGTTGACGGCATGCGGCCCAAGAGTCGATGTCATGCCACCAGCGGTCGGGCGGGTCGTAGTCTTTGGCGACTCAGCCGGCGTCGACGAGCGCTCGACCATCACCGCTCCCCTCGCAAGCTCTCTGCTACCTCTTGACAGCACCGCTGGCGCGGGCTGCGGCCAGGGTGGCTTGCAGGAGGCGGGCGACGGTCATCGGCCCGGCGCCGCCAGGGTTCGGACAGATGGCGCCAGCGACGGCCTGGACCGCAGCGAAGTCGACGTCGCCGACAATGTGGTCGTCGACGCTCGACACACCCGCGTCGACGACGGTGGCCCCCGGCCGGACCCAGTCGGCGGTGACCAGATGGGGACGCGACACATCGCTCACGACCATGTCAGCCTGGCGGCACAGCTCGGCGAGGTCGGCCAGCGCCTCCCGGTCGGCGAGGCCGGGTCTGCCAAGGTGACGACGGCACCGTGGCTCACCGAGGACAGCAGCAGCGCCAAGGGGGCACCCACCAGGCCAGAGGCGGCCGAGGATGACGACGTGGCTTCCCGCCGTCGCGACGCCGTGGCGTTCGAACAGGCGCACGATACCGAGTGCGGTGCAGCGGACGTGACCAGGCGCGCCGAGGGCGAGACGGCCGAGGCTGGTGGCAGTCATGCCGTCGATGTCCTTGGCCGGGTCCAGGCGTGCCAGTGCCGCGTCTACGTCGAGGTAGCCATGGAGGAGAACCGGCAAGAAGACTCCGTGCACCGAGGGGTCCGCCCCCAGACGCTCGATGGCGTCGTCGACCTCGGCATGTGAAGCGGTCTCGGCGAGGGTCACGCCGACCGCTCGCATGCCCGCCTGCGCGGCGGCCCGATGTTTGAACGCCACGTACGACCTGCTGGCCGGGTCGTCGCCGACGACGACGGTTCCGAGCGTCACCGGCGGCGAGCCGACGGCCTCGATCTGTCTTCGCAGGTCGGCGAGGATCTCGTCGCGGAGGCGCCGACCGTCGAGGAGGGCCGCGCTCCGGCCGTCCGCTCCGCCTCTCGGCCGGGACGGAGGTCGGGCATCTAGGCCGGTCCCGTGGTCGAGCGTTGGGCGCCAAGATCGATCGAGGGCGTTGGGGCGACGCTCCCTCCGGACAAGGGGACTCCGGTCCCGACGAGAGCGCAGGCGGCGTATGAGTGCTTCGCCAGGTACTGCTGATGGTACTCCTCGGCGTAGTAGAAGTCGCCGACGTCGATAATCTCGGTGGTGATTTCGCCGCGCCCGGCCTTCTTCAGCGCCGCCGCATAGCGGTCACGCGATGCCGTGGCGGCCGAGCGCTGGGTCTTCGAGCACGTGTAGATCGCCGAGCGGTACTGGGTGCCGATATCGTTGCCTTGGCCCATCCCCTGGGTCGGGTCCGCGCTCTCCCAGAAGACCTTGAGCAGGTCCTCGTAGCTGACCGCGGCCGGGTCAAAGACGACGAGGACCGCTTCGGCGTGCCCGGTCTTTGAGGAGCAGACCTGTTCGTAGGTCGGGTTGGGCGTGCCGCCGCCGGTGTAGCCGGTCGCCGTCGTCCAGACACCGGCGACCACCCAGAAATGGCGCTCTGCGGGCCAAAAGCACCCAAGGGCGAACACTGCTCGCTCGAGGGCCTCGGGGAACGGTGGGATGAGCGGCGTGCCGAGCACGTAGTGGTGCGCTGCTTCCGCCATGGCCTCGGCCGGGCGGCCGAGCGCCTGCTCTGCAATCGGCATCTGCTCGTGTGTGCTCACCAGCACGACTCGTCCCCGGTCGTCGGTGGTCCCGACGGCGGCGGCGCGACGAGGGGTCCAGCGCTCGATGCGACGTGCTCGGTCATGAGGCTGCCAGCCCGTCTCCGCCCGAGACGGCCACGTCGACGGCGGCGTGGACTGCGGGGCGACTGAGCATGCGGAGCGGGACGACCGACAGGTTGGCGGCCACCACGATCCCGGTCACCGCCAGCAAGGCCCCACCTGCTGCGGTCGCCGCCGGTGTCGACGCCCCGAGGCCTGCGCACAGCGCCGCCATCCCGGTCGTGACGGTGACGTAAGCCACGCCAGCCCAGGTGTGGTCGTAGAGGTCGGCGAACATGAGGGGCTTGCCCGCCGGTCCGGTGGCGATCCCTCTGGAGCGAAGCGCCGACCACAAGATGAACGGCACGACCTTGTGGGAATGGCCCACGAGCGCCTCGAGCAACCAGCCACCGGACGCTGCCATAGCCGCGGCCGCCAGGGCGACGCCGGCGTGGTGATGGTGTGCCACCTGCAGGGCAGCCGCCAGGGCGAGGCAACCGCTGACCGCCAGCCACGCCGCTGCGGTGAGCACGAAGGCGAGGTGCAAGTCGGCCTTCCGGCGCCGATGGCGGACATGGGCCAGCAGAGAGGCGACGTGGGCGGCGAGGCCAGCGGTGAGGATCCCTGCCCCCGCCCAGGCGAGGCCCGGGACGTTCCATGCGAGCCCAGGGGTGAAGAGTGCCACCCCCGACGCGACGCCCCACACGGCGAGACGCCCCGCCACGTGACGGCCCGGCAGGTGGGCGAGCATGAACATGGGCCACAGCTTCTCGGCGACGCCGATGTAGGTGATTCCGAGCCAGCCGAACAGGCCGATCACGCCCATCGCGAGGTCGACGTGCCCGGTGAGGTCGAACCAATTCCCTTGGCGGTCGGCGACGAAGACGACGCCGAGGAACCCGGTGAGCACCGAGCCGGCCAGGGCGAAGCGCAGGGCGCTGACCGGCGCGCCCTTGCCCCGCACCGAGAGCGGCCCGACGAAGTTCACTACCAACAGCACGACCGCCAGCCCGGCGAGCGCACCGCTGATGGCAGTCACAACAAGCTGTTCGGTGGCCACCCCCAAGGGCAGCATCCACGAGGCCGCCAGCCAGGTGACGAAGGTGGCACGGGCGAGGCGGACCGAGCGCAGCGGTCTGCCGGTGATGACCGGGGTGAACTGGTGCATGGCGCCGAGCACTCCCATCGAAAGCGTCGCCAACACCCCGAAGTGCACGGCAGCCACGACCGGGTCCGCCGTCGGGTCCATCGCCGCGGCGCCTCGGGCCCACAGCCACGCGCCACCGCAGGCCACCAGCCCGAACGACGCGGCGGCCAGGAACGCGAGGGGCACCGACGGTGGCGGGACGGCACCGGACACACCGGCGGGCCGCCCCTCCCAGGCGCCGGGTGCAGGAGGCGTCAGGCCTCGGGCGTCAGCAGCCATCGCTGGCCGCTGCCATCAGCACGGCCGCCATGGTCAGCGCCGCCGCTTCGAGGGTCATGGACGGGTCGAGGACGTCCGGTTCGAGCTCGGGACCGAGACTGCGCTCGGCGAACTCCTCGCACACCGCGTCCCACAGCGCGCCCAGATCCTCGGCATCCACCCCGAGGGTCGACAGGGTGGCCGTCGCCGGGTCCTCGTCGGTGTCGTCGGCAAGCAAGACGCACAGCAACTCGAAGACATCCTCGGCCCCAACGGCGTGTCCCACCTGGTGCGTCTCAGCCGGCATCTCCCTCCTTGCACACTAGAACGCTCCTGATTAGTCTAGTGCTTGGCAGAACAACGTGCAGCTCTCGCCCGACGGATGACAGGTAGCGGCCAGGTCATAGAGGTCATGGGTCAGTCGTACTTCTCCGTGAAGACGGCGCCGAGGTCGACGCCGAACTCGCCAAGGGCAGCGGCGACGGCGTCGACCATGGCGGGCGGACCGCACAGGTACGCCCGGGCGGGCAGCGCGCCGCCGAGCACCTCGGCCAGGACTTCCCGGTCGATCCGGCGGTGGTAGGTGGCGCGAGGCTCGGTCGAGTCCCGGGTGACGCAGTGCGTGACACCCAGCCACGGCTCACTCGCCGCAAGTCGCGCCAGCTCGTCTCGATAGAAGGCGTGGTCGAAGGTGGTCGCCGAGCACACCAGCCATACCGGCTCTGTTCGGCCGCTCACCACGGCGTAGCGGAGCATGGACATGAGCGGCACCAACCCGCTGCCGGCCCCGACGAGCAAGACCGCGCCGGGGTCGTCGTCGCTCCAGGTGAACCGCCCGTACGGGCCGCGGACGCAGAGGTGCTGTCCGGCAGAGAGGTCGCGCACCAGGCGAGGGGAGACCAGCCCGCCGGGCACGGCCCGCACCCCCAAGTCGATGACCGACGGATCGGGAAGCGGAGAGGAGCCGACCGAGTAGGCGCGCTGGACGGGCGGCGGGCGCCCAGGCACGCCGAGCCGGACGTTGTAGTACTGGCCGGCGAGGAAGCCGCTGTCCTCGGCCAGCTGCAGCCGCAGGGTGACGGCGTCGGGAGCCTCGTCGATGACCTCTACCACGGCCGCCTCCTGCCATTGGGGGGCCACCTTGGCCGGGGTACCGGCGTCGCCACCCGAACGGGTCGCGGTGCTCGAACCTCGGCCAGAATAAACGCTGTGCACGACACCTACTGTATCTCTAGCTTTGGCTAGATATTCACGGGAACCGGTCCGCCGGCAGTTCACCCGGCGCGGCAGAGGGCCATGATGCCCTCGTAGTCGACCAAGACTACTTCGAGGGCAAAGCCTGCCCCGGCGTAGGCCAAGCAAGCGGCGTGGGCTCGCTCGCACAACAGGGCGAGCGGCGCCAAGCACCTCTCGGTCGTGCACACGTCGAAGAAGTGCCGGGCGGTTGCCGTGGCCGTGGCCGCTTCGACCACCGCCGCCGGCGCTCCCACCTCTCTGGCGAGGGCGGCGAGGAGGGCGGTGTCGACGTCGGAGCGGTGAAAGTGGGTCATCATGACCCCGGCGGCGAGCTTGGTCAGCTTGCCGGCCATGCCGACGAAGATCACCCGGTCCATGCCGGCGCGTGCGCAGCGTCGCAAGGCGCCCCGGTGAAGTCGCCCACCTCGACCAAGCACACCGGGTCGAGGTGCGGGTAGAGCCGGGCGCCGGCTGTTTCCGAGCGTGCCCCGGTCGCCAGCACGACGGTCCGTTCCCCTTGGGCGGCGGCCACGTCGATCTGCTGGACGACCGACGCCCGGTAGGAGGCGGTCGAGAACGGTCGCACCACCCCGGAGGTGCCGAGGATGGAGATGCCGCCGAGGATCCCGAGCCGCGCACTGGTCGTCTCGGCCGCCATCGCCTCTCCACCGGGGACCGAGAAGGTCACCACTACTGGCTCGGGGCCTACCTCGCCGAGCGCGGCGAGGATCATGCGCCTCGGCACCGGGTTAATGGCCGGGGCGCCGACGGCCAGGCCGAGCCCCGGCTTGGTGATCCTCCCCCCTAGCCCGGCCACCAACGTGGCGCCGGCACCGCCGTCGGCCCAGCGGACCTCGGCAGTCATCCGGGCCCCCTGGGTGCAGTCGGGATCGTCGCCGGCGTCCTTGACGACGACCGCCCGGTCCTGGGCGTCCCACTCGACGGGAAAGCGCACCCGTCGTCCCCCGGGCAGGTCGACCTCGACGAGGTTCGGCCGCCGCCCGGTCCACAGCGCGCTGAACGCGGCCTTGGCTGCCGCAGAGGCACAAGTGCCGGTGGTCCATCCGGTGCGCAGCCCCCGGCGACGGGCCACCTCGGGACTCAGCTCGGGCTCGTGGGGTGTGGCCGCCGCGCTCACCGGGCCTTCGCCGGCCACGACCAGGCTCGGCGCGGGGGCAGTTGTGCCACCTGACGCCCTCGGACCGCACGCATGCTAACTTCTACTTCTAGCATCAGACAGAAAAACTAGCAGCCGGTCGGGGAAGGCCCCGTGCGTGATAGGAGGTGACGATGGCGACGTTCGATGCGCGACCGATTATCGCGTCGGGCGGCGAGCCGTTCGAGATGATCATGGCGACGGCGGCCTCGCTCGCAGACGGCGAGGAGCTCGTCGTGCTGGCGCCCTTCGAGCCGGTCCCCTTGGAAGGGGTCCTGTCCTCGCAGGGCTTTTCCTACGAGCCCGTCGATCTCGGCGGAGGCGACTGGCAGGTCACGTTCCGGCAGCCGTCATGAGCCGCCTCGGTCGCCGGGCGACGCCACCCGCGGCGCCCCTGACCATCGGTCCGACCCGAGTCCGCCTCACGCCGGACGACCCGCTGGACGCCGCGTGGAGCGCGCTCGGTTCTGTCTACGACCCCGAGCTGTGCATCGACGTCGTGTCGCTCGGCCTCGTCTATGACGTGCGGGAGGAGGCCGGCACCGTGGTGATCGAGATGACGCTTACGACGCCGGGATGTCCGGCGTCGGAGAGCCTCCCCGAGATGGCCCGTGCGGCCGTCGCCGACGCGCTGCACGGCGGCGGCGGGGTAGACGTGCGGGTCGTATGGGACCCGCCGTGGAGCCCGGCCATGATGTGCGACGCCGCTGCCGGGGTGCTGGGCTTCCGGAGCCGGTGAGCAGCGCCGTGGCGAAGCCGCGGGGCAAGAAGTCCCCAGTCGAGGTGGTCCGGGTGTACGAGGACCCGGGTCGTGCGCCGGGCGAGCACCGCGTGCTCGTCGATCGCCTGTGGCCCCGTGGGGTGAAGAAGGCCGCCATCGACTACGACGAGTGGGCGAAGGACGCCGCCCCGAGCGCCGAGCTACGCCGCTGGTACGGCCACGACCCGCAGCGCTTCGCCGAGTTCGCCCGCCGCTACCGGGCCGAGCTGGCCTCGCCGCCGGACGCGTCGGAGGTGGACCGCCTGCGAGGCCTGGCCGCCACCCGGCGCCTCGTGCTCCTCACCGCGACGCGCGACGTCGAGCGCTCCGGCGCAGCCGTGCTCTGTGACGTGGTCGCCGGGTCAAAGGTCACCCGGTCCAAGGTCACCGGGTCCACCGTCATCAGGTCCGAGGGGAGCTAGCGCTGTATGGGAGTTTCCCGCTTCGAGCTCGAGGTGTCCTCCCCGTTCTGCCTCGGCCTCACCGTGTGGGCGCTGCGCCGCCGGGCGCACAACGCCATCGACACCTGGGACGGCACCTGGTATCGCCGCACCGTCGTCCTGGGCGGCCGACCGGTCGGCCTTGCCGTCCGCCAGGAACCCGACGACGGCCGGGCTCGCTCCGTGCTGGTGGTCGAGGTGCGCGCCGCCGGCAGTGCGCCGGACGACGCCGAGCTCACCGAGGCTCGCCACCTCCTGGAACAGACGCTGGGGCTCGGGGTGGACCTTTCGGGGTTCTATTCCCTTGTCGAGCGCGACCGCCGCCTCGTCCCGCTCGCCCACCGGTTCGTCGGCATGCGCCCGCCGCGCCTGCCGAGCGTGTTCGAGGCGCTGGTCAACGCCGTGGCCTGCCAGCAGCTGTCGCTCACCGTCGGGATCCACCTCCTCACCCGGCTCGCCCGCTGCTACGGCCCGACCCTTCCAGGACGAATGAACGCGCCGGCCGGGTTCCCGACACCCGAGTCCCTGGCCGGGGCGGACCCGCCCCATCTGCGGATCCTGGGGTTCTCCCACGCCAAGGCCCGAACCCTTACGCTGCTTGCCCGCCGGGTGGCGAGCGGCGATGTCGACCTCGTCGGGTTGGAAGACCTCGACGACAAGGCTGCCGTCGCCGCCCTCGCCGAGCTTCCCGGGATCGGGCGGTGGAGCGCCGAGTACACCCTGTTGCGGGGGCTCGGCCGCTGGCACGTGCTCCCCGGCGACGACGTCGGCGCCCGCAACAACCTCCGCCGCCGTTTCGGGCTCGCAGCCGACGCCGGGTACGACGACGTGGCCGACCTGTCCAGATCCTGGTCGCCCTACGGCGGGATCGTGTACTTCCACCTCCTGCTCGACGGTCTCGACCGCGCCGGGAAGCTGGGCGATGGCTGGGAGCTGGCCGATGACGGCGAGCCCGAGCGGGCACGCGAGCCGTCGTCTGCGCCCGTGGGGCGGCACCGGTGTGGGGAGGTCGCATGAGGACGGCCGTGCACGGCATGGGCCGGATCGGTCCCAAGCGGGAGCTCAAGTGGGCGCTCGAGGCTTACTGGGCGGGCCGATCGCCCGCTGGCGAGCTCGAAGCGACCGCCGCGGGCATCCGCCGCCACAACTGGGAGACCCTGTCCGCCGCCGGGATCAACTTCATGCCGTCCAACGACTTCTCGCTCTACGACCACGTGCTCGACGCGGCCGTGGCCGTCAGCGCCGTCCCGCGGCGCTTTGCCCGGCTCGCCGGCGACGGCGACAACCGCGGCGACGCCGGCCAGGTCGACCCGGCCGGCTACTTTGCCATGGCGCGAGGAGGGGAGGTGGACGGCGCCGCGGTGGCGCCGCTCGAGCTCACCAAGTGGTTCGACACCAACTACCACCAGCTCGTGCCCGAGATCGCCCCCGAGACCACCTTCGCATCCGACGCCACCAAGGCAGCCGGCGAGCTGGTCGAGGCTGCCCACCTCGGGATCTCGACCACCCCGGTGCTGCTCGGACCGCTCACCTTCCTGCTGCGCAGCGCCCACGCCGCCGGTACCGACCCGCTGTCCCTCCTCGACCCGCTCGCAGACGCCTACGCCGACCTGCTCGCCGAGCTCGAAGACGCGGGCGCCTCCTGGGTGCGCTTGGACGAGCCGGCCCTGGTCGAGGATCGGACCACCGATGAGCTCGCCGCCTTGCGTCGCGCCTACCGCCGTCTCGGCGAGTCCCCCCGGCGCCCGAAGGTCACGGTGTCCACCTATTTCGGCCACGCCGGGGACGCCATGGGGGTGCTTTGCGACCTGCCGGTCGAGGGCGTTGGCCTGGACTTCTGCCGGGGCCAGGAGAACCTCGCCCTGTTGGAGGAGGCCGGTGGTCTCGGTGCGCGGGCGCTGTTCGCCGGGGTCGTGGACGGGCGCAACGTATGGGCGAACGACCTCGACGCCTCCTTGGACCTCCTCGACCGCGTGGGCGACCTATGCGGCGAAGTCGTCGCCTCCAGCTCCTGCTCGTTCCTCCACGTCCCCGCCAGCCTCGTCCCCGAGACCACTCTTGACCCCGACATCCGCCCGTGGCTGGCCTTCGCCGAGGAGAAGCTTGCCGAGCTGTCCGCCCTCGCCAAAGGCGCAGAACAGGGCCGGGCCGCGGTCGCCGACGCCCTCGAGGCGAACCGGGCTGCGCTCGCCGCCCGGCGCAGCTCCCCGAAAGTCACCGACCCCGCCGTGCGCCGGGCGACCTCTGCTGCTCCGGCGGACCCCCGCCGTTCGGCACCGCTCGGCGCACGGGCGGATGCCCAGCGGGCCCGGCTCGGTCTCCCGCCGCTTCCCACGACCAGCATCGGCTCGTTCCCCCAGACCCCCGAGCTGCGCGCTGTGCGGGCGTCGTGGCGGGCGGGGCGGACCGGCGGCGAGGACTACCGGGCCGCCTTGTGTGCGGAGATCGACCGGGTCGTCGCGCTCCAAGAGGAGCTTGGCCTCGACGTGGTCGTCCATGGCGAGCCCGAGCGTGACGACATGGTCCGCTATTTCGCCGCCCAGCTCGGCGGGTTCGTCTTGCCCGAGACCGGTTGGGTGCAGTCCTACGGGTCGCGCTGCGTGCGACCCCCGATCCTCTACGGCGACGTCTCCCGCCCCACTCCCATCACGCTGGAATGGGCCCGCTACGCGCAGTCCCGGACCACCAAGCCGGTCAAGGGCATGCTGACCGGGCCGGTGACGATGCTGTGCTGGTCGTTCGTACGCGACGACCAGCCCGAGGCCGACACCGCCGCCCAGCTCGGCCTGGCCATCGGCGACGAGCTCACGGACCTCCAGGCCGCCGGCACCGCCATCATCCAGGTCGACGAACCGGCCCTGCGAGAGGGGATGCCGCTGCGGGTCGCCGAACGCCTCGGGTACCTGGCCTGGGCTACGAGGGCCTTCCGGCTCGCCACGCAGGCGGCGGCTGTGGCCACCCAGGTCCACACCCACATGTGCTACGCCGAGCTTGCCGATGTCGTCGACGTGCTGGAGGATCTGGAGGTGGACGTGGTGTCCTTCGAGGCTTCGCGGTCGCACCTGGCCCTCCTCGGCGACCTCCGCCACGTCCGCTACCGAGGTGGGGTCGGCCCGGGAGTCTACGACGTCCACTCGCCGTTGGTGCCGGCCGCGGCCGAGCTCGAGACCCTGCTCCGACGCGCGCTCGGTGACGTCGGGGCTGACCGCCTGTGGGTCAACCCCGACTGCGGGCTCAAGACCCGCCGCTACGACGAGGTGACCGCCGCCCTCGCCCACATGGTGGCCGCCGCCCGGACGCTGCGCGCCGAGCTGGACGGCAGCCTTCCCACGACCGTGCCGGCGTCGACGGGGCCGTCGGTGCCTGCTCAGTCGGGGAGCGAGTAGCCGTGACCGGCGGCGGCTGGCGGCCCAACACGCAGGACGCCATGACCCTCGACACCTTCGGCGCCCGAGCGACCCTCGAGGTCGGCGACCGCCGCTACCGGATCTGGCGGCTGTCCGCCCTCGAGGACGTCGGCGACATCGGGCGCCTGCCGTACTCGATCAAGATCCTCTTGGAGAACGTCCTGCGCCACGAGGACGGCCGCCAGGTCACCGCCGCCGACGTCGCGCGCCTGGCGGCGTGGCCCGGGAACCCCGCCGACCCTGCCGTGGTGGCCTTCGCCCCCGAGCGGGTGCTCCTCCAGGACTTCACCGGTGTCCCGGCCGTGGTCGACCTTGCCGCGTTGCGCGACGCCCTGTCCGAGCTCGGTGGTGACCCGGCGCTCGTCAATCCCCGCGTCCCCGTCGAGCTGGTCATCGATCACTCGGTGATCGCCGAGGTCGTCGGCCGCCCCGACGCCTTCGCCGCCAATGCGGCGATCGAGCACGCCCGCAACGTCGAGCGCTACCGCCTGCTGCGTTGGGCGCAGCAGGCCTTCGATCGCTTCGCCGTGGTGCCGCCCGACACCGGCATCTGCCACCAGGTCAATCTCGAGTACCTCGCCCGGGTGGTCTTTTCCACCGACGAGGGCGACGCCTTCCCCGACACCTTGGTTGGCACGGACTCCCACACCCCGATGGTGAACGGGCTCGGCGTGCTCGGGTGGGGCGTGGGCGGCATCGAGGCCGAGGCGGCCATGCTCGGCCAGCCCCTCCCGATGCCGATGCCGGCGGTCGTCGGAGTGGAGCTTTCGGGCGAGCTGCCGCCGGCCGCCACGGCCACCGACCTGGTGCTCACCATGGCCGAGCTCTTGCGCCGCCACGGGGTGGTCGGAAAGTTCGTCGAGTTCACCGGCTCGGGCCTGCGGCGACTTCGCGCCGAGCACCGGGCGACGCTCGGCAACATGGCCCCCGAGTACGGCGCCACCTGCGCCATCAGCCCCATCGACGAGGTCACCCTCGACTACCTGCGCCTCACCGGGCGCTCGGCCGAGCGCGTCGCTCTCGTCGAGCGCTATGCCAAAGAGCAAGGCCTCTTCCACGAGCCGGGTGGCGACCGCGCCACCTACACCGAGCTGCTGACCCTCGACCTGTCCGCAGTCGAGCCGAGCATCGCCGGGCCCTCACGGCCCCAGGACCGCGTCGCGCTGTCGGGGGCCCGCCGGGCGTTCCGGGCGGCGCTCGGCCGGCTCGAACCCAACTCCGTGCACCCCACCTGGCCAGCGACCACGACGGGCCCGACGCTCCCCGGCCTCGCCGACGACAGCCCCGAAGAGGCCTCGGCCGAGTCGTTCCCCGCCAGCGACCCGCCGTCGGCCATGGCCGGGGTGACCGCTTCGGGGAGGCCGGACCCGCTCTTGCAGGCGACCTCGACGAGCGCTGATGAGGCGGGGGGACCCGAACCGAGCCGGGTGCGACGAGCGGTGGCGGCCCGGGTGCAGGATGAGGCGGTGGGCATCGACGACGGGCACGTAGTCATCGCCGCCATCACCAGCTGCACCAACACCTCCAACCCCCAGGTGATGATCGGCGCCGGGCTCTTGGCCAAGGCGGCCGTCGAGCGGGGTCTTCGACCCAAGCCCTGGGTCAAGACCTCCTTCGCCCCTGGCTCGCGCGTCGTGACCGACTACCTCGATCGTGCCGGGCTGACCGGTCCGCTCGCCGAGCTCGGCTTCGACCTCGTCGGCTACGGTTGCACCACCTGCATCGGCAACTCCGGCCCGCTGCTCGACGGCGTGTCCGAGGCGGTCGCAGCCGAGCACCTGGCGGTCTGCGCGGTGCTGTCGGGGAACCGCAACTTCGAAGGCCGGATCCACCCCGAGGTGCGGATGAACTACCTCGCGTCGCCGCCCCTCGTCGTGGCCTACGCCCTCGCCGGCACGATGGACATCGACCTTGCCTCCGAGCCGCTCGGGGTTAGCGCCACCGGTGAGCCGGTGCTGCTGGCAGAGCTGTGGCCGGCGCCCGAAGAGATCGACGCCGTGGTGGCCGAGGTCTTGGGGCGCGACCAGTTCAGCGCCGCCTACGCCACCTTGTACGACGGGGACGAACGCTGGGCGTCGCTCGAGGCTGGCAGCGGCACCCGCTTCGAGTGGCAAACCGGGTCCACCTACGTGCAGCGCCCGCCCTTCCTCGACGCGGTGGGCCGCGATCCCAGTGAGCTCCGCGACGTGCTCGGTGCCCGGGCGCTTGTGGTCCTCGGCGACAGCGTGACCACCGACCACATCTCGCCCGCCGGCTCGATCCCCGCGACCGGGCCGGCCGGGCGCTACCTGATCGAGCGGGGCGTCGAGCGAGGTGACTTCAACTCCTTCGGGGCCCGACGCGGCAACCACGACGTAATGGTTCGGGGCACCTTCGCCAACGTCCGCCTGAAGAACGCCCTCGTGCCCGGGGTGGAGGGTGGCGTCACCCGTCACCTGCCGAGCGGCGAGCAGCTTTCGATCTTCGAAGCCGCCGAGCGCTACCGGGTCGAGGCCGTCCCCCTCGTCGTCCTCGCCGGCAAAGAGTACGGCTCGGGCTCGTCGCGCGACTGGGCGGCCAAGGGCACGATGCTGCTCGGGGTCAAGGCGGTGCTCGCCGAGAGCTTCGAGCGGATTCACCGCTCCAATCTCATCGGCATGGGCGTCCTCCCCCTCCAGTTCGAGGCCGACGCGTCGGTGGCGAGCCTCGACCTCACCGGCGAGGAGTCCTTCGACATCGTGGGCATCGAGGCCGCCGCAAACGGCGCGGAGGACGCCCTTCGGGTCCTGGCCGACGGGCGAGCCCTGCCTCTGCGGGCGCTCCTCGACACCCCGAGCGAGCGCGAGCACTACCGCCACGGCGGCATCCTCCCCTACGTCCTTCGCCAGCTGGCGGGCTCGGCGCCAGCCGGCCGGGGTTGAGCCCGCCAGGTGGAGCTGGGCCAGTTCGGGCTGTGGACCTCCGCCCTTGACCGACAGCCCGCTGGTGCTGTCCGCGATGCGGTCGCCGAGATCGAGGCGCTCGGGTTCGGGGCACTCTGGGTCGGCGAGGCCGCCCGGCGCGAGGCGTTCGCCAACGCGTCATTGCTGCTGTCGGCCAGCACCCAGCTGGTGATAGCGACGGGCATCGCCAACATCTGGGCCCGCGACCCGATGGCGATGGCGGCCGGACAGCGCACCCTCGCCGAGGCCTGGGGCGGCCGGTTTGTCCTCGGCCTGGGCGTGAGCCACGACCGCCTCGTCGAGCCTCGGGGCCACCGCTACGAGCGGCCCCTCGAGGCCATGGCGTCCTACCTCGACGCCATGGACACCGCCCCCTACCAGGGCCCCGCCCCGGCGCCGGCGACGATGGTGCGGGTGCTCGGTGCGCTCGGGCCGCGCATGCTCGCCCTCGCTGCCGCCCGGGCCGACGGCGCCCATCCCTACCTGGTGCCACCCGAGCACACCGCTGGGGCACGCCAGGCGCTCGGGCCCACCAAGTTGCTCTGCCCAGAGGTGGCCGTCGTGCTCGAGGGCGATCGCGACCGGGCGCGCCGGGTCGCCCGTGCCCACCTCGGCGCCTACCTCGAGCTCGCCAACTACCGAGGGAACCTGGCCCGCCTCGGCTACAGCGACGAGGATTTTGCCGACGGTGGCAGTGACCGCCTCGTCGACGCCGTAGTCGCCCGGGGTTCGACCGAACAGGTCACCGCCCACCTGCACGCCCACCTCGACGCAGGCGCCGACCACGTCGCGGTCCAGGTGCTGACCGCCGAACCGGACCGGCTGCCGCTCGCCGAGTGGCGCCTCCTGGCGAGCGCCGTTCACGGACGCTGAGGCGCTGACCGGCGGCACTCGGGGCACCGCAGCGCCCGGCCGCCGAGCCGATGCTCGACGTCCCCGACGATGAGACACAGGCCCGCGGGCCACTTGCAGTAGCGCCACGCCCAGTTCACGAGGACGACCACCCGGTTGCGGAACCCGATGAGGTACAGGGAGAGCCAGGCCAGCCAGCCCGGCATCCCTCGGACCATGGCACCGCCCCGCAGCTGTGCGATGGCGGCTCGCCGCCCGACCGTCGCCATCATCCCTTTGTCGTGGTACACGAAGCGGGTCGTCTCCTTGCCGCTCACCCGGTTCAGGATCTGCCTCGCTGCGTGGTCGCCCGACTGGATCGCCGCCTGGGCGACCTGGGGCACGAGGGGTCCGTCGGGGCTCGGGCTGCGGCCTCCTTCGATCTCCGTGCCTCCACCGGGTGACCGGAGGACCGCCGCGTCGCCGACGACGAAGACCTCAGGGTGGAAGGCGAGCGAGAGGTCGGGCTCGACGACCAGCCGGCCGTTCTGTCCCCGCAACCCCGCCAAGCCCGACGCCAAGGTGCCCTCCACCGTGACCCCGGCTACCCAGATCACAACGGCGGCCGCGATCTTGCTTCCGTCGGCCAAAGTGACGCCGGCCCGTGAGACCGATGCGACCTGGGTGCCGAGCCGAACCTCGACTCCCCGAGCGCGCAGCGTCTTTTCCGCATAGGCGCTCGCCCGCGGGGCAAAGCCCGGAAGCAAACGGTCACGAGCGTCGAGGAGCACCACCCGGCGGGGCGGCGGTCGAGACGCAGCCGGTCGTGACGGATGGCGATGTCGATGAGCTCGGTCAGCGCGCCGGTCGTCTCGACTCCGGTCGGACCGCCGCCGACGACTACGACGAGCGGATCGCTGTCTGCGTGCTCACGGTCGGCCCGCTCGAGGCTGGCGAGGACCGTGTTGCGGACCCCGCGGGCGTCGTCGAGCGTGTAGAGGCAGAGTGCATGCTCGGCGGCACCGGGCACACTGAAGAAGGCGGGGGTCGCTCCGCTCCCCACGATGAGGTGCTGATAAGTAAGAGTAGTTCCGTCGTCGAGGTCGACGGCCCGCTCGGCCATGGACGAAACCGACGTTGGCTGCTCTCCGGAGGATGGTGCGGATCGAGTACGTCACGTCGGCGGCGTCGAGACCCACCGTCGCCACCTGGTAGAGCAGCGGCTGGAAGGAATGGAAGTTGTGGCGAT
Source organism: Acidimicrobiaceae bacterium (assembly GCA_003136185.1). Classification (GTDB taxonomy): domain Bacteria; phylum Actinomycetota; class Acidimicrobiia; order Acidimicrobiales; family Bog-793; genus Palsa-601. The sequence continues at coordinate 8,665 of PLDN01000024.1, read as the reverse complement.
CGACCAGTTGCACATCGACCGGTGCTCCGGCGAGCCGGCGAGCCGCCGCCAACCCGGCAAAACCGCCACCCACGATCACCACCCTGTCCATCTGTTCTTTCCTCGTATCTCTAGTTGCTATTAGATATACTCAGGGAGAGAGTCGTCGGAAGGAGTTCCATGCGAGCAGCAACGAGGATCCCAAAGCAGCCGTCGTCCGAGCACGGGTTACTGCCGTTCCGTCGTACGGTCGTCATCTCCACCGCCGTCGAGCTGCCCTTCGCCGAGGTGGAGCGAGCAGCTCACATTTGCCTGGCCGATCTGGTCGAGTCGGCCTTCGCTGCCCGTGAGGCGATGACACGGCCCGGTGGCGGGAGTGTCGATGCGCCGGTGGCCCCGCGTGATCCAGGTGCCCGTCGAAGTCGAGGTGCGAAGCGTCCATCGTCGGAGGCCATGGTTGCTCGCCCATGTGCGCTGGCAAGCCCGCGGGGTCGAGGGCTCTTTCCCGTGATGGACGTCGACCTGTTGGCACGATCCCGGACCGGGACGAGCACCGAGCTAGTCCTGGAAGGCACCTACTACCCGCCGCTCGGGGTCCTCGGCCTCGCGGGAGACCTGGTGCTCGGCCGCCACGTTGCCCGCTCGACCGCCACGACCTTCATGAGTGGTCTCGGTCGGGCCATGGAGGTGGCCGTGCACGAAGGCCGCTGTGCGATGGGGCGAGCCGCGACCCACAGCACCAGGGAGGTGGCATGAGATGGGCCGCCTCGGTCACGAAGGCCTGCTCACACTGGCCCGCAAGGTGCACGCCACCACCGGTGACGGCGACGTCCAACGCCTGGCCCAGCTGGCACGCGAGTTCACCGACGCCCTGGCCGTTCACCTCGACGACGAGGTAGTCGCCATGACCCACCTGTCCCCGGCGCAGGCCCGCATCCTGCGGCGGGGTCAGCAACGGCTGTCCAGTGCCGCAGAGGCGCTGGTCGGCGAGGCGGCACGGGGCTGCCCAGGCCCTCCGCTGACGTGCTCTGGCCGGGCCGAGGAACTGGTAGCCCTCCTCGTGCTCCAAGCCCGAGACGAGCGGCTGGCCTTGCACGATCCCGCTGCCTGACAACGCGACAGACCGGAGGAAGAAGTGATGACCTCATTGCCGCGGGAGAGCGTGAGCACCGAACCGAGGACAGGGCGGGTGCACCGTACCCCGCAGTGGGTGTGGCCGACCCGACGTCCGGGCATTCCCAGGCGCTGTTCTCCTTCTCCGGGCGCGCCGGCGGACTCGCCGTCGTCGACGGCGCGACCCTGGTCTCCGATTCGGCGTCGGGGACGATTTGGCGCGTCGCCCTGGCTGGTACGGCTACGCCGATCGTCGTCACCCCGGCCCGGCTCAAGCAGAACAGCGAAGAAGGCTCGACCCGGCTGTCCACGCCGGCTGGGTTGGCGCTGTCTCCCGACGGCTCGTTGTTCGTGGCCGACAGCACCCGCCACCGGGTGTGCGCCATCTCCCCCGACGGCGCGCTGCGAGTCGTCGCTGGTGGCGCAAACGGGTATCGCGACGGGTCCGGCACGGAGGCTATGTTCCGCTTCCCCAACGACGTGGCGGTCGCCGCCGACGGCACCTGCTACGTCGCCGACACCGGCAACGACCGGATCCGGGTGATCTCGCCCGACGGCATCGTCACGACCGTCGCCGGCTCGATCTACGACTACGGGGACGGTCGCGGACCACACACCCGGTTCCGGCGCCCCGCCGCCCTCGACGTCGATGCCGAGGGCACCTGCTGGGTGGCCGATACCGGCAACAACGCGATCCGACGGATCGCCCCTGACAGAGAGGTGACGACGCTGGCCGGCGAGCCGGCGGGCGGCGACACGAGCGGACCGGGCAGCGGCCTTCGCTGGCCGACTGGAATCGCGGCGGCCACCGACGGCTCTCTGTGGGTCGCCGACCACGGCAACAGCGCGATACGCCGGATCGACCGGCAAGGCCACATCACCACCCATCTGCGGTTGTCGGGCCGGCGCTGGCCCACGGTCGTCGCGCTGGGTGGTGACAGGGCTGTACTTGTCGCCGGGGCGGCGCTCGAGGACGTGCGGGAGCCCCGGGCGTGGGTCATGATCATCGGAGATGAGCGGTGACCCAGACCGCTTCGGACGTGCCCTCCGATCGCTGGCTCGCCGCCGACCAGGCGGCGCTGTGGGAGGCCGCCCGCGTCGTCGCCGTCTGCCGGGACCCCTCGGCCACGACGCTGCGGCTGCACCTCCCCGAAACGCCTGTGGTCCTTCCCGGCCAGTACTACCTCGTCCAACTCGCCATCGACGCTCCACCCGGCGCCGTCCAACAGGCTTACTCGCTCTCCTCGTCGCCCTTCCCATCCGGCCCCGAGATCGAGATCACCGTCCGCGAGGTGGAAGGCGGGCGGGCCTCACCGTTGCTCACCCGCCGCGTCCAGGTTGACGACGTCCTTGCGGTACGGGGCCCGTTCGGCTTCCTCACCTGGACCGAGCAGGACGGCGGGCCGGTAGCACTGATCGGCGCTGGCAGCGGGGTCGCTCCCCTGGTGTCGATCGTGCGCTACGCGGCGGCGCGAGGGATAGAGACCCCGATGACGATGCTCTGTTCGAGCCGCGATCGTACGACGGTGCTCTTGGCCGAGCCGCTCGAGGAGTTGGCCCGCCGACACCGGTGGTTCACGCTCGTCCATACCTTCACCCGCAGCTCGCACGATCCCGCCGCTCGTTTCCATCGGCGCATCGACGCCGACATGCTCAGCGACGTGCTGGGGCACGTTCACGGCGGGCTGGTGCCGCACTGCTGCTACGTCGCCGGACCGGGAGACATGGTCCTGTCGGTGCGGGCCGCGCTAGGCGACCTCGGCGTGTCCGACGATCATGTCTACAGCGAAGATCACGCCTGACCGGCGCGGCGCGGCGCCTCCTCGGGCCAGCCGACCGGCTCTTCCCTTGCCGACCGAGACGACCGGCCCAGCCTCGTGGCCGCCCATCCCGCCGGGGATGAGATTCTCCGCGCCAGTGGCCAAATGACGTCGCCGCTCCCATCGCTCTTCGTCATGGTCCACATAACTCTAGGCAGGACTAGAATAGCTGTCAGTGACGAAATCCAGCACCACTGCCGCGTGCCGAAGGAGCACAAGTGCCGGTGGTAGCCGAGCCGCGACGCTAGGACAGGGTGACCGCCCCCGACGGCTTGCACCCGATCGGGGGCCCGAGTGCGCACGGCTGGTGGGCAGGAGCCGCCAGAACCACGAAGCAGGGGCGGCGCCACGACGACTGGGACACTGCCCATCGACCAGCGGACCCTGCAGTGCGCAGCCGCTCGTAGAGACCACGAGGAGGAGCGATGGCTGAGGACAAGAGCGTGTACCCGACGGCGACGGCGGAGATCGGCCGGCGGCGCAAGGAGCTCGCACCCGAGATCCACGACGCCTTCGAGAAGTTCAGCCGGGCCGTCTTCAGCCCCGGCGCGCTCGACGAGAAGACCAAGCAGCTGATCGCGGTCGCTGTCGCCCACGTCACGCAATGCCCGTACTGCATCGCCGGCCACTCGCAGCTCGCCCGGCGCAAGGGCGCCACCGACGAGGAGATCATGGAGGCGATCTGGGTCGCCGCCGAGATGCGCGCCGGCGGCGCCTATGCCCACTCCACCGTCGCGCTGCACGCGCTCGGCGACGCCCACCAGTACGAGAGCCAGTAGGGCCGCACGTCCATTCCAAAGGAGCCAGTCGTGTCGACCTACACCGATCCAGATCCCGACGAGACCCAGGAATGGCTCGACTCGGTCGACGCGCTTATCGCGGCCGAGGGCGCAGAGCGAGCGAGCCGGCTCCTCGAGCGCGTCGTCACCCGTGCCCGGACCAAGGGGGTTCGTCTCGACGGGGGCGTCACGACCGATTACCGCAACACGATCGGACCCGAGTCCGAACCGGCCTTTCCCGGCGACGAGACGCTCGAGGCCCGCATCCGCCACTTCGTGCGCTGGAACGCGGCCGTGATGGTGGCCCGGGCCAACCACCGGGCCGACGGCATCGGCGGGCATCTCGCCACCTACGCCTCGGCGGCGACGCTCTACGAGGTGGGGTTCAACCACTTCTTTCGGGCCAAGAGCGCAGCGCATCCCGGCGATCAGGTGTTCTTCCAAGGGCACTCCGCGCCGGGCATCTACGCCCGGGCGTTTCTCGAGGGTCGGCTCACCGAGGCACAGCTGGACGGCTTTCGCCGGGAGGTCGGGGGCGGACTGCCCTCCTATCCCCACCTCCGGCGCAGCGACTTCTGGGAGTTCCCGACCGTGTCGATGGGCCTCGGCCTGATCGAGGCGGCCTACCAGGCCCGGTTCAACCGCTACCTGGCCGACCGGGGCATCGCCGACACCGCCGAGGCCACGGTCTGGTGCTTCACCGGAGACGGCGAGATGGACGAGCCCGAGAGCCTGGCCGCCCTCGCCCTGGCCGGTCGAGAGCACCTCGACAACCTCGTCTTCGTCGTCAACTGCAACCTCCAGCGCCTCGACGGCCCGGTGCGGGGCAACGGGAAGGTGATCCAAGAGTTCGAAGGGCTGTTCCGCGGCGCCGGCTGGAACGTGCTCAAGGTCGTCTGGGGGCGCGAGTGGGATCCGCTCCTCGCCGCGGACGCCGACGGCGCGCTCGTCGAGAAGATGAACACCACCCTCGACGGCGAGTACCAGCAGCTCCGCGTCGAGAGCGGCGCCTTCATCCGCGAGCACTTCTTCGGCCCCGATCCACGGCTACGCCAACTGGTCGCCGGGATGGCCGACGACGAGCTGAAGAAGCTGCGGCGCGGCGGGCACGACGCGGGGAAGGTCTTCGCCGCGTACCGGGCCGCCGTGGAACACCACGGGGCGCCGACGGTGGTCCTGGCCAAGACGGTCAAGGGCTGGGCGCTCGGATCCGACATCGAAGCCCGCAACGCCACTCACCAGATCAAGAAGATGACCGAGGCCGAGTTGCGCACCTTCCGCGATCGCCTCGACCTGCCGATCTCCGACGCCGAGCTGGCCCAGGAACTACCGCCCTACGCCCACCCGGGCACCGACTCGCCCGAGTACGAGTACCTCACCGAGCGCCGGCGAGCACTGGGCGGCTACCTGCCACACCGGGCGGTCCACCCTCGGGCGCTGACCCTCCCAGGAAGCGGCCCGTACCAGGAGCTCGAAGCGGGCACGGGCGAGAAGGTGGCGGCCTCTACCACTGGGGCGTTCACCCGCCTACTGCGCAACCTGCTGCGCGACCCCGAGGTCGGGCCGCGGGTGGTCCCCATCATCCCCGACGAGGCCCGCACCTTCGGGATCGACGGGCTGTTTCGCCAGGTGAAGATCTACGCACCGGGCGGCCAGCACTATGAGCCGGTCGACGCGGGCCTGCTGCTCAGCTACCAAGAGGCCGCCGACGGTCAGATCCTCGAAGAGGGGATCACCGAGGCGGGCTCGATGGCGTCGTTCCTCGCAGCGGCCACCTCATATGCCACCTGGGGCGAGCCGATGGTCCCGTTCTTCGTCTACTACTCGATGTTCGGCTTCCACCGCTTCGGGGACCTGTTGTGGGCGGCCGGCGACATGCACGCCCGCGGATTCCTCCTGGCGGCCACCGCCGGGCGGACCACCCTCCAAGGCGAGGGCCTCCAGCACTGCGACGGCCACAGTCTCCTGTTCGCCAGCGCCATTCCAAACCTGCGCGCCTACGACCCCGCCTTCGCCTACGAGGTGGCGGTCATCGTGCGCGACGGCCTCGAGCGTATGCACGGCCCCCACCCAGAGGACCTCCTTTACTACCTGACGCTCTACAACGAGGCCTACGTCCAGCCACCGATGCCCAAGGGTGCCGAAGAGGGGATCCTGGCCGGGCTCTACCGTTACCGGGAGGCACCCGAGGAACGGCACCATCGGGCCCGGATCCTCGCCAGCGGGACCGCCATGCTCGCTGCCCTGGAGGCCCAGGCCGGACTGCTCGATCGCTTCGACGTCGCCACCGAGATCTGGAGCGCGACCAGCTACAAGGCGCTCGGTGACGATGCCCTCTCGGTCGAACGCTGGAACCGGCTCCATCCTGGTGAGCAGCCCCGGGTCCCCTATGCCCAGAGGGTCCTCGCCGAAGGTGACGGACCGGTCGTAGCGGTGACGGATCACCTCAAGCTCGTGGCCGATCAGGTCGGCCGGTTCATGCCCGAGCCCTTCGTGCCGCTCGGCACCGACGGCTTCGGGCTTTCCGACACCCGCTCCGCCTTGCGCCGGCACTTCGAGGTCGATGCGGCCCACGTCGTGGTGGCCGTGCTCTGGGGCCTGTTCACCCAGGGGAAGATCAAAGCCGAGGCGGTACTCGACGCCGCACGTTCCTACGGCATCGACCGCGACGTGCTCGACCCGCGTGAGAGGTGAGGTCATGGGGCAACACCCGTCGATTGCGCTCGTGACGGCGGTGCTGCACGCCGCCGGCATCGGAGGCATCTCGCTGATGCGCTGGGTGCTGTGGGGGTGGGCTCGCCCTCGCGCTCTGCGGCCTGTACACCGGCGTCTACATCTGGATGCGGCGGCCGAAATTCGGGGAGGGCGGAGCCAACGACGCCGTCCAGGGGTCGGAATCGGTTTGGTCGCCGGGTGAAGAGCGCGCGGCGCTTCAGGGCACAGACCCGTTGGGCTCCCTCCGCCAGCCAGCAGCCGAGACCGCTGGTCAAGCCATCCCTCTCGATCTCGTGCAGCACGGATTACCGGGCACGGGGCCCTGACACCGAGATGGGTCAGGGGCGCCTCGCAGCGACCCCACAGAAGTCATCGTCCACTCTGAGCGGGTTGGTCCACCTCAATTTGGTGCCGGCAACGGAACGAGCCTGGCTCACCCGCCTGACGACACCGACGGGTGTCCGGGCGACGGATGCTCAAGACGTTGGGACTGTCGGCGTCAACACAGGCACTCCACCTGCAGGCCGAGCATCGCTGCATCACTCCAGTGGGAGCTCACGCCCACGCTCGTCCTGCGGGCGGGGTCCGAAGATACGTCGCTCGCGCTCGTCGATGCGCACGTCGTTGATGCTCGCCTCTCGGCGCGTCATCAATCCGTGGTCGTCGAACTCCCACAGCTCGTTGCCGTAGCTGCGCCGCCACTGGCCATCGCCGTCGTGGCTCTCGTACTGGAAGCGCACCGCGATGCGGTTGCCGTCGAAGGCCCACAAGTGCTTGCGCAAGGCATAGTCGAGCTCGCGCTGCCACTTGGCGGTGAGGAACCCGACAATGTCTTGACGCCCGGTGACGAAGATATCCCGGTTGCGCCACACCGAGTCCTCGCTGTACGCCTGGGCGACCTTCTGCGGATCGCAGCTGTTCCAGGCATCTTCGGCGCTCTGTACCTTCTGGGCCGCGCTGTCCCGGGTGAAGGGAGGAAACGGAGGCTTCTCGTCGGTCATGGTGTTCTTTCTACCCCGGCGTCGACCGTGTGGACCGACCCCGATGATAGCCACACGGAGGCCAGAGGTACCAAGCAGCCAGCACGCCATCTCCGGTTGCGCCACAGCGCCGCTCGGTCGTCCCCGAAGACGCCGGCAAGCCGGCATGACCGGGCGGGCGGGCCGGGCGGGCGGGCGTTTGTAGCCTGGTGGGAGTGCTGTACACCGTCGGCCATGGCACCCTCGAGATCGGAGAGCTCACTGGATTGTTGGCCGAGGCCGGGATCTCGGGCATCATCGACGTGCGCTCGTTCCCGGGCAGTCGCCGCCTCCCGCACTTCGCCCGAGAGGCCATGGCCCACTCGGTCCCGGCCGCCGGCCTGGGCTACGAGTGGCGGCCGGCGCAAACCGCAGCCCGACTCGCCCAACGTGGCGTGGCGGAACCTCTCGTTCCAGGCCTATGCCGACTACATGGCGTCCCGGCCGTTCCTCGACGCCCTGGACCAGCTCGTGACGGACGCCTGTGAGCGCCACGTGGCGGTGATGTGCTCGGAGTCCGAACACCGGCGTCTGGTTGGAGGCGAGCGTCCCAAAGGCAAAGGTGTCGGTGCCGAAAACGTCGTCCAAGCCGTGGACGTGGACTTTCGTCGGCGCGATCCTCACGGTGAAGATGGAGTCGTGGCTCTCTCCTTCCTCTACTTGGCGTTCATTCGCCTCCTCCAACTGGTCCGCCTCTCCTTTCGCGAGCAGGAGGAGTTGGCGATCGAGGTCGTCATGCTGCGTCACGAGGTCTCAGTGTTGCGCCGCCAGGTCGCACGCCCTGCCTGAGGCCACCTGATCGTTCGGCGGGGGCGCTTTTTCGTGAAGCCCGAGACGTTCCTTTCCTGGCACCGGGATCTGGTGCGACGGCGCTGGACCAAGTCCCATTCTGCACCTGGTCGATCTGGAGTGCCTGCCGGTACTGTCAGCCTGGTGCTCCAATTCGCAAGGGAGAATCCCACCTTGGCTACCGGCGCATCTACGGAGAGCTCGCCACGATGGGGGTGAGGCTCGCGCCTTCGAGCGTCTGGGTCATCTTGCGCTGCCATGGTATCGAGCCCACGCCTCGGCGATCTGGGCCGACCTGGCTGGAGTTCCTGCGAGCCTAGGCAGCGACCATGATTGCTTGCGACTTCTTTACGGTGGACAGGTGTTGCTCCGCCGTCTCTATGTGCTGTTCTTATCGACCTCGACACGCGGCGTGTCCATCTCTCGGGTGTCACTGCCAACCCGACCGGTC
>PLDN01000054.1 GCA_003136185.1 Acidimicrobiaceae bacterium | reverse complement strand
CCGTAACTGAGAAACGGGAGCGGGATGCCAGTGATCGGCGTGATCCCGATGTTCATGCCGATGTTCTCGAAGACCGAAAACGCAAGAAAGGCAACGGCGCCGACACAGACGAGCCGCCCGAAGGTGTCCTTCGCCATCTGAGCTGCGCGCAGCATCCGCAGCGCAATGACGCCGAACAGCCCGATCACGACGGCCGAGCCGATGAAGCCGAGCTGCTCGCCGACGGCCGAGAAGATGAAGTCCGTGTACTGGTTGGGGATGAGGGCCAGATTGGTCGCAAGGCCCTTGTCGATGCCGACACCCTTCAGGCCGCCCGACGAGATGGCGTTCTTCGTCATGGTCACTTCGTAGTTCGTCCCCTGAGCGTCCTTGCTCTGGTGAAGAAAGCTCGTGAGCCTGCTCAGTTGGTTGGCGTCGAGAACGTGCAGCTTGACAGCAAAGAAGAAACCTCCGACCACCATCGCAAGCAGGAGCGCCAGATATCGCAAGCGGACGTCTGCGGCGAGCATCATTGCTGCAAGAGTGACGCCCAGGATGATCGTCGTACCGAGGTCGGGCTGTTTGTAGACGAGCAGCATCGGCACTCCGGCGAGCGCGAGCAGTCCAACCATCTCCCGCGCCGCGAGGACGCCCTTGCGGCGGCTGCAGTACGCCGCAATGGCGATGATCACGCCGAGGGCGGCGAACTCGGACGGCTGCAGCTGGAGGGGGCCGATCTGGTACCACCGCTCCGCACCGTATTGAGACTTGCCGACGACGAAGACGCCCACGAGGCCACAGAGCACGAGCCCATAGATCACATAGGCCCACTGACGGAAACGCCGGTAGTCGATCGCGGCGACCCCGACCATCACCATTACGCCGATGACGACCCAGACGGCCTGGCGCTCCAAGTAGTAGCGCTGGCTGGTCCCCTGCTGTATCAGGAGGTTCCTCGTGGCCGAATAGACCATGATGATCCCCATCAGCGACAGCGTGAGCGCGCTACCGACGAGGACGACATCGACGTGGCGCAGGAGGGCGATCAACGACCGGCGCTCGCGCCGTGTGCCGACCGCTTCACTGCGCCCGTAGGGGACGGCGGTCACGCCGACCACGATACTGGCAAGCTCGCCGTCATCTCCGGCAAGCGACGAGCGCTCAGGACACGACCGCCGCCCACATCGCTTCAAGCGGGGCGGTCTCCCCAGTCCAGCGTGAGACCTGCCGGGCGGCTTGATGGACGAGCATGCCGAGTCCGTTTCTCGTGGTGGCCCCGCACCGCGATGCCTCGGCCAGCCAGGGCGTGATCGCCGGGTGATAGACGAGGTCGACCGCCAGCTGGCCGCTCCCGAGCCGACTGGGATCGGCTCCCGCCGCCCACCCGTGCCGGTCTCCGGCTGCGTCGGCTGTGCTTTCGGCCCCCATTTCCGCCGGCGTCGCCTGGATCACGAGGTCGACCGAGTCGAGCTCTTCGGGCCGCGCAACCCTGCCTCGGCTCATCGCTAGGGCGGCAGCCCGAAACGCGCGGATGGGAGTGCGGTTGACCACGAGAACTTCTTCGGCACCGGCCTCTGCCAGGGCAAGGATGGCCGCGCGGGCCGCGCCACCCGCACCGATCACACCGCACCTGCGCCCGGCGGGGTCGAACGAAAGGGCCTGGCGGAGATCGTCGAGCAGGCCCTCACCGTCGGTGGAGTCAGCCACGATCGCTCCCCGTTCGAAAGTGAGCGTGTTGGCCGCGCCGAGGCGGCGGGCGGTCACGCTCCGGCGGGTCGCGAGCATTGCAGCCTGCTCCTTGTGGGGCATCGTCACCGAGAGCCCTTTGAAGCCGAGGGAGTTCGCTCCTTCGAGAGCCGTTGCGAGGTGCGCGCTCGACACGTCGAACGCCAAGTACGCCCAGTCGAGCCCGAGTTCGGCAAAGGCCGCGTTGTGAAGAGCCGGAGACAGCGAGTGACGGATCGGCGTCCCGACGACGCCTGCGACCTCGGTCGTCGCGGCGAGCATCACGATCCGCCCCGATGAGCGGCAAGCCAGGCTTGCAGCAAGATCGCCGCAGCTTCGGCGTCTATGCCTTCCCGGCCAGCCTTCTGCTTGGAACGAGACGACCGGGCTCCGGCGCTGACGCGAGCCTGGCGGCGGCGCGCTGCTTCGACGGTTGTCAGGCGTTCGTCGAACGTCTCGACCGGCACGGCGACGAGCGCCGCCAGCGCCTCCGCCTCGGCTGCTGCCTTCAGCGCGGCGGGACCTCTCGCACCCGAGAGCGAGAAAGGCATGCCGATGAGGAGTAGGTCGGCTCGAGTCTCCTCGACTAGCGCGACCACGCGCGCATGGTCTGCCGCCACATCGCCGCCACGGTCGATCACGGTATGAGGAGAGGCGAGAACGCCCTGAGAGTCGCTGACGGCGACCCCGATCCGGCGCTCGCCGAGGTCGAGGGCCAGCACTCTCACTGCTGGCCGGACAAGAGCGATCCGAGCACTTCGACAGCCCGATCGATACCCGACTCGTCGCGGCCACCCGCCGTGGCGAGCTCCGCGGAGCCTCCTCCGCCGCCGCCCACTGCCTTGGCGGCCTCGGACGCCGCCGCCCGCGCGTCGAGCCCGGACTCCTTTGTGACTGCCACCACGAGAGCCACCCGGCCGTCTCCGGGCGCACCGGCGAGGGCGACGCCCCTTATGCCCGGCCGGTCGCGGACCGAGAGGGCGAGCTCCCGAAGCTCGTTCGCGTCGAGCCCGTCCTGGCGGGCGATCACGAGTCCGTCAGCTGCCGAAGAAAGGAGCTGTTCGGCGATCGCGCCAACCTGGCCAGCGCGCAGATTGGCCAGCTCCTCCTCGAGTGTCCGCTGCCGGGTCACGAGTCGGGAAACGGCCGCTGCCACCTCGTCCGGCTTCGCCCGCAGCAACTCGGCGGCCGCGAGAAGTGTCCGGTCGAGCTCCCGAATGCGGGCAAGCGACACAGCACCCGTCACGGCCTCGATGCGGCGCGTGTTGGCACCGATTGAGCCCTCAGAGACGATCCGCATGGGCCCGATCATGCCGAGGGCGCCAACATGTGTGCCGCCGCAGAGCTCGACCGAATCGTGACCGGCGTGCACCACGCGGACCCTGTCTCCGTACTTCTCGCCGAAAAAGGCGATCGCCCCGGCTGCTTCGGCCTCCTCACGGGCAGACACAGCGGTCTCGACCGGCTCGTCGGCGATGACGCGAGAGTTGACGAGGTCCTCGATCTCGACGATCTCCTCCGGCGACAGCGGCCCGAAGTGGCTGAAGTCAAATCGCAGCCGGTCGGGCGCCACGAGCGAGCCTTGCTGGCGCACGTGGTCTCCGAGCACGGCGCGCAGTGCCCAGTGGAGCAGGTGGGTCCCTGTGTGGTTGCGGCGGATGGCGTCCCGCCGCGTCGAGTCGACTTCCGCCCGCGCCTCCTCGCCGGGCTCGATCGTCCCGTCGACGACGTAACCAAAGTGTCGTGTCAGGCCCTCGATGACAGCCGTCGTGTCGAGCACTCGAAAAAGTCCCGTCGGCGTCGTGATCGTCCCGGTGTCGCCGACCTGGCCTCCGCCTTCGGCATAAAAGGGCGTCTGGTCCAAGAAGACCTCGAGGAGCTCGGCGCCTTCAGGTGCGCGCTCGCCGTCGACGTTTTCGAATGCCTCGCCGGCCGCGCTCTGCAACACATCGACGACGACAACCTCGGCGGCGGTCTGCTCATAGCCGAGAAACTTCGTCGGTCCCCCCTTCGTCCTGATCTCCCTCCAGAGGGCGCCGATCTCTTCGGGCGTGATCACTCCCGCCTTGCTGTGATCGCGAGCGCGCTTGCGCTGCGCGTCCATCGCCGTCTCGTATCCGGACTCGTCGACGGTCACACCGCGATCCGAGGCGATCTCTTTCGTCAACTCGAAAGGGAACCCGAACGTGTCGTGGAGACGGAACGCCAGCTCGCCGCTGATCGTCCGGCCATCCCTCGCGAGCTCGTCCTCGAGCAACGACGTGCCCTGGCGCAACGTCCGGAGGAATGCCTCCTCCTCGTGCACGACCACCTTCTTGATTCGGTCCACGTCGCGGACGAGCCGGGGGTAGGCGGTGCCCATCGTGCCGAGGACTGCGTCGACCAGCTCTTCTGTGATCAGCTCGTGGCGCCCGAGCTGCTGAGCCCGAAGGACAGCCCGCCGGATCAGGCGGCGCAGCACATAGCCGCGCCCCTCGTTCGAAGGGAAGACGCCGTCGGCCACGGCGAAGGTAAAGGCACGAGAGTGATCGGCGATGATCCGAAGACTCGTGTCTGAGCGCTCGTCTCCTCCGACCTGGCGGTCAGTCAGCTCGGCGGCCCGCTCGACGATCGGGGCGACGCAGTCGATCGCCTGGACATGGGGGACGTCCTGCAACACCATGAGAAGGCGGTCGAGGCCGGCGCCGGTGTCGATGTTGCGTTTGGGAAGAGGTGTCAGCTCGCCGTTCTGGGACCGGTTGAACTGCATGAAGACAAGGTTCCAGATCTCGGGGTAGCGGCCGCTCGACTCGGCGTCAGGGTGCGCCGGACCGCCGGCAGGGCCGAATTCGTCCCCCCGGTCGAAGAAGATCTCCGAGCTCGGACCGCACGGCCCGGTCTCACCCATCTTCCAGAAGTTGTCCTCGTCGAGGCGTTGGACTCGCTCGGCGGGAAGGGAGGTGGTCGACGGCCAGATCTCAGCCGCCTCGTCGTCGCTCACATGGACGGTCGCCCACAGCCGCTCAGGGTTGAAGCCGAGCACCTCGGTCACGAACTCCCACGCCCAGGGGATCGCGAGGTCCTTGAAGTAGTCGCCGAACGAGAAGTTGCCGAGCATCTCGAAGAAGGTGCAGTGACGTGCGGTGGTGCCGACGAGCTCGATGTCGTTGTTACGGAGGCAGGGCTGGATCGTCGTCGCCCGCTGGTTTGCAGGCGTCGACTCGCCGAGGAAGTACGGCTTGAACTGCACCATGCCGGCGATGGTGAATAGAACAGTCGGGTCGTTCGCGATGAGGCTGGCAGGCGGCAAGGCCGCGTGGCCGCGCTCGACGAAGAAGTCCGTGAACGCGTGGCGCAGTCGTTCGGCCTCCATCAGATCCTCAGTCCCTTACTCGTGTGCTTTCTCTTCATCGTCTTGTTGCTCGCCGCGCCGCTCTCGCCACCGACGCACGAAAGTGCCCTCCGCCCCGTGAACACCGGGCTCAAAAAATCGCATTCCCGCCAACTCACCGGGCAAGTACTCCTGCTCGATGTAGCCGCGCGGGTCATCGTGAGGATACTCGTAGCCGATGCCATGCCCGAGCGAAGCGGCACCCTGGTAGTTCGAGCCCTTCAAATGCGCCGGGACCTCGGCGAACGGACCGCTCTTGACCTTCTCGATCGCGCTCCAGATGCCGAGTGCCGAAGAGTTGGACTTCGGCGCGAGAGCGAGGTGCAGCGTCGCCTGTGCGAGATTGAGGGCCCCCTCCGGCAGCCCCACCAGCTCGACAGCGCTCGCGGCGGCTGTCGCGACGACGAGAGCCATCGGATCGGCCAGCCCGACGTCCTCGCTCGCAAGAATGACGAGCCGCCGTGCGACGTAGCGAGGGTCCTCCCCCACTTCGAGGATCCTCGCCAACCAGTACAACGCGGCATCCGGGTCCGAACCGCGCATCGACTTGATGTATGCCGAGATGAGGTTGTAGTGCTCCTCCTGACCGTGGCGGTAGGCCCGCATCGACCGCGCCCGCTCGACCTGGTCGACCTCGATTCGCCCAGTAGGGCGCGAGAGGGCGACCGCGACCTCGAGGATCGTGAGCGCGACGCGGGCATCGCCCGATGCGAGGTCGGCCAGGAGCCGGAGAGCCTCCGGGGCAGCGGTAGCGCCCTCAGTCTCGAGACCGCGCTCGAGCAGAAGCGTGACGTCCTCCTCGTCCAGAGCTTCGAAGCGCCAGAGCGTGGAGCGGCTTAGCAGCGGCGTGTTCAGCGCGAAGAAGGGATTCTCCGTTGTCGCTCCGATGAGCGAGATCACGCCTTCCTCCACGCCGTGCAAGAGGGCGTCTTGCTGCGCTTTGTTGAACCGATGAACCTCGTCGAGGAACAGGATCGTCCCGCGACCCTCGGTACCGAGGCTTGTCCTCGCTGATTCGAGCTCAGCCCGGACGTCCTTTACCCCGGCGTCTACGGCCGAGAGGGCGCGATAGCGGCGTTTGGTGTGCTCGGCGACGAGCCGCGCAACGGTGGTCTTGCCGGTGCCGGGCGGGCCGAAGAAGACAGCAGAAGACAGGCGATCCGCCTCTACGAGGGTTCGCAACGGGGCTCCGGGAGCGATCAGGTGGCGCTGGCCGACGACGTCGTCGAGGCGCGTCGGGCGCATGCGAGCGGCGAGCGGCGCTCGCCTCGACAACTCCTCTTCGACAGCCGAGTCGAACAGGCTGCCGGGCTGGCCGCCCTGGCCGCCTGCCGGTCTTCTCGCGGGGCTCATCAGTTGCCGACCGTCACAGAGCAGGGCACGGTTGTCAAGACTGTCAGCATCCTGCCGAGAAACTTCGCACCCCGCGTTCCTTTTGCACCGTGGGTGATCCACACTGTGCGGAGAGGGTAGTGGTGAGGAGCAACTGACTATGACGACGGAACCCGTGAACGGACACGCTCGCCGGATCGCACCGGCCCAGCCAAACGGTATTCCCGTAAATGCGTTCAACCCGCTTTTACGTTCACTCATCTCGTGGGACCTAGTGAAACGTCAGGAGGACGGCGAAGGCGGCTTCCGCTGGGTCCTGATCGAAGATGCCCAGCGACGGCTCGAAGAGCTGGCCCCTGGCCCGCCGCAACCGGCCGCAACTCTCGCGTATCTCGATCACTGGTGCGCCGATTGCCGTCAGCAGAGGCTGACTCACCTGAGAGGCGCCCGCTACCTCTGTGCCGAGTGCGAGCAGCTCGAGGAAGCAGCGAAGATGAGTCCCCAACCAGCACAGGTCGAGACACACAACGCCCGCGCGATCATCGGCCGCCGGCTGACGCCGAAGCGGGCTTAGCTACCCGGCTGAGCGCCTCGTGCGGGCGGCTTTATGATTCGTAGCCCGAGCTCAGCCAGCTGTCGATCGGACAGCTCGCGCGGAGACGAGGCCATCAAGTCGGCACCGGATTGCGTCTTCGGGAAGGCGATCACCTCGCGGATGTTTTCCTCCCCCGCGAGAATGGCGACAAGCCGGTCGATCCCATAGGCAAAGCCACCGTGAGGTGGTGCCCCGTAGCGGAAAGCGCCGAGAAGGAAGCCGAATCGGCTCTCTGCCTCTTCGTCTGAGATCCCGAGCACCGAGAAGATCCTGCGCTGCATGTCCGCCCGGTGGATCCGGATACTGCCGGAACCGAGCTCCCACCCGTTTACTACGAGGTCGTAGGACTGCGAGCGGACCGAGAGCGGATCCGACTCGAGTCGGTCGAGGTCGTCGAGGTGCGGCATCGTGAACGGATGGTGGGCGGCGAGCGGATTGCCGGCCTCGTCCAACCCTTCGAAGAGCGGAATCTCCGTCACCCACAAGTAACGGTAGGGAGGCTCAGATACCGGCGGCTGCCCCAGCTCGAGCCGCAGTTGTCCAAGGACCTGGCAGGTGAGCTGTCGCTCCCCCGCGACGGCGAGGATGAGGTCGCCCGGCTCGGCCTCTGTCGCCTTCACGATGGCTGACTGCTCACCTGCGCTCAGGAACTTCGCGACGGGCGACTCGAGGGCTACGCCGGTTCCCTGTTCTCCTGCGACCACCCGCAGCCACACAAGCCCAGCAGCGCCGAGCTTCTTTGCGCGATCGGTGAGCGCGTCAAGCCTTCCACGACCGAGTGCGCCTTCGCCCTGCACACAGAGAGCCCGCACAGCGGGTGCCTTGAACGCGTTGAACTCGCTCCCGGCGACGGCTTGCTCGAGGCGCACGATCTCCATCCCGAAGCGAAGGTCCGGCTTGTCGGTCCCCCACCGGTCGAGCGCCTCATCCCAGGTGACCCGGACGACTTCAGGTGGCTCTTCGCCCGTGACGTCACGCGTCGCTTCGAGCACCGAGTCCTCCACCATCTCCCAGACGTCCTCTTGGGTGACGAAGGAGGCCTCGAGGTCGAGCTGGGTGAACTCGAACTGGCGGTCAGCCCTCAGGTCCTCGTCTCGCATGCAGCGGGCAATCTGGAAGTATCGGTCGAAGCCCGAGACCATGAGGAGCTGCTTCGCGATCTGCGGGCTCTGGGGAAGGACGTAGAACGACCCGATCTGCAGCCGCGACGGGATGGCGAACTCCCGGGCGCCTTCGGGCGTAGGCGTCCAGAGCAGCGGTGTCTCGATCTCGGCGAGACCCTGCCGATCCATCGAACGCCGGATGGCGGCGTTGACGCGCGCGCGGATCCGCAGGTTCCGCTGCATCCGCTCAGAGCGCAGGTCGAGGTAGCGGTACCGCAAGCGCACCTGCTCATCGGTGTCGGCCCGGCCGTCGAGAGCGAACGGTGGGGCCTCGGAGGCTGACAGGACCTCGACTACGTCCGCGCCGAGCTCGACCTCGCCGGTCGGGATCGCCGCGTTGAGTTTGTCCGCCGGTCGGAGGCGTAGCTCGCCCGTGACGCGGATGACGAACTCCGACCGGAGGTCCGCCGCGCCGTCCACGACGCACTGGACGATCCCCGTGTGATCCCGCAGGTCGACAAAGGCAAGGTGCTCACCGTGCTCGCGGCGCCGCGCCACCCACCCGCAGACCGACACCGTACGACCGGCGTCGCTCGACCGGAGCTCTCCGCAGTAATCCGTCCGCAGCCCACGCGGCCGAGCGGCCTCTGAGCGCTGCACGACCGGGTGGGAAGCTTCGTTGATCGGCCGGCTCACTGCGAGGCCGGCGCCGGAACCGGATTGCCCTTTCCGGGCAAGAGACGGTAGGCGTCGTAGACGCTGTCGAGCTGGCGCAGCGAGTCGAGCAGTGAGTCGAGATGAGACGGGTCGGCCAGCTCGAACTCGAAACGCATCCGGCTCACCCTATCTGCACTCGTGTTGGAGGAAGAAGAGAGGATGCTCACGTGGTGCTCCGCCAGCACCTTGGCGACATCGGCCAACAAGCGCGCACGGTCGAGCGCCTTCACCTCTATTGACGCCACGAACACACCCTGGCGGTCCTCGTCCCACTCGACGTCGATCAAGCGCTCGGAATCGCTCCCTGACAGCGCGAGGGCATTCGCGCAGTCCTCGCGGTGGACCGAGACGCCGCGGCCACGAGTGATGAAGCCGATCACGCGGTCGCCTGGGACCGGAGTGCAACAGCGCGAGAGCCGCACCATGACGTCGTCGAGACCTTCGACGAAGATGCCCGCGCCGCCGCTCCGCGCGCTCGGCCGGCGTGGTGTGAGCGCCGTCGACGGTAGCTGATCCTCCTGGTCACCGCCGCGGAGCTCCCGTTCCAGGCGCTGAGCAATCGCTTGGCCCGACACGTGGCCCTCACCGATGGCCGCGTGCAGGCCCTCGAGGTCGCCGTAGCCGAGATCGGAGGCGACGGAGATGAGTGTGGGGGAAGACTGGAGTTTCTGGACGGGAAGGCCGGCGCGGCGAAGTGAGCGAGCGAGCTCCTCTCGCCCCGCCTCGATTGCATCCTCCCTCCGCTCCCGGGAGAACCATTGGCGGATCTTGTTGCGGGCCCGCGGGCTCGTGACGATCTTGAGCCAGTCACGCGAGGGTCCCGCGGTCGGGATCTTCGAGGTGACGATCTCGAGAGTGTCGCCCGAACTCAGTCTCGACTCGAGGGGGACCAGCCGCCCGTTGACGCGAGCACCGACGCAGCGGTGCCCGACCTCGGTATGGATCGAATAGGCGAAGTCGACCGGTGTCGCCCCTGCCGGGAGCGTCACGATCTCGCCCTTCGGCGTGAAGACGTACACCTCGTCCTGCTCGAGGTCGACCTTCAGCGTCTCGAGGAACTCGTGAGGATCGGGCGTGTCCCGCTCCCAGTCGACGATCCGCTGCAGCCACGCGATCTCGTCGGTCGAGCGCGCCCCTCGCCCGCGGCGGGTCCCGGACTCCTTGTAACCCCAGTGGGCGGCGATACCGTGCTCGGCTCGCTGGTGCATCTCGAAAGTGCGGATCTGCACTTCGAGCGGCTTGCCCTGGGGGCCGACCACAGTCGTGTGAAGCGACTGGTAGAGGTTGAACTTCGGGGAGTTCACGTAGTCCTTGAACCGGCCGTGAACTGGCGGCCAGAGGGCGTGGACGGCGCCGAGGGCGGCCCAGCAGTCCTTCTCGGCGTCGACGATCGTCCTGATGGCGATCAGGTCGTGGATGTCGTCGAATTCCTTGCCGCGCACGACCATCTTCTCGTAGATCGACCAGAGGTTCTTCGGCCGTCCGGTCACCTCGGCCTCGATCCCGAGGTCGGAGAGGCGCTTTTCCACCAGCTCAAGCACCTCTTCGAGCTCCTGGCCACGAGCGGGAGCCCGCAGGGCGACCATCTGGGCGATCTCGGCAAAGCGTTTTGGATGAAGGGTCTCGAACGCAAGATCTTCGAGTTGCCACTTGATCTCTTGGATCCCGAGACGATGGGCGAGCGGGGCGTAGATGTCCCGGGTCTCCTCTGCGATCCGGCGCCTCTTCCACTCAGGCAGCGCGTCGATCGTCCTCATGTTGTGGAGGCGGTCGGC
>PLDN01000015.1 GCA_003136185.1 Acidimicrobiaceae bacterium | reverse complement strand
TTGTTGACCAGGATGTCGAGCTGGCCGAAGGTATCGACGGCTTGGTCGACGAGGGCCTTGGCCCCTTCCCACGAGCTGACGTCAGAAGAGTTGACGGCCCCGTCACTCCCCCCGGCCTTGATCAGCTCCACCACCTCTTCGGCCGGGTTCTTGTCGCCCCCTTCGCCCTGGAGGGAGGAACCGACGTCATTGACGATGACCTTGGCTCCCTCGGATGCCAGCAGAAGGGCCTCCTCGCGTCCGATTCCCCGACCTGCGCCGGTGACGATGGCTACCTTGCCGTCGAGCAGTCCCATAGTGGCCTCCAATGCCTAGTTGCAGAATGTGGGTACAGCGTGTGTGATTCGATAAGCGCCGCCCATCGGAGCCGAAGCCCTGGTGATGGTGCGGTGGACCCCGGGAAGCATGGCCGAAACCCACCCCTCCCGGCAAGACGGCGATGGTAGGTTCGGAACTCGGCCGATGGTGAACGGAGATGGTGTGAGCGGAAAGACAACGGCGGCAGCTGGGCCGAACCTCGCTGAGTCGCCGAGTACTGCGATGGGCAAGGTCAAGCCACTTCTGTCCCGGGTGGAGATGAAGGCGCGCCGAGAGGCCACCCGCCTGGCGGGGCTGTCGTTCACCCAGCTTCCTCCCCGTCAGGCGGTGCGAATGGTGTACAACGTCCTGCTGCGACGTGAACCCGATATCGACGCCTGGAACGATCTGACCGCGGCCATGGTGGATGGCCATCTCACCCACCATGACGTGATGGACAGGGTCCGTTGTTCGAGCGAATACCGCACCCAAGTGCCGGTCGGAGTGGACAACCTCCACAGCTCGTTGCACGCCAGCCGGTGTGAATTCATTGTCGGCCTACCAGCCGCCCGGCAGATCGTCGACCTCGGGGGCGGTCACACCATCGACCCCCGGGGGGCACTGGTGGTGCTCGGTTATCCCTATGCCTTCGATGAGCTGGTGGTGGTCGATCTCCCGCCTGACGATCGACATCCCCTCTATCACTCCGAACGGTTCGGAGCCGGGGACACCGGGCGGGGCACGGTGCGCTATGAGTACCGTTCGATGGCAGATCTTTCGTTTGCCGAGGACAGCTCCGTCGATCTCATCTACAGCGGGCAGTCCATCGAGCACGTGACCCCGGCGGACGGTGACATCGTGCTCGCCGAGGCCCTCCGCATCCTGAAGCCGGGCGGGTTCCTGGCCATCGACACGCCCAATGGCAAGGTATGCCGCCTCCAACAGGACGCCTTCATCGATCCCGACCACAAGGTGGAGTACACCCTGTCCGAACTGCGGTCCAAAGTCGGCTCGGCCGGATTCGACGTGGTGGCTGAGCGTGGTCTGAACTGGGGGGGGGAGGCCGTCTCACGGGGAGAGTTCGACCCGGTCGCCCTGGCTGCCAACTACGGGACCTACTTCGATGCCGAGTCCTGTTATCTGTTGGCGCTGCTCTGCCAGAAACCCTCGCCCGGCTAGTCCTCACCCACCGTCGGCCGCTCGGGGCATGACGATGACACCGAGCACCGAGGCGTTCTGGCGCTCGGACTCTGCCTCCACTTCGTGCATGAAGCGCCCGGCCTGGGGCGAGAGAGACTCGGACCAGGCCCGCAGACCCCGTTGGATCACCGTCAGGTCAGCCAGTCTGGGAACGCAGTCGCCAAGGGCGGCGGACACCGCGGCGGGAAACGGGTAGGCGAGTTGCTCGGCCACCCAACCCCGGGCCAGTCGCCGGGCGGCGTCGTCGTCGGGGGGCAGAGCCACCACCTGAGTGGCCAGGTCGCGCAAGCGGGCAAAGAGGGCGTCGTGACCGTCGGCCATCACCAAACGCTCGAGCAACTCGGTGATCTGCTCAGGGAGGACCATCTGGCCGAAGAGTAGGGGCACCGGGAGTTCCCACGAGCTGAAGATCTTCAGATAGGCGACCGCGGCTCGATCGGAAAGTGGTCGGCTCAGGCGTCCGAACATGCCGATGCTGTCCCGTTGGGTGGTGGCCAGTCGGGCCATGGAGCCCGAAGGATCGTCATCGCTGTGCCCCAGGGCGGTGTCGACGGCCTCGAGGAGACGCTCGATGCGCCGCCGTTCGCCATCGAGCACCAACCGGTGTTGCACCAGGGCAGCGTGAAGGGTCTCCGGCTCGTCGTTCAGACACGCCCGGATGGCGCCCAGTCCCATGCCGAGGCTCCGGAGCAGGTCGATGCGGAGCAAGAGGAGAACGTCGGCAGGCCGAAAGGTGCGATAGCCGCTGTTCAGGTGGTCGGGGGCGATGAGCCCGATGGCCTCGTAGTGGCGAATGCGCCCGGCCGTGATCCCGGTGAGGGCGGTCACGTCGCCGATGAACAAACAGCCTGGTTGCGGCACGCCCCTTGACTCTACAACTATAGGAAGGTCTTGGATGGTGGGGCGAAGCTTCGTGTGGGTGACAGGAGAGCCAGTTGCATCAGATCTATGGCACGCTCGTCGGACGATGGTACGTCACCCTGTTCGGATTGACTTTCCTCTGGCGGGCCAGCCGACACCTCGGTTGGCGTAGGACGATCCTCTACGCCGTGGCGGCGGTGGGGATCGGCTCTCTGGCGGAGAACTGCTCGGTTCACTTCGGGGTTCCCTACACCGGCTACAACTTCAACCCGCTTCTTCGCCATAAAGAGATCTTCATCGGCGACGTGCCCTTGATGGTCCCGCTCTCCTATACCTTCTTGGGCTATTTCGGGTTTTCCGCCGGCCGGCTCTTGACCAGTGGCCCATGGCAGACCCGGGCCCGCCGCCCATGGCACGAGTATCTGGTCGGCTTGGTCCTCACCGTATGGGCACTGTGGATCATGGATCCGGTCTCGCGGCTCGGGAACCGGTGGTTCCTGGGCACGGTGTTCCACTACCGCGGCCCGGGGTTCTGGTTCGGCCTCCCTCTCGGCAGCCAGGTCGGCTTCACCCTCACCGCTGCCGTCCTGTTGGCCATCCTCACCTACATGACCAGGAGTGAGCCCAACCGGCGGGTCGAACGCTGGATGGACCACCCCCACATGGTGAGCCTGGTCACCTACAACTGTCAGATTCTGTGGTTGGCCATTGTGGCCGCCGTACTGGGTGCCAATGAGATCGCCGGGTCGGCATTGCTCATGTGGGTGCCGGCCGCCGCAGTGTCCGCGGTGCTGTGGAGCACCCTCCGCCAGCTTCCCGCCGTGGTCGGATCACCCACACCCGAATCGCCGGCCGCGGCAAGGCCGCCGGTGCCCGATTCCCCGAGGAGTGAGGTCAGTACATGACGGGTGGGAGCTTTGAGATCCCGCTGGGAGATCCGGCGTTCTTCGCCGGTGATCCCGATCCGGAGATGGCCGAGCTCCGCCGGCACTGTCCGGTCAGTTGGCAGAAAGGTGGTGAGTTCTGGGCGGTGACCAGCCTCCGCGACATTCAAACCGTCGGCAAGGACCCAGCCAACTTCTGTTCCGGCCAGGGTGTGCTCATGTCCGACCGTGGCCGGGAGATTGCGGCCGAGGACTCCGTCCTCTACCTCGACCCTCCGCGCCACGAGCAGTACCGGAAGCTTGTCAACCGGGCGTTCACGCCACGCCGGGTGGCTACCCTCGAGCCACGGGTGCGGGAGCTGACCGTAGGTCTGCTCGACCGGATCGACCCCACCCATCCGGTCGATCTGGTGGACGCCTTGTGCGCCCCGCTGCCGTTGTTGGTCATCGCCGAGCTCCTCGGCCTCCCGGCCGAAGACCGCGACAGCTTCCGCCGGTGGTCCGATGCCATCATGGAAGCGGCCACCAACCTCACCGAGGAGAATGCCCTGCTGGCCCTCGAACTCATCGGCTACTTCGATGGGCAACTCGACGCCCGAGCGGAAGCTCCCACCGATGACCTGCTGAGTGCCCTTCTGGTGGCCGAGGTCGACGGGACCCGGCTCACCAGGGCTGAGGTGCAGGGTTTTTGCATGACCCTCATGGTGGCGGGCAATGAGACCACCCGGTCGCTCATGTCGGGCGGTTNNTTTGGTCACCCTGGCCGATCATCCCCATCAACGGCGCCGGCTCGAGCAGGAGCCCGAGCTTCTGGCGCCGGCCATCGAAGAGATGCTCAGATGGGTGACCCCGATCATGGCCATGGCCCGCACCACCACCGGCGAGGTCGTTCTCCATGACACCGAGCTCGGTGGGGGGGAGTACGTGGTTCTCGCCTACGGGGCGGCCAACCGAGATGAGGAGGTGTTCGGCGAGACGGCCGATCGTTTCGACATCACCCGGTCGCCCAATCCCCACGTCTCGTTCGGCTTCGGCGAGCACTTCTGTATCGGGGCGAGCCTGGCCCGGCTCGAGGCCCGTGTCCTCCTCGAGGAGGTCTTGGCCCGTTGGCCCGACTATGCCGTGGCCGGGGATATCGACCGCGCACCGTCGACCCTATTTCGCCAGATCACCCACGTGCCGGTACTGTTCGCGCCGTGACGACAGGGGCCACGACCACCGGTGATCGCGCCGACCATCGTGTGCCCGAGTGGGACGCGCTGTTCATCGGCGGTCGCTGGGCCCCCCGGCCTATGAGTCCGGCCATCGAAGTGGTCTCACCCCACGACGCTCACGTCGTCGGTCGGGCTCCGATGGCCACCCCCGATGACGTGGACCTGGCGGTGGCGAGCGCTCGCCATGCCTTCGACACCGGGCCCTGGCCGCACCTCGAGCCCAGTGAGCGAGTGGCGCTGCTCCGGCGATTCGCGGATGTCTACGAAGCCCGACAAGAGGAGATGGCTCTGCTCATCACCGCGGAGATGGGCTCGCCGGTCACTTTCTCCAGGCTCGCCCAGGCGTGGGCCCCATGGTCGCTCCTCGATGTGACGCTCGGTCTCGCCTCCCTCATCGAGTGGGAGGAGGAGCGACCGGGTCTGTTCGGTCGCACGCTCGTCCGGCGCGAACCGGTGGGCGTGGTGGCGGCGATTGCCCCATGGAATGTGCCCCAGATGACCATCATGTCGAAGCTGGCCCCGGCGTTGGTCGCCGGGTGCACGGTGGTGGTCAAGCCCTCGCCCGAGACCCCGCTCGATGCGTTGCTCATGGCCGAGTGGATCGCCGAGGCCGGGCTCCCCGAAGGGGTGGTCAGTGTGCTGCCGGCGGGACGGGAGGTCGGGGAGTACCTGGTCTCCCACCCCGGGATCGACAAGGTCGCCTTCACCGGTTCGACAGTCGCCGGCCGGCGCATCGGTTCGATATGTGGAGACCAGATCAAGCGGGTGGGCCTCGAGCTGGGTGGCAAGTCGGCGGCGATCATTCTGGACGACGCCGATCTGGCCGGGGTCGCCACCGGGCTGCGTTTCGCCTCTTTCATGAACAGTGGACAGGCGTGCGCCGCCCAGACCCGGGTGCTCGCCCCCCGACATCGCCACGACGAGGTGGCCGATGCCCTGGGCGAGGTGGCCCGGAGCCTGGTCGTGGGCAACCCGTTCGAAGAGGCCACCGAGATCGGGCCGATGGTCTCGCGACGCCATCAGAACCGGGTTTCGGGCTACATCGCGCTCGGGATCGACGAGGGTGCCCGGGTGGTGGCCGGCGGTCCCGGCGAACCCGACGGCTTGGGCGGGGGCTGCTACGTGCGTCCGACCGTCTTTGCCTCCGTCGAGAATTCCATGAGGATCGCCAGTGAGGAGATCTTCGGCCCGGTGGTGGTGGTCATCCCGTACGACGGCGAGGAGGAGGCGGTGCGCATCGCCAACGAATCGGAGTATGGACTGGCTGGTTCCGTCTGGACGGGCGATCAGTCGCACGGGCTCGAGGTGGCTCGCCGAATCCGGACCGGGACCATCGGCATCAACAAGTATGCGCCCGACCTTTCCAGCCCCTTCGGCGGATACAAGGCGAGTGGCATCGGTCGGGAGTACGGGAGAGAGGGGCTCGAGGAGTACTTCGAGCTGAAGTCCATTGCCCCGTGAGGCTTTTGCGACGGCTGCGGAAGTTGTGCTGGCCCGGGCCAACGACACCAACCCCGGTTTGGTGTTCGAGGGNNGCCCGCCCCATGTGGGGATTTTGCTTGACAATGTCCCCGAGTACCTATTCGCCCTTGGGGCGACAATCCTGTCGGGGTCGGTCCTCGTCGGCCTGAACTCGACCCGGCGGGGCGGTGAACTGGCCACCGACATCATTCACACCGACTGTGCGGTCATCCTCACCGATGCCGAGCACCGACCCCTGCTCGAGGGACTCGACCTCTCGTCGACCCGGATTGTCGAAGTTGACGACCCTCCTTCCATCACCGGTGGCAAGGATCCGGAGACGTTCGCCGCGTCTCCTGACGACCTTGCCCTGCTGTTGTTCACCTCCGGCTCCACCGGTGCACCCAAGGCAGTGCGGGTCACCCAGGGCAGGATCGCCCGGTCGGCCCCCGGTTTCGGATTCTCGTCCGCCGACGTGATGTACTGCGCCATGCCGCTCTTCCATGGCAACGCGCTCTTCTCGAGCGTGTTTCCCGCCATGGGGTGCGGAGCCTCCCTGGTGCTCCGCCGCCGATTCTCAGCCTCGGAGTGCATGCCGGAAATCCGGGCAACCTCGGCCACCTTCTTCGCCACCATCGGGCGTGCACTCTCGTTCGTCGTGGGCACGCCGCCCGACCCCCACGACCGCGATCATCATCTCCGGTTCGTTCTCGCCCCCGAGTCCTCCCTTTCCGACATGGCGGCGTTCGAAGATCGATTCGGTTGCAAAGTCTTTTCCGGTTACGGCTCCAGTGAGAACGCAGTGATCTTCGTCCCCAAGCCCGGGCTCCCTCCTGACGCTCTCGGGGTTCCCTTGGAGGGTCTCGATGTGGCCATCGTGAATCCGGCAACGGGGGAGGAGTGCGAAGCCGCGCGATTCGACGGGTTCGGGAAGTTGTTGAATGCCGGTGACGCCACCGGGGAGATTGTGGGCCGGAACGCCCTCGGGCGCTTCGAGGGGTATTACAACAACCCCGAGGCGAGCCGAGAACGGTCGCGTGGTGGCTGGTACTGGTCAGGTGACCTCGGCTATCGCGACGAGCAGGGTGTGTTCTTCTTCGCCGGGCGGACCATCGATTGGTTGCGGGTGGACGGCGAGAACTTCGCCTCGGCCCCTCTCGAACGCATGCTGGCCCGATTCGAGGGGGTGACCGGCGTGGCCGTATTCGGCGTCCCCGATGAGCGAACCGCCGATGATCAGGTCATGGCCGTCGTCGAACTCGATGACCCGACCAGGTTCGACCCATCGGCGTTCGACGAGTTCCTCGCCGCCCAGCCCGACCTGGGAACCAAGTGGGCACCCCGCTACGTCCGGGTGATGGGCGCCCTACCGGTGGGCGCCACCAACAAGGTCGACAAGCGGGCGTTGAGAGAGAGGGGCTGGCGGATCGACGACCCGGTCTACTGGCGGCCCGATCGACGCGCGTCCCTCCGGTTGATGTCCCCCGGTGACGTGGCCGGCCTCGAGGCTTCGTTCGGGCTCCACCGTCAGGTCGACCATCAGGGAGCGGATACATGAGATGAGTCGCTGCTGACAGGCCACAATGGTGCATGCCTATAAGCGTGCGGTATGGCCAGAGTGCCGGCGGTCGCCAGATGCGGACGGCCAAGAGGCTGCGTTCGGGGCTGATCGGGCTGTTGGTGGTGCTGGTTGCGGGCACCGTGGGCTATGTACTGTTCGGATACGGGGTCATCGACGCGATCTTTCAGACGATCATCACCGTCACCACCGTGGGGTTCGGTGAGGTCCACCGTTTCGGGACGGGCCAGGAGTTATTCACCATCTTCCTGATCGTCACCGGAGTCGGGACGGCTGCGTACACGTTCAGCGTGATGATCGAGACACTCGTCGAGGGTTACCTCGCCGACGAATTCGGGAGGCGGAGAATGGAACGTCAGATCAGGGAGATGCGGAATCATGTGGTCCTCTGCGGCTGGGGTCGAGTGGGACAGGCGATCGCCCGTTACCTGCTGACCTCGAACGATGACGTGGTGGTGGTCGATACCTCCGCCGAACGGGTTGCCACGGTGGGAGGCCCGGCCGTGTGTGGCGATGCCACCGACGAGGATGTCCTACGCTCTGCCGGCATCGATCGCGCCCGGGTGCTCATTACCGCTCTCAACGGTGATGCCGACAACCTCTACGTGACCTTGACGGGCCGGTCGATGCGTCCTGACCTGTTCATCGTCTCCCGAATCGCCTCGGAATCCGCCGCCGCCAAGCTGATTCAGGCGGGTGCCGACCGGGTTGTGAATCCGCAGGACCTCGGCGGCGCTCGCATGGCGGCGCTCGCCGTGCAACCTCACGTTGCGGAGTTCCTCGATGTCGTCATGCACGACGGCAGTCTCGAGTTCCGCCTCGAGCAGATAGATGTGCCCGCCCGCTCATCGCTGGTCGGCCAGACGTTGCGCAGTGCACGGGTCCACGCCCACACCGGTGCTCTCGTTCTCGCGCTCCGGCATCCCGGTGAGGCATTTCGCACCAACCCGCCTCCCGAAGCTGAGGTCGAAGCGGGAGATGTCCTGGTGGTGATCGGCAACGTGGAACAGATCGAGTCCCTCCGCTCCCTGGCCGAGAGCGAGGAGCTCCCGGGCGAGAACTGACTTCAGCGCAGCCGGGCCGTCCACTCCCCGATGGTGGTGACGTCGGCCTGCCTCGGAAACACCTTCTCGGTGAGCACCCGGTGGACTTCCTCGTCGCCGTCCCGGCAACCGTCGGCCAGCACCACCAGCCGGTAGTCGAGATCTGCTGCCTGGCGGAGGGTGGAGAGCACCACTCCGCTGGTAGCGACCCCGGCCAGCACCAGAGTGTCCACGTCTGCGGCACGGAGCACAACCTCGAGGTCGCTGCCGGTGAAGGCGCTGACTCGCCGTTTGACGACCACGATATCGCTGTCCTGCGGTTCGAGGCCGGGGTGGAGGTCGCTGGCCGGGTCGGTGTCGACGAACCCGCCGCCGGCGGTGAGTGCGGAGAAGGTCCTGTTCCGTGCGGACACCTCGGGATGACCTCGACGGAACCCGACCTTCACCCATATCACCGGTAGCCCCGCGGTCCCGGCTGCGTCGGCGGCGGCGGTGATCCGCGGCACGAAGCCGGTATCGGTGACGTAGCGGTCGACGATGCCGGCTTGCAGGTCCATCAGCAACAGGGCAGGCGTGGTCATGGCGAACTCCTTACCTGATCGCACCGGCGACCTTATCGGGACGGACGTGACCCACAGCGCAACCGGTCCGCCCAGGCTGCCCCGTCCAGTTGGCGATCCATCCGGGAGCAGAATGCGCGGTGCATGGCGACGAGGTCGTCGTCACCGGATCGCTCCGCTCAGTACGCGGTCTCGATTGCGTCCCGCATCAGGGAGGAGACGGATCGACCCGTGCGGGTGGCCACCGTGTCGAGGGCTCGCCGTTCCTCGATCGTGAGCGAGTTCTGAGTCCGCAGCATGATGTGGTCCTGCGGCATGCTGACCGCGTGGTGCGGGCGACATCACAGAGTGCGGGCGAGAGGACTCGAACCTCCACCCCCGAAGGGACCGGGACCTAAACCCGGCGCGTCTGCCAATTCCGCCACACCCGCAAGACCGACAATCTACCAAGCCGGGTTTCTCCGGTTCACGAGAACGCTTTGCCCCGCTGGCTATAGTCGTCGGAATGCCCGCATCGACCCCGTCCGAGCCCACGGCGGCCCCCTCAGGAACCGAGTCCACATCGCCGGTGGTCCCGAAGGAACCCCTGTCGCCGAAGCCGGACGAGCTCGACGCCGCCGAGCGTGCCGAGTACCTCGCCGAGGTGATGGCCGAGATCGACGCCGAGGTCAGGCACCGACGGGCGTCGGGTGATCTGCCCGCCGGCCTCGAACGGGAACTCGACGAGCTCTTCCTCGAGTTCTCACCCGTCGGCCTGCAGGGCAAGGCCCGGTTACGCGAGAACTTGGCGTTGGTGGATGGGGCCGCCTACGTCGATATTGCCGTGCCGGTCGAGTCCGAGAAGAAGATAGGTGTTTACATCAAGCGACTGATCCGCAAGTCGCTGAACTGGTATCTCGGTTTCATAGTTCATCAGGTCGTGAAGTTCGCGTGGGCGGTTTCCCGGATGTTCCATCTCGTCGTGGACCACATCGAGGACATCGAGACGACCGTGGAGTCTTTGCGCATTCCCGAACTTCCCGCCACCGCCGTCCCTGTCACCGACCCCGGGGCCAGCTGGTGGGCGGACCAGGCCCTCGCAGCAGTGTCGGGGACCCGGGGCCGGGTTCTTCACGCCGAGTGCGGGAACGGGTCGTTGGTAGCGCGTTTCATCGCCGATGGAGTGGACGCCTACGGGGTGGACCCGGTGGAGACGACTATCGAACCGGCCATCGAACGGGGCTTGGATGTGCGGGCAGAGGCGGCCCTTGATCATCTCGAGGTGGTGGCCGAGGAAGCGTTGGCCGGGATCGTGTTGAGCGGTTCGGTCCAGTGGCTTCACCCCAATGAGCGCGATCGCCTCATCGCCCTGGCTTCGTCCCGATTGGCAGTCGACGGCGTCCTCGTACTTCACTCCGCCACCCCGGAGGCGTGGCGACGGAGCACGTCACCACTGGTGGCGGACTTGGCTCCCGGTCATCCGCTCCACGCCGACACCTGGACCCACGTGCTGGCGGCCTTCGGGCTGTCCCGAACCGCACTTCACACCGGGGGCGAAGACCGGCGACTCGATCGTCTGGCGACATCGAGCACCGATGCCACCACCATCAACGCAGCCATCGATACGGTCAACGATCTGTTGTTGGGACCCGGCGAGTACCTGCTGGTTGCCGTACGGGCTCGGTGACCACCGTTCACCAGTTCGTCCCGGCGCTCCTCCCTCGGGACGCCACCGGCGATCACACCCTCGCCTTGCGCGACACCTTCCGCAATGCAGGGTGGACCTCGGACATCTACGTCGAGGCGGCCCACGACGAGCTCCTCACCGAAGCCACCTACTTCGAGGAGTACCCCGATCATGCGCAACCCGGCGACGTCCTCCTCTATCAGTTGAGTACCGCATCGCCGGTGGCCGACTTCCTGTTGGGCCGGCCCGAGACCCTGGTGCTCGATTATCACAACATCACTCCGGCCAGCTTCTACGAAGGTTGGGAAGAGAACACCGCGGAAAAGGTGGCGTTGGCCCGGCGACAGATGGCCGAGCTGGCACCGCGGGCAACGTTGGGCATCGCCGACTCAGCCTTCAATGCGGCCGAGCTCCAGGCTTTCGGCTGTCCCGAGACCGAGATCGTGCCCATCCTCACCGACATCGACGCCTGGGCGAGCCGGCATCTCGTCGATGCCGCCGAGGCGGCACGATTGAAGGAGTCCCACGGCACCGGCGCCCGGCTGCTGTTTGTCGGTCGCCTGTCGCCCAACAAGAACCAGCATCTGTTGGTGGAGATGCTCTGGCTCTATCGGCGGTGGTACGACCCCGAGGCGCGCTTGGCATTGGTGGGGCCGGCCATCACCGGCACCTACGCCCGGGCGGTGATGGAGTATGCCGAGGAGTTGGGACTGTCGGGGGCTGTCGACCACGGAGAGAACCTGACTCCGGCCCAACTTGCCGCCTGGTATTCGGATGCCGACGTGTTCGTCTGCCTGTCCGACCACGAGGGGTTCTGCATCCCTCTCCTCGAGGCCATGCACTTCGATCTGCCCATCGTGGCTTTCGCAGCCGGCGCGGTGCCCGAGACCCTGGGCCAGGCCGGGATCCTGATCGACTCGAAGCGTCCCAGCCTGGTGGCGGCGGCCGTCCATCGGGCGCGGGGTGATGCGTCGTTGGCCGAGCACCTGGCCGAGCAGGGGCGCCGGCGTCTTGATGCGTTCGGCGTGGCTGCCACCCGAGCCCGGTTCATCGAAGTGGTGGGCGGGCTCGAGGCCGACCGGGCGGTCAGCGGGTGAAACTCGCATTTGTCACCCCGCGGTACGGATCCGAGGTCATCGGCGGGGCGGAGACGGCGGCTCGCATGCTGGCCGAAAGGATGAGCCTGCGTCCCGACTGGGACGTGGAGATCCTCACCAGCTGTGCGCTGGACCATCTCACCTGGGAGAACACCGAGCCGGCGGGAACGTCGTCGGTGAACGGGGTCACCGTGCGGAGATTCCCCACCGCCAGTCGACGATTGCTCGAATACTTCGAACTCGACGGCAGGCTGCGGGTGTCGCCGACCACCGCCAGCCTGGCCGAGTCCCGTAGATGGGTTGCGCTCAATGGGCCGATGTGCCCGGAGTTGGTCGACGCCGTCGCCACCAGCGATGCCGATGTCATTGCGTGCTATCCCTATCTGTTTGCCACCACCGTCGATGCCATCGCCGCCGCCCGGGTCCCCACCGTCCTCCACCCGGCCGCTCACGATGAGCCGGCGCTGTACCTGAAGGCGTTCCAGCAGAGTTTTCGGGATATCGACGGACTCGTCTACCACACCCGAGCCGAACGGGATCTGATGGAGCACGTCTTCGGAATTGGTGCCAAACCCCAGATCGTGCTCGGGCTCGGGGTGAACGAGCCGGCAGGCGACGGGAGGCGTGGAGGGGAGATTCTCGGGATCGGCGACCGTCCCTATCTCTGCTACCTGGGCCGGGTCGACGAACACAAAGGGTGCGGGATGCTCGCCGAGTACTTCGCCCACTACAAGGACCGCCACCCAGGTGACCTTGTCCTGGCCTTCGTCGGCCCGGTGTCGGACAAGGCACCCGAGCATCCCGACATGGTCGTCACCGGCACGGTCTCCGAGGCCGAGAAGTGGGACATCCTGGCCGACGCACAGGTGATGGTCTCGCCTTCTGCCTATGAGTCGTTCTCACTGGTTCTGTTGGAGGCATGGACCCTCGACGTTCCCGTCCTGGTGAACGCCGGATGTGCCGCCACCATGGAGCACTGTCGTCGGTCCGGGGGTGGCTTGTACTTCGAGTCCTACCGGACGTTCGAAGCCACGGTGGACAGGCTGGTGGGGGACGCGGAGACCAGGGCGCGACTTGGCTGCGCCGGCCGGGACTATACCGAGCGGTACTACCGTTGGCCCTCGATCATCGATCGCTACGCTGAGTTTCTGCAGGCAGTGGTGTCCCGAGGTCCCCGCACGTCGATTCGCACCGGCCGACTTCCCCTGGTGACGGGCGGTCCGGCCTACGAACGAGGAGGATGAGCCGATGACTCCCGAGGATGGCATTCCCGACGCCACCGTCTCCGACGATGGCCCCGAACCCGACGATGCCACCGTCTCCGACGATGGCCCCGAACCCGACGAGGTGGAATTGCTGGCGGGGTTCGACCGGTTGCGTCCTCAGGGCGGCCTGAAGTGGGGGTTCGACGATGCCATGCGCCGGCTTTCCGAGCGAGGGACGGGCACGGGAGCCGCGGGCATCCCCTGGGAAGGACTGCCGGAGGATCTCTGGCAGCGCGGACGATCGGCGCGGATCGGACAGCGGTTTGTGGGGGACGTGGCCGGGGTACTCGCTTCCACCCTCGCCGCGGACGCCCGAAGAGCCGCCGACGCGGCCATGGATGACCGACTGGTTGCCACCTGGGACGCGCTCCGTTACCTGGCCGCCCGGATGGAGTCCCTTGCCTCGCGGGTGGACCCCATCGGCGCCCTGCTGGACGAGCCTCTGGAGCCCATGCCCGAACCCGACGTGTCGGTGTGGTCCGACATGCTGGCCGGGTGGTTCGGGTCCCCGCACAGTTCGGGGCCGGTCATCGTGGGCGAGTCGGGCGATGGGGAACTGACCGCCACGCTGCGACGCGCCGGTCACCGGGTGTGCGGAGTGGAACCTCGGGGGTGGGAAGTCTGGCGAACCTTCGGGGATCCCGGGCCCGAGGACTGTGTGGTCTTCAGCGAGGTGGCGGAGTTTCTCGCCTCGGCGGAGGACAACAGCGTGTCAGGGGTGGTTCTGGTCGGAGTCGTCGACCGGCTCGAGCTCTCCGGCAAACTGGGTCTGTTGGGGAACACCGTGCGGGCGGTGGGTCCGGCGGGGACAGTTGTGCTGTTGGTCAGCGACCAGGCGGCCTGGGAGGGGAGCCTTCCGGCAGTGGCCCGGGATCTGGCTCCGGGACGCCCGCTGCATCCCGAGACGTGGCTCTTTCTGCTTCGGCGTTTCGGAGTGGTGGATCTGCAGTGGCACCCGTCGCCGGATGGCTCCATGCACGCGTTGGTGGGGACGGTGGGCCGATGAGCGGTATTCATCAGTTCGTCCCCATGCTGCACCGCTTCGACGCGGTGGGGGAGCACACCCGGGCTCTCCGCGATCAGCTGGCGGCCCAGGGGGTGACGACCCGGATCTACACAGAGCTTCCCGATCCCGGGACAGTTGGCGAAACCCGTCCGTACCTCGCCTACGAGGACGAGGCCGAACCCGGCGATGTGCTGGTGTATCAGTTCGCCACCCAGTCGGTGATGGCCCGCTGGCTGGTGGCTCGCCGCGAACGCCTGGTGGTGAATTATCACAGTGTCACCCCGCCCCGGTTCTTCGCCCCCTGGAACAATGGCATCGCCCGGTTGCAGGTCGAGAGCCTCTACGAACTGGCTGTGATCGGACCCCGCGCCGTTCTGGGGATCGCCGTCTCGGAGTTCGACGCGGCTGAACTCCGAGAGGCCGGGTGCACCTCGACGGTGGTGATTCCGGTGGCCAATGTGGCCACTCCACCCACCCCGCCCGACCCGGTC
This sequence comes from Acidimicrobiaceae bacterium, assembly GCA_003136185.1. Classification (GTDB taxonomy): domain Bacteria; phylum Actinomycetota; class Acidimicrobiia; order Acidimicrobiales; family Bog-793; genus Palsa-601. The sequence goes on along the minus strand of PLDN01000015.1, from coordinate 21,143 downwards.
ACGGCCGAACGACTGCGAAGGGACCGTGATCGCAGGCCTGGCGCGGATGCCGCCGGCGCCCGCTGGCTGTCGGTCGGGCGTCTGGCACCCAATAAGGGGCACCACGACGCGGTGGCCGCGTTGTTCGTGGCCCGCATGACCACCGACCCCGGGGCGCGCCTGACGCTGGTGGGCACGCCCTCCGAGCCCAACTACGCCCACGCCCTTCGTCACTACGTGATCTCCCTGGGCCTGTCCGGCGCGGTGGACTTCGTGAGCGGTATCGACGACGCTCAACTCTCCGCCTATTACGGAGCTTCCGACGTACTGGTGATGCTGTCGGACCACGAGGGTTTCGGGGTACCGCTGGTCGAGGCCATGGCCCGTGGGGTGCCGGTGGTGGCCTACGACGCCGGGGCAGTTTCCGAGGTTCTCGGTGACGCCGGGTTGCTCCTGACCAGGAAACATCCACGTCACGTGGTGTCTGCTCTCTACGGGCTCCTCGGTGATCCCGCTGAGTGTGAGCGGTTGATGGCGAAAGGCCGGGAACGGGTGGTGGGTATGGACCTCGCCAATGCCGGGAATCGCCTGGTGGCGACGGTGCGGGCGTTGGCCGACAAGGCGATGGCCCCGGGGGCAACCGGGGCCGCACCGTCCTGAGGCTGCATCACCGCAGGGCGGTGAGCAAGTAGGCTTGCGGCCTATGGACGACGCCCGTCACCTTTCTCTGCACGCCCGCTCCCCCCTCGCTGTGGGTGGACTTGTCGAATCAAAGTCTGGCGCTGACACCGGCCCCGGATCTGATATTTTCCAGCGGCTGCTGAAGGAGCGGATCGTATTCATCGGATCAGCCATCGACCAGGACACGGCCAATCTGGTCTGTTCCCAGTTGATCTTGCTCGAGGCGGAGGATCCGGACCGGGATATCTCCGTTTACATCAACTCGCCAGGTGGATCAGTCACCGATGGCTTGGCCATCTACGACACCCTGCAGTTCGTGCGGTGCGACATTCGGACCATCTGCGTGGGCCTGGCTGCCTCGATGGGACAGTTCCTGTTGTGCTCGGGCACGCCGGGCAAGCGGTTCGCCCTGCCACACAGCCGGATCCTCATGCACCAGCCGTCAGGTCAGATGCAGGGGCAGGCGTCCGACATCGCCATCCAGGCCGAGCAGATCATCTACCTGAAGCGGATGATGGCCGAGCGGATCTCGTTTCACACAGGTCAGCCGATCGAGCGAATCGAGACCGACTCCGACCGCGATCGCTGGTTCACCGCCGAGGAGGCGAAGGACTACGGCTTCATCGACCAGGTGATCGACCGGTCCACCTTGAAGGTCGTTTCCTGACGCACTCGGTTGTCATCGTCTCCTACCGCCCGACCGACAGGCTCGCGCGGTGTCTGGAGTCGGTGCAGGCACAGTCCGGAGCCGACGGCGAGATCGACGTCATCGTCGTCGACAACGGCTCCCCGGGCGAGTCCGCGAGTCGAATTGCCGAACGCCTAGGAGCCCGAAGCGTTCGCTTGCCCGAGAACGTCGGCTTCCCTGCGGGCGCCAACGCCGGGGCGGATAAGGCGCGAGGCGACGTCGTGGCGTTTCTCAACGATGACGCCCTCGCGGGTAAGGGCTGGCTCGCGTCCGCCGCGGCAGCACTCGAGGACCCGACTGTTGCGGCCGTCGGGCCGAAGCTCGTGTTGACGGGGCGCTACCTCGAAGTATCGCTGGATGACGAGACCTGGTGGGCGCCCGGGGACCACCGTCCTCTCGGTCGTCGCATCACGACGGCGACGCTCGGTGGGCGTGACGTGCTGGCCTATCTCGTCGGCGCCGGCGTCCATCGGTTGGAGACTGACCAAGCTGGCCCGCCGGTCGATGACATGAGCGGCCGGGTCGAGAGCGCCAATGGCGATCTCGATCATCGAGCGCGTTGGCGTTGGACAGCGGGGCGTGACGCGCCATTTTACGTGCCGTTGCCGCCAGGCAACGGTCCGGTCGAGCTCTCGCTCAACGGTGAGCAGGTGCGACCAACCAGGGTGGTGGACCTGCTCAACGGTGTCGGCTCGTATCTCCGCGAGGACGGGTACGTTGGTGACATCGGAGCTGACGTAGCCGATGACGAGGAGTTCGACACTTGGGAGGAGCGCTTCGCTCTCACCGGAGCGGCCCTCGTGACGACGAGAGACGTCCTATCAAAGGTCGGGCGGTTCGAGCCCCGTTACTTCGCGTACTACGAGGACACCGATTGGTGTTGGCGCGCACAGCTCCAGGGATACCGGATGCTGTTCGATCCGACCGTGACTGTTCGTCACGAGCGGGGTGCAACGAGTGGTGGCGTGCTCTCACGCCGCGTTCACTTCCTCTTGGAGCGCAACCGGCTGTTAACGCTGCTCCGCAATGCCCCCGCAACTCTCGCCATCCGGGAAACCTGGAAGAAGCGACACGGTGGCGGGGACGACGGTGTCGCCGAAGTGATCCCTCGTTTCTTGCCGAGAGTGCTGGGCGAGCGTGCCTTGCTCAGCCGGTCGTGGGTGTTGAGCCCGCAAGAGGTGGCCGAGCGCTGGGCGGGCGTGGATGTCCCGCCTGAGTCTCAGGTCTGACGAGACGCCGCTACGGAGCGGAGATGCCCGCTACCGGATCCCCGCCCGTGTGCCCGATCACCGAGCCGTCGAATGGCACTGACCCGAACTGGAAGACATTGCCGACGGTGTCGGCCAGGTAGTAACCCTTGCCGTTCTCTCCAGCGGCGATGCCGACCATCGTCTCGCCCGACTTCGAACCGTGATTGACGGCCTTGCCCTTCGCGAAGACCGTGCCGCTCGCCGTCACCAGCCAGTAGCCGTCACCGTCGGGCAACGCGGCCAGGCCGACGATTGCGGAGAAGTGACCTCCGGGCTGTGACCCGTCGAAAGGTGCGCCGAAGTTGTAGACGTGCCCGCTCGCCGTAGCGATCCAGTAGCCCCTGGTCTTGAGGTCCGTAGCGATGGCGACCGGCGTGCCGCTTGCCTTGTAGTCACCCAGTGATCCCTTGTACTTGGCATCGCCGAACGCGTACACCGAGCCGTCGCCGGCGAGGAGGAAGTATCCCTTTCCGTCCGCAGTGGACGAGATTCCCACGATCGGAGCTCCGGGAGCGATGTCCTGACTGCCACCGGCCCACTTGTCGCCCCGCAGATCGCCGTAGGAGTGGGCGTCGCCAAAGGCGTACACCGAGCCGTCTTTGAGGGCGAGCCAGTATCCGCCGCCGTTGGGCGTCGAAGCCATACCTGCGACGTCCTGAGGCAGGATCTGCTGGGACAGCCCTCCGCAGTTGCCTGCGGCGCCCAAGCCGTACACGCTGCCCGCTTCACCGAACACGCGATAGCCACTCGGGGTCTTCGGGGTCTTGCATCTCGCGGCCGTCTGCGAGTTCGGATCAGGAACGCCGGTTCGCTGCGCGTTCGCCCTCCACATTGGCCATGGTGCCGGCGAGGCGGGCGCTGGGATGTTGTAGCCGCGGAGATAGGAGTTGGTGGGCTGACCTGGCCCGTGGAAGCCACAGTTGGTGAACATCATGTAGCCCGTCCGCGAGCCTGGCACGGCCGCGACCGCCGGCGTCCCGCCGATGTAGCAGCTGGCATTGATCGGCACATAGCCGGTGCCCGCTACCTTCTGGCCGTTCTGACCGTTCAAGATGAACAAGCCCGCGACGTTTCCGATCAGCACGTCGTTCCACTTGGAACCGCTCACCACATTCGCGAGCGACGGCGAGGAGAGCAGCTCGCTGTGCGGACTTATCTTTGTCTGCCAGAGCAAATGGCCGGCCTGGTTCCATGCGGAGACGATCGAGGGCCCGTTCAGGCAGTCAGCGCAGGAGCTCTCCACCACGTCGTTCGCGCCACCCTCCACGAGCGGGCCGACCACTGGCGAACCGAAGGTCGGACCTCCAGCGTTGACGGGCCATCCTGGCATCAGCTTGCCGTTGAGCGCGTCGTACGCGAAGACCTCGTGTTCGGCGGGCTCGACGTTCCGGCCGGGCCCGTAGAACCAGGAAGTGCCCACGACGACGACCGGAGTGGTCCCGAAGGTGGTCACCGCAGGGCTCGACCAGACGGTCTCGGGCAGGCAGTGCTCCCACATCAGCCGGGGGCCGCCGTCGATGTAGCGGTAGTCAGAGATCCAGCCGCTGTAGCACTGGGCACCGCCGCTCGGCCCTCTCCAGCCGCTCGCGTCGCTGCCCTCGATGATGTCCATCTTGCCGGTGTGCGTCGTGTCGGCGAGAGCCGGAGACGACCAGATCGTGTCGGCTCGCTGGATCGGGAATCCGGGAAGGAGCTTGCCCTGAGGGTTGAGTGCGTAGACGAAGTGGTCGAAGGACCCGAACACGATGTCCTGTTGGCCGTTGCCCGTGACGTCGCCGATCGCAGGAGTCGCGAAGACCGCATCGGTCCAGGCGTTCGGCTGGTCGTGCCACTCGGCGAAGGTCCTCTTCGTGAGGAACCGGAACCGAACAGAGCCGTTCGCGTTCCACGCCATCACGCCACCGTTCTGGTCCTTTATGTACTGGCTCCCGAGCCCGACGACGATGCTCGGCGGCCTACCGGGCCCGTCGAGGTAGGCGAGGGACGGGCTCGCGTCGATCGCCGTGGCCGTGTTCCCTATAAGCCTGGCTGCCTGCGGCCAACCCGGCATCTCCCTGCCGGTCCTGGCGTTTACCACGTAGACAATGCCTGTCAGCGAGGCGTTGACTACGACCTTCGTCCCGTCGATCGTGCCCACGACAGGGGACGTGAATCCCTGGCCACCGATGTGGCAGCCGATGACCCACACCGGATCGCCGAAGACCGTGTGTGGTGAGACCGGGCATGCCGTTGCCGGCTTCGATTGGTGCCCACTAGGCGCGCTAGGTGACACGAGCGCGAGACCTGGTGCCGTCAGAGCCAGCCCGACAGCCAGAAAGCCGCTTGCGACCGAGCGGCCCCTTATGGGCAAGCGGCGCTGTCGGGTGACGCGAGGACGCAGAAGGGGCATTGCACAATTATCGGAAGAACCGCGCAAGACCTTGAGGTCCGAGTAGGTATCGCCCACGATATTGCGCGGGTCTTTCCGGGTGGCACAACGGCTGCCGATATCATCAGCACGTGAGCAAAGTGGCGTTCGTGACCCCGAGGTACGGGGACGGAGTACTCGGCGGCTCGGAGTCCCGAGTGCGCGAGGAGGCTCGTGGGTTGGCGGCTCGCGGTCACGACGTCGAGGTGCTGACGACCTGCGCCCGCGATCACCACACCTGGGCAAACGTGTGGCCCGCAGGTGTGGAGCGCGACGGTGACGTGACAGTGCGTCGTTTCGAGACCGTGCCAAGAACGGATCCGGCCTTGTGGGCCTCCTTCGAGCGGCGCATCTTCGCGGGGGAGCGTCTTGAGGACACCGACGAGCTTGCTTGGCTCAACAGTCGTTTCCGCGTCCCGGAGCTCTACTTCCACATAGCAGAGTGCGCCCGCGACTACGACGCGCTCATCTACTCGCCGTATCTCTTCTGGACCACGCTTTACTGCATCGGTCTCGCGCCCGAGCGGAGCATCTTGATGCCCTGCTTGCACAACGAGCCGTACGTCTACCTACGGTCCGTCCGCTCTGCGCTAGCCGGCGCCGCATCGGTGTGGTTCCAGTCCGAGCCTGAGCATCAGCTCGGTCATCGTCTTGCACCGCTTCCCTCACACCAGTTGGTTGGCTCTGCGGTTTACGTGCCCGAGTCCTACGATCCGGCGGGCTTTCGCGAGCGACATGGGCTCGAGCGACCTTTCGTGCTCTGCGCAGGCCGGCGCGAGGAGGGCAAGGGCTGGCCGCAGGCTGTCCGAGGCTTCAGCGCTGCGATCGTGCGGTACGGCCTCGAGCTCGACCTCGTGAGCATCGGGTCAGGCGAGCCGAACATTCCGCCCATCCTCGACAAGCGCATCATCGATCTCGGTTACCTCGACGACGCGGAAGTCTCAAATGCGTTCGCGGCTGCAGAGGCGTACCTGCAGCCGAGCCCGAACGAGAGCTTCTCCCGCACGATCATGGAGAGCTGGCTCGCGTCGACGGTGGTCATCGCCAACATGGCGAGTGAAGTCGTGGCCTGGCATTGCGAACGTTCAGGCGGCGGCCTCGTCTACGGGGACGAGATCGAGATGGGCGAGTGCCTGCGCATGGTCGCCGAGGCGCCGAAGCTTGCCGGAGAGCTCGCGGCGGCCGGTCGGGCCTACGTTCTCGACAACTACACCTGGCCGAAGATCCTCGATGGGATGGAAGCGGCCCTGGAGCGCTTCTCGTGAGGGTTCTCGTCGTCGGCAGCTTGCCCCCGCCGGTAACCGACCGTTCCCGTGGCCTCCTGGCCGAAGTCATCCGGCGCCGCGCCGAGGGAGCGGCTGTCGAAGTGTTGTCGCCGACGGACTACTCCGTGGCGCACTCCTACCTCGAGATGCCTGGCCCGGCCTCTGCGGTCGAGATAGCGCTGGCGGCTCGCGGAGCCGACATGGTTATCGTCCAGTTGCAGCCGGGATTTCCCTTCGACGAAGGGGCGGGTCGGGCGGGGCGCGCCGTCGGGCTTGGTGTGCTGACGACTGCGTTGCGCAGCGTCAGGGGCGAAGTGACGGTGCGGCTGCACTCGATCCACGATCTTCCTCACGGCGTGGGCGGAAGAGCGGCCGAGGCGCTTTGGGCTGTCGCTTCTCATATCGATGTAGGTGACGAAGAGACCCTTTCGCGCCTCGTAGCTCTTGTGGGAGACGCGGTGAAGGACAAGATCTCGCTGGCGGTCGCACCGCTTCCGATCGGCCATCTCCGCGACCCCGGTGCGGAGCTCAGCGGAGACGCAACTCTCGACATGGTCACTGCCACTGTCCGGGCGCGTGCGGCTGCAGAGCGGCGGTCGGTATTGGCAGATCCCGTCGACGCAGCAGGCCGAGTACATGCCCGGCCCCGTGTGGCTCTTTGGGAGTGGTCACCCCACCCGGGCGCGGGCGTACCGGATTGGGGGAGTGCTACTCCCTTTTTGCCGGCGCGTGGCTCAGTCTTAACGAGGGCAGCCCGTGCGGCGCTCTACGCGGCGGAGAGTCGTTCTCTCACTCGGCCGCTCGCCCGGGGAGCCCGGATCGCGCGGCGAGTCGCGCGACAGGTCTGATCAGAGGTCGAGCTTCGCGAGGAGGGCTTCGGCGGCGGCCTCGAAGGTGCGTGTCGACGCAAAGTCTTCGCCTCTGACTGCCAAAGCGCTCCGCTCCCCGTCGTCTGCGAGGAGCCGCTCGATCGACGACGCGAGGACATCGGTCGCGCACTCGTGCGGAACCTTCGCCACGACGTCGTCGGGAAGCTCACCCATCCACCCCAAGTCGGACACGATCGTGGGCACGCCTGCTGACAGGCACTCGCTCACCGCTCCGGACGCCTCCCCGAAGAAACGCTCTCGCAGCTGCACAGCCACCTCCGCCTCTCCCAGTAGCTGGAGGTACTCGTCCCAAGGCACCGGACCGAGGACTCGTGTGCGGTCGGAGACCCCGAGCCCCGCAGCGTAGGTGCGCAGCTCCTCGCTGAGCACCTCACTGACGGGGCCGACGAGCGCCAACTCGACGTCGACGCCGCGGCTCGACAGCTCGGCCACGGCCGCCACGAGAGCCTTCGGGCGCTTGCTCGGGTCGACGATCCCGAACGCAGCGACGAGCGCCCGGCCCGAGGAGCCCTCCTGCGCGCGTCTGAGTGCCCGCGCGGCCTCAACAGCCCTGCGTTCATCGGCTGACAGCCGGGCCATAGCGAACGGCAGTACGCCGATCCTGTCTGCCAGCACGGGCCCTGAATCGAGCTCTGCCAAGCGGCGGGCCGCTTCGGAGGAGACGAGGAGCTGGTCGGTGTGCCCGAGCAGATCCCGCAGCAGCAGCAGTCCGTACCGGTCGCGGTCAGAGGCAGCGACGGAACCGTCTTCTCCCAGGTGTGCCGGCAGTTGCTGGCCATAGGCGCGCTGGATCGTCGCCTGCAAACCACCGGGCACCGCGCCAGGCGTCTCAGACGAGAAGGTCATGAGTCCGCTGAGCCTCACGTCGTGGCAGAAGAGGGTGCCCGGCCTCCGTCGCAGGGCAGCGAGGGCGCTCGCGTGGCACTCGGAGTTCCCGAGCACGTAGACGACGCGGTCGTACGAGCCGGTCGCGGCGTCGGTGATCTCGAACACGCGGGCATCGCGCGGCTTTACGTCGCCGACGGGTTCCGGAGCGGCCGGGTAGCGGTCGAGCCCGTCGGCGAAGCAGTCGATCTCGATCGCCGGCTCGCCAGAAGACTGGCGGCGGTCAATCACGCGATCGAGTGCGTACAGGAGCTTGGCGCTGTAGTCGGCGACTCCACTGGATATAGGCGGTAGCGGAGAGACGAACGCGATGCGCCTCGTTCGAGTCCAAGGCCGCGGTTTCCGGCGGCAGAGGTCGTCGAAGAGCGGTGCGGCGCGCAGTGCCACCTCGTCCCAGGACGAGACTGTGCTCGAGGCGGATTTGAGTACTGCCGAGCGCAGAGACCTGTCGGTGAGGCACCTCTCGACGACTGCCGCCATCGAGAGCGTGTTCGAGGGGTCGAAGCGGGCCTTGCGAGTTGGGACGAGCTCATCGAAGGGCGCCTGGTCCGAGACGGCGGCGACCGCGCCACACGCGAGTGCCTCGGCGATGGGCAGACCGTACCCTTCCGCAAATGAGGGGAATACGAACAGTTCCGTGGCTTGGTAGAGCTCGGTCAGCAGCTGGTCCGAGACGAAGCCGGTGAGCACCAAGCGGTCCCCGATTCCCGCCAAGCCGGCGAGGTGACGGTAGTGATTGACGGTGGGCGGCGGGAGGTCGCCCACGATCACGAGCTGGAAGCGCCGTCGCAGAGGCACCGGAAGTTCGCTGAACGCCGCGATGAGGCCGTCGATGTTCTTCCGCCCGTCGGTGCCCCCTGGGAAAAGCACGAAGGGACCGGTGAGCCCTTCGACCGATTTGAGGAGCGTCTCGAGGACGCCGGCCCGAGAGGCCGGCGGCACGAAGTGTCGCGAGACTCCTGTGCCGACCACCTGGCAACGGGACGCGTCGACTCCGAGCAGCTCTCCGACGTCGTTGGCAGCGTGGGCCGAGATCGCTAGGAGGGCATCCGCGTTGCGCAGCACTTCGAGGCGCGCGAGGTACCGGCGCCGCTGTGCCGGGTGCTCGAGGTAGCGGTCGGGGTGACGGAGCGGGATGAGATCGTAGACAACCGCCGAGTAGGAGATCCCCCGCTGATCGACGAACGACGGTCGCATCGCCGCGATCGATCGACCCAGCTCGAAAGGCGACAGACAGTGATACAAGCGCGACCGCTCGATCGCGCGATCTGCTTGCGCGCTGCCTAGGTAGGCGAGCTTGCCAGTGGCGAGGAGCTCGTCCACTGCGCCTGGGGGCGGCCACGTCGGATCGAGGAGGTAGGCACCCACGAGATCGGGGCGGGTTCGTTCGAGTGCCGTCGCGAACTCGTAGGACCACCGGCCGATGCCGCGGCCGCGGTGGTCCGGGCTTTGGATCGCCCGCAGGTCGCAAACGACCGGACCGAGAGCGCCGAGGAACGGCACTTCGCCGTACTCGTGACGAGGGGTCACGATCGAGTCTGCTCGCGTCATTGGTCGCGCGGAGCGCGGTCTTCGAGCAGATCTATCCGGCTAGTTGCCGATCGGATGAGGCGACCGAGCAGCTCGGTGCTCTCGTTCGTAACGTCGACCTGAACGCCGGCGATCTGGCGGAGGTCGCGGATTTGCTCGGTCAGGGCGGCGAGCTGGGCCTCGACGGCATCAAGGCGCGCACGTTGCTCGTCGAGCGCCGGTGCCATCTCTGCCGAGACCTGACTCGCAACGCTCATCTTGATCCGCCGCCAAGCGGCGCGGGGCGGGGAGGCCACTTAAGCTCCTTGTAGTCGTCGAAAGTTCATCGCAAGGTTGTCGGGCAACCAGACGTGGATAGCAGTGACAGAGACACTACGCGCGCTGTGCGCTGGGCGATCGCATAATCGGCGAGCAGGTGAGCGACGGAGAGGCTCCCGCGGCTCCCACTAGGATCGCCCGGAGCGATTTGCCTTCGCGAGAGACGCGAGGGAAGTCAGGAGGACGGAATTCGATGGCTCAGGTGCAGCAGGCCGAACGGCCTGCCGAACCGGAGCGCCGCCGCGCCGCGAGTTCGTCGTCAGAAGGGGTGACTGCCTCGGCCGGCGGTGCTCGCCACTGGGACGATCAGCCCCAGCGTGTCGTGGCGGCCAAGGTCAGCACGGTACATCGGGTCCGCGAGATTTGGGCCGCACGCGAGCTGCTCGGGTTCCTCATCCGAAAAGAGCTGAAGGTCCGGTACAAGAGCAGCTTCCTCGGCTTCTTGTGGTCCTTCCTCAACCCGGCGATGGTTCTCATGATCTACTTCGTCGTGTTCCGGTTCATCGAGCACACCACGGTGCAGAATTTCGCCATCTACCTGTTCTGCGGTCTGTTGCCATGGAACCTGTTCAACACCGCGCTGCTCAGCTCGGCCGGGACGCTCGTTGCCAACGCAGGCATTGTGAAGAAGGTCGCGTTCCCACGTGAGGTCCTGGCGCTCGCCCAAGTCGGCGTTGCCGGTTGCTACTTCCTATTCCAGACATGCATTCTCGTGTTGTTCCTCGTGGGCTTCCGAGTGATGCCGGACTGGAAGTACCTCCCTGTCCTGCTTCTCGCCGTCGTGGTCGATCTCGTCTTCTCGGCTGCTCTCGCCGTCGCTCTCTCGGCCCTCAACGTTTATATGCGCGACATCGAGCACCTCATCCAGGTCGTCCTCGTCGCACTGTTCTTCGCGGAACCGATCGTGTACCCATTCAGTCTCGTAGGAAAGAGGCTGGCCGACCACCACCTCGTCTGGCTGTTCCTCGCGAACCCGTTGACCTCGATGGTTCTCGCGTTCCAGCGTTGCATCTACGGCAATGTGGCGGGAGCGGTCAAGCCTCTGAATCCCGGCGCCCTCCCTGTGATCGCAACCTACAGCGGCATGTTTTACCTGGAGCTGCTCGGTGTTGTCCTGCTGGGGTCTCTCGTGCTGCTCTACCTCGCGATGCTCATCTTCCGCAGGGTCGAGGGCAACTTCGCCGAGGAACTCTGATCCGAGCGTGCCCTCAGCGATCGAAGTTCACGAGGTCTCGAAGCGATTCCGGCTCTATCAGGAGAAGTACACGTCCCTGAAAGAGCGGATCCTTCACGCGGGACGTGTGCCGCATCACGACTTCTGGGCCCTGAAGGACATCGAGCTCGAAGTAGCCGAGGGGGAGACGATCGGGATCCTCGGGCGCAACGGGAGCGGGAAGTCGACGCTCCTTAAGTGCGTCGCAGGCGTCCTGAAGCCGACGAAAGGCGAGATCCGCCTGCGAGGTCAGCTCGCGGCGATGCTCGAGCTCGGTGCAGGCTTCCAACCCGAGCTGTCAGGCCGGGACAACATTTTCCTGAACGCATCGCTGCTCGGCATGTCCCGGCGCGATGTCGCGAAGAGTTTCGACGCCATAGTCGCGTTCGCAGAGCTCGAAGAGTTCATCGACAACCAGGTGCGCTTTTACTCCTCTGGCATGTATGTGCGCCTCGGGTTCGCCGTCGCTGTGAACGTCGATCCCGACATTTTGCTCGTCGATGAGGTACTCGCTGTCGGCGACGAGCGCTTCCAGCAAAAGTGCATGGAGCGGATCCACCTCTTCCAGCGGGAGGGCCGGACCATCGTCGTCGTCTCGCACGCGCCGGACGTCATGCGCCAGATGTGCAATCGCGTGGCCGTGATCAACTCTGGCCAGATCGTGACTGTGGGACCGCCGGGCCCTGCGATCCGAACGTTTCGCGAAGCGCTGCTCGACGCGGGCGAGTCGATCGGCTCGACGCCGGTGCTCGACGAGGCGGAAGAGCAGGCGGCGTCATCGGCAGAGGCGATTCCTTCACCGCCGCCGCTCCCGACCCAGGTCTCATCCGGCCGTCGTGTCCGGATCACGGGCTCACGCCTTGAGACCTCTGTCACCGGGCGCAGCAACCTTCATCCCGGTGAGCCCGCATCGGTCGTGGTTGATCTCGAAGTGAGCGAGACGCTCGAGGGTGTTGCGTTCGGTTGCTCGGTGTGGGCCTCCAACGGCGCGCTCATCTTCGACTACGACAGCGGAGTGCCCGAGCGCTTGCCGGCGGGTCACTCCGTTGTCACGTTCCGCTTTGACTCGGTACCTCTGCTCGACGGCGCGTACACGGTCAACATCAGGGTGCAGGATCCAGGTGGCGGAACCGTGCATGCGCGCCTGGAGCCTGCTGCGAAGATCGTGATCGAGAACCCAGGCACTGCAGTTGGGATCGCGGCACTTCCTCTTCACGTCGAGCTCACGCCTATGACGCCAGGTGGTCAGCCCGCGTGACCGACCCGGAGTTGGCGTCGAGCATCCGGTCCGAGGCAGAGCGGATCCGCACCGACGGCTCTTTGCCGGCCGGCTTCGAGGCTGACCTGCAAGAGCGATTCGAAAAGATCGCGGCGAACCCAGCAGCACTCGAGGCTGAGGTCGAACGTCGGCTGACCGCTGGCGATCAGCCGTCGAAGCCAGCCGGAGCAAGCGATGGCCAAGTCGCGCCCGCTCGATCGATTCCCCGCCGGGCACTTGGAAAGGCCGCCCGGGTGTCGAGACGTGCCGCCGGCGTAGGACGCCAGAGGCTGGGACCGAAGATCCGCACAGCCGAGAGGCGAACCATTGAGGTTGTGGGAACTCTCAGCGAGCGCGCCTCCACTCGAGTTCAGATCGCTTCGGACCGAGCGCGGCGGGTGGCGGCGGGCTCACTCGCGGAGCGTGGACTTGCGCGCACCGCAGCGGCCCGCGGTGCACCGAATCCGAGAGCTACGGGCTTCTTGCCGAAATCGATCAGATTTGGACCGACCGGGGAGCTTGGCGACGAGGATATCGATCGTTTCTTCATGGAGCGCTTGGAGGCCGTCGGCACTCGGCGAGTCGTGCACGCGGAGTGCGGCGACGGTTCGCTCGTGCGACGGTTGCAGACTCTTGGGCTCGACGCATCGGGCGCCGACGCGCGCAACGGCGAGGGCGCCGGACGCCGGGGAGCCCTCGAGGCGCTCGCTCATGAGCCGAGGGCGTCTCTCGGGGGCATCGTTCTGACCGGTGTGACCGGTCGTGTCACTTCGGCAAGCGCTCGTGCGCTCGCCAGCGTGGCCGCCACCAGGCTTGGACCCGCCGGTGTTGTCGTCGTCATGAGCGCGAATCCCGGACCGCTCAGCCACTCGGATCCGATCGCGGCCGATCTTTCCATCGGTCGCCCCCTTCATCCGGTCACGTGGTGCCACCTCCTCGCACGTCTCGGGTTCGAGGACATCGCGGTCAGAGAGTCCCGAGACGGCTCGGCGTACGTCGTTGTCGCCACGAGGCAGGGCTGAGCCGAGCGAGCCGCGCTTCCGATCGACCACTCAACGTGGCGCGTGTCACTGGTGAGAGCCTTTCGCCACGCTCAGTGGTCGATAAGATGTCTCACATGCATGCGCACGAGCTCGCTCGACTGCGCCGTTCGGCCTCACGGCGGGTTCTCGGCAAGATCGCTCTCGTATTAGCGATCTCGGTGAGCGTCGCGTCGTCGACCACTACTGCTCTGGCGTCGTCCGGCATCTCGCGAGGACCGGCGGCCGGGTTCCCCAGCGGCGACGTCACCATCGAGGGCCACGGTTGGGGCCCGGGTATCGGGATGGGCCAGTGGGGCGCATTCGGTTACGCGGCGGTGGAGCACGAGACCTACAAGTGGATCGCCTCACACTTCTATGGCGCCACCACTCTCGCCACGAAGACGAAGGACCCGTGGATCTCGGTATCGATTCTCGCTAACGAAGACGCTGCGGTAGCGGTGACCTCGGAGAGCCGTTTCCGCTTCGGTGGCGTCAAAATGGTTGCCGGGACCGCGGCCAAGGCTGTAATGAGCCCTACCACCGGAAAGTGGACCGTCTCCTCGGCGTCGAGTTGCAACGCGAAGGCGAAGGACTGGAGGGTCGCGGCGAGTGGGCTCTCTGATCCCCTCGCGGTGCCTTACTCGCAAAAGTCGACGGCGACCGCCTCTCAGCTCCTCGCCATCTGCCCCGTGGGTGGCTCTCGCGAGCCTCCCGAGACTGTCCGTGGTCTCGTTCGGGCCTACGACTACGACAACGCAAATACCGGTGGCAAGGCACTCGAGCGAACGCTCAACATCTTGCCTCTCGAGGAGTACGTGGCCGACGTGGTGCCGTCCGAGTCGTCGTCGGGCTGGGGCGAGGTCGGGGGTGCTGGACCGCAGGGCGAACAGTGGGGATTCCAGGAGCTCGAGGCTCAGGCGGTAGCCGCTCGTACCTACGCACTCGCGTACGAGGCGGCGGGCGGCTGGAGCGGCTATGCGGACATCTGCGACATCGACTACTGCCAGAGTTATCCCGGCATCGTGAACGAGACAGCTCTAGCGACCAAGGCAGCCGCAGACACCGCCGGCGAGTATCTCGTCGAGAAGGGTGCGCCGGCCGACACCCAGTTCTCAGCGTCGACAGGTGGCTACACCGTCGGTGACGGTTTCCCGGCGGTTGTAGACCTCGGCGACTCGGTCTGCTTGAAGAACACCGGTTTGTGGACCTGCAACGACGAGCACACATGGACTGTCAGCCTCCATGTCACGAGTGTGGAGTCGACGTTCCCGTCGATCGGAACGCTCACGGCCGTCAGTGTCACCTCGAGAAACGGCCTCGGTTCTTGGGGAGGCCGCGCGCTCACCATCAAGGTCACAGGCACGAAGGGGTCTGTGAGCGAGTCGGGCGACACGTTCCAATCGCAGTTCGGTCTCGACTCGAACTGGTTCCAGATCACGCATCCGAAGTCCTCGAGCCCGTCGGCGCTCCGCCGGGCGCCGCTACTTGGAACGGGCACCGGCCCGCTCCCCGTGAACGGCTGGACAACGCTGAGAACTTCCTGATCTACCGAGGGTAGGCTCGGCGAAGATCGCGAACAGGAGGCTCTGATGGACGTCCGGGACAAGCTCTATATCGATGGAGCATGGGTCGCTCCACACAGCAGCGACACGATCGAGGTAATCGATTCGACGACCGAAGAGGTCATGGGAACAGTGCCGCTCGGGTCGGCCGAGGATGTCGATGCCGCAGTCCAGGCAGCGAGGGCGGCCTTCGCCGAGTGGTCGCAGGTCTCTGCGAGCGAGAGGGCCAAGTACGCCACGCGAATCGGTGAGGCGCTCGCAGCTCGCATGGCCGACATCGCGGAGCTCGTCGCCCACGAGGTGGGAATGCCGCTCAGCTTGTCCATGATGATCCAAGCAGGGCTCCCGATAGGGACGTTCTCATCCATGGCGGACCTGGTAGGCCAGATCACATGGGAAGAGCAGGTCGGCAACTCCCTCGTCGTGAAGGAGCCGATCGGCGTCGTCGGCGCCATCACGCCATGGAACTACCCCCTCCACCAGATCGCCGCAAAGGTGGCGCCGGCGATAACTGCCGGCTGCACGATCGTGCTGAAGCCGAGCGAGGTCGCGCCCCTCAACGCGTTCCTCCTCGCCGATGTCATTCACGACGTCGGTCTTCCCCCGGGTGTGTTCAACCTGGTCTCGGGGCTTGGGCCAGTCGTCGGCGAGGCGCTTGCCAGTCACCCCGACGTCGACATGATCTCATTCACGGGCTCTACGCGAGCGGGCCGCCGGGTCACGCAGCTCGCAGCCGAGACTGTGAAGCGCGTCGCCCTCGAGCTCGGTGGCAAGTCCCCGAACGTCATCTTGGAAGATGCCAACTTCGCGATGGCGGTGCCTCACGGAGTGACGATGTGCTATCTCAACTCGGGTCAAACCTGCTCCGCCCTCACTCGTATGATCGTCCCCCGCAGCCGGCTCGCAGAGGTCGAGGAACTTGCGACGAAGGCCGCAGAGGAGTCCACGCCCGGCAGCCCGTTCGCGGACGGCACTCGCCTCGGTCCGCTTGTCTCGGCCGCTCAGCGCGACCGGGTTCGTACTTACATCCAAAAGGGGATCGACGAGGGAGCCAAGCTCCTCACCGGTGGCGTCGAGGCGCCAGAGGGACTTGAGCAGGGCTTCTTCGTCAAGCCCACCGTCTTCTCCGACGTCACGAGGAAGATGACGATCGCGCAGGAGGAGATCTTCGGCCCAGTCCTCGCCATCATGCCGTTCGACACCGAGGAGGAGGCGATCGAGATCGCGAACGACTCGGCCTACGGTCTCGCGGGCGGCGTATGGGCCGGCGATCCCGAGCACGCGAAGCAGGTCGCGCTGAGGATCCGGACGGGCAGGGTCGACGTCAACGGCGGCGCGTTCAATACGCTCGCTCCATTCGGTGGCTACAAGCAGTCCGGAAATGGCCGCGAGCTAGGAAAGTTCGGTCTCGAGGAGTTCCTCGAGGTCAAGTCGCTCCAGCTCTGAGCGCGCCCCCAGCGACCGCCGAGCCGGCCGCACAATCGACACGTATGTCGGGCAGCTGGGCGTGGCTCAAGCGGAACGGTTCTTGGTTGCGCTATGTCGTCGGAATCGGCCTCGGGGCGTTGGCGCTTTGGGCGGTCAGCGGACAAAGGGCCGAGCTGTCCGACGCCACCCGAGAGCTCGGGCACCTGAACCTCGCGTGGCTGTTCATCGGCATCGCGGCGGAGGCCCTGTCGATCGTGGCCTTCGCGCAGATGCAGGGCCGGCTCCTGGCCTCGGGCGACGCCTACATGCCGCCTCTCCGGATGGTGGCGATGACGACGGCGGCGGGGGCGATTGCGTCATCGCTACCAGCAGGCCCGGCGGTGTCGAGTGTCTTCGCGTACCGGCAGTACCGCCGTTACGGCGCGGATGAGGCGCTCGCCGCCTGGACGCTCATCGCAGCGCTCGTCAGCTCGGCGCTCGGCCTCAGTATTCTCGCGACGGCCGGCCTCGTGCTGGCGGAGCGACAAGGTGCCGCCTTCGACCTCGTCGGAGTGACGGTTGGCGTGTTCATAGTCACGCTGGTGGCGACGGCGGTCCTCTGGCAGCGCCGAACGCTGTCACGGTTCGGTTTGGTCTCGCTACGGGTCCTTCGGCGTCTGACTGGGCGCCCGAGGCGACACGAGGCCGAGGTGATTGCCGGCGTCATGTCGCGGCTCGGCCGAGTACAGCTCGGGTGGCGTGACTTCGGGAGCGTGCTCGGTTGGTCCGTTGTTAACTGGTCGCTCGACTGCGGATGCCTGGCGTGCGGCTTTCTGGCCGTGCATGCAGGCATTCCGTGGCGAGGCCTTCTGCTCGCCTACGGCGCTGCCCAGCTCGCGTCGAATCTCCCCGTCACACCCGGCGGTCTCGGAGTCGTCGAAGGCAGTCTGATGATCGCCCTCGTGGCGTACGGTGGAGGACTGGCATCGACCGTGGGGGCTGTATTGCTCTACCGGATCGTGAGTTTCTGGGGGTACCTGCCGGTGGGATGGCTGACATACGTCGGGATCGTGATGTCCGACAGGCGCGAGAATCGGGCGGCTGACGAGGCGGCCGTTCTGGAACCGGCAACGGGTGCCGTCGCGATGCCGGCGGAGGACTTGGGCCGATGAGGAGGCGTCGTGCACTCCTGATGGCGGTGCTGATGATGGGAACCCTCCTCACGTCCTGCACGTCGGTGAGGAATGGTCTCGGGACCCGCGACAGCGTTTGCTTTGCTTCGCTTCCGGCTGCGCAAAGGGCGGTAGGCGGGAAACCGACCCTCGCGGGGGTGAGGTACGTAGCGCCGACGCTGTTGCTCGACTCGCTCGATCGGCAGACCCACCGTCAGCTCCGCCCGCCTGCTTCGTTGCTCTCGATGCCGCGAAAAGGGGTCTGCCTCGTCGCCTACCGGGGGCGGTTTTCGAGTGGACTGGCGAAGCGGGCGTGGCGGCCCGAGCCCGGCCCGTACGATTTTGCTGTGGTGGTCGTCCGCCAGGCCGACGACCACGTGCTCGGAGTGCTGCTGTTATCGCAGTCGCCGATGCGCTTTAGTCATCTGTCCTGACGGGCGGATAGGGCCTCGCCGAGTGTGACTTCGACCGAGATCGCGTCGCTGCCGGGCACGAACTCGAGCTCGGCGATGACGCCCGCGTCGCGGAGGTCTCCGGCGGCCGACTCGAGCAGGCTCAGTTGGGCTGCCGGCCCACGCACGACGCAGTGGTCAACGGGCGTCCGCATCGAGACGTGCGCCTCGGACTTCGCACGGCGGACGACGGCCAACACCTCGCCGAGGAGCGATAGGAGGGCCGGGTCCACTCCGTTTGCGGCCAGCCCCGGTGCTGTCGGCCACTGGGTGGTGTGGATCGACCCGTCACCGGTGTCGTGAAACCACGACCAGGCTTCCTCGGTCGCGTAAGGCAGGAACGGAGCGAACAGGCAAAGCAGTGCCTCAAGGGCGGTCGCGAGGGCGTAACGCGCCGATGAGGTCCTCGGCTCAGCAGCCTCACCGTAGGCGCGTGCCTTGACGAGCTCGAGGTAGTCGTCGCAAAAGCGCCAGAAGAACGCCTCGGATTGCTCGAGCGCCCGGGCGTAGTCGAAGTTTTCGAGCGCCTGTGTCGCGTCGCTCACGACTTGGCCGAGCGCCGCCAACATGGCTGAGTCGGTGGGCTCGAGAGAATCGGGGGCCACCGGGTCGGCGCCGTCGTCGCCCATCCGCGAGAGCACGAAGCGACTCGCGTTCAGGATCTTGATGGCGAGCCGACGCCCGACCTTCATCTGTTGGGTGTCGTAGGCGCTATCGACGCCGAGGCGAGCCGAGGCTGCCCAGTAGCGAACCGCATCAGTCCCGTGGGCCTCGATGGGTGCGGTCGGGACGACGACATTGCCTTTCGACTTCGACTGTTTCTTGCGGTCTGGATCGAGGATCCAACCTGAGATGGCGGTATGGCGCCACGGCAGCTCGTGGTTCTCGAGCTCGGCCCGCACGATCGTGTCGAACAGCCACGTCCGGATGATGTCGTGAGCCTGAGGCCTCAAGTCCATCGGGAAGACGCGGGCGAACAGGTCAGGATCGTCGAGGTAGCCGCCNNGTGACTCGCGCGGGACGATGAGCCCGTCCTCGATCGGATCTCCTAAGGCGTCGAGCCGGTACCAGACAGGGAAGGGCACCCCGAAGAAACGCTGGCGTGACAGACCCCAGTCGCCCGTCAACCCCTCGATCCAGTTCTCGTACCGGAACTGCATGAACGGCGGGAGCCAGTCGAGCTCTCGTCCCCTTTCGAGCAGGCGATCGCGCATCGGCATCGTCCTCATGTACCACTGGCGGGAGGAGACGATCTCGAGAGGGCGCTCACCTCGTTCGTAGAACTTCACCGGGTGGGTGATGGGCTTCGGGTCACCGACGAGGTCGCCCGATTCGGTCAGCTGCTCGACGATCTTCGCCTGCGCACGCTTGATCGTCTGGCCCTGAAGCTCCGCGTAATATCCGCGGGCGCGTTCGGGGTCGTCTGATTCCCAACCGGCCTCGCCAAAGGGCGCTTCGCCGAGGCGCCCGTCCCGCTCGACGACCGTCCGCGTGGGCAGCGACAGCTCCCGCCACCAGATCACGTCAGTCAAGTCGCCGAACGTACAGATCATTGCGATGCCTGATCCCTTCTCGGGATCAGCCAGGTGATGCGCGAGTACCGGGACGCGGACCGAGAACAGCGGCGTGAGTACCTCGGTCCCGAACAGCGGCTTGTACCTCTCGTCGCTCGGGTGGGCAACGAGACCAACACACGAGGGCACGAGCTCCGGCCGAGTGGTCTCTATCTCGACTGACGCTCCGCTCTCGTCGACCCGGGAGAAACGCAGCCGGTGATATGCCCCCGGTAGTTCCCGGTCCTCGAGCTCGGCCTGCGCGACGGCCGTGCGGAAATCGACGTCCCACAGTGTTGGCGCCTCGTGACGGTAGGCCTCGCCGCGGGCGACGTTCCGCAGGAAGGCAGCCTGCGACGTTCGTCGGGCCTTCTCGCCGATCGTCGTGTAGTGATGGCTCCAGTCGTACGAGAGCCCGAGACGCCGGAAGAGGTCCTCGAATGCCTTCTCGTCCTGCTCGGTGAGCTTGAAGCAGAGCTCGATGAAGTTCGGCCGCGAGATCGGGATCGCCCGCTCCGGCGGCGAGGCCGGCGGCTCGAACTCGGGGTCATACGGCTGCGATGGATCGCAGCGGACGCCGAAGAAGTTCTGGACCCTGCGCTCGGTCGCAAGGCCGTTGTCGTCCCAGCCGATCGGATAGAAAACCGCCTTGCCGGCCATGCGCTGGTACCGGGCGATTATGTCGGTCTGGGTGTAGGAGAAGACATGGCCCACGTGGAGTGATCCCGATACCGTCGGCGGCGGCGTGTCGATGGCGAACACCTCGCTCCGGGGCCGCGAGCGGTCGAAACGGTAGGTGCCAGCCTCCTCCCACGCGGCCGACCACTTGGCCTCGAGGCCATCGAGTGTCGGCCGTTCCGGCATCTGGGGCGCTTTCATTGGACTAGTACGGTACTTCCATGCTGCGGCTCCACGACACGGCGACCGGCACGTTGGAGACGATCACGCCTGTGGACGGGGGCCCGGTGCGTCTCTATGTCTGCGGTCCGACGGTCTACGGACCTCCGCACATCGGGCACGGGCGCCTCACGCTCGTCTATGACGTGCTGCGTCGCTACCTCGAGTCAATGGGGACCGTCGTCCGTCACGTCTCGAACGTGACCGATATCGACGACAAGATCATCAACCGGGCGAACGACGAGGGCCGACCTTGGCGGGACATAGCCGCTGAGTGCGAAGAGGCCTGGTGGTCGTCGATGGACCGGATGGGTCTCGCCAAACCCCACGAGACACCGCATGCCACCGACTTCGTGCCCGAGATGGTGGAGCTCATCGCAGAGCTCGCCGATAAGGGCGCCGCCTACGAGCTCGACGACGGCGTCTACCTCTCCGTAGCCGAGGTTCCGAGCTATGGGCTGCTCGCGCAGCAGTCACTTGACTCCCTTCGGGCCGGGGCACGAGTCGAGGTGGTCGCGGGGAAGCGGACGCCGATGGACTTCGTCCTCTGGAAGAAAGTCAAGCCCGGCGAGCCGAGCTGGCCCTCGCCCTGGGGGGCCGGGCGCCCCGGGTGGCACACCGAGTGCGTGGTGATGTCGCTCTCGTTGTTGGGCGAGGGTTTCGAGCTGCATGGCGGCGGAACCGACTTGAAGTTCCCGCATCACGAGAACGAGC
>PLDN01000070.1 GCA_003136185.1 Acidimicrobiaceae bacterium | reverse complement strand
GAACGGGCCAACGCTCGCCAGCGTTTCGCCGCTGCGATCGTGAAGCGTCGGAACAAGTCCACCGCTGACGCGTATGTCGTGATGACACTCGCTCAGTTCGCCGCTCTCGTCAGTGGTGACTCGTGAACCTCCACCGTCGCAAGAAGCCAACGTTGCCACCGCCTAAGCCGGCATCGCCGCGCTACAGGATCTTGCGGCCAGAACCTCAAGGAATCCCCGGCGGTTGCGACCGTTGCAACGCATGGACCTCCATCGAGGTCAGGAACGCTGCCGTGGCAGGTGGGTCGTTGCAGATGCCAGTTGTGTCCGTTCATCACGCCGGTGATTGTCCGGTGGCGAAGCGATGAACAAGCGCCGTCGGGCACCCTGGGATGCCGGAAGTCACCGGGCGCCTGCGAAACCGAAAGTGGACCGCAGTCAAGATCCGCATCGCGACGCGCGAGGACGTCCAAGGGTTGCACATTTCACCGAGGCAGCGGCGTTGGCCAAAATCGATGGCGATGGACGTGGTGACCTGGCTGCCTGGGTCTGTCCCGCATGCTCTCTCTGGCACGTCGGCAACGGCCGCGCTCGACCTCCTGCCGTAGGTGACCGTGACGACGACGCTGGTGACTGACCGGCTGGCTGCAAATCGACCCGGGGGCACTATCAGGACGGCGCGGGCGGTTGCCTCTAGACCCGCCGACCCTCAAGATTTTTTCAATGTCTCGAGAATACCGGTACGCGCATTTAACCGAAGGAGAAGTCATGGCAAAACCCTGCTCAGTGTGTGCACACCCTGAAGTGCGCCAAATCAACGAATCGGTGCAAAACGGTACATCGGGGCGCCGGATCGCCTCCATGTACCGGGTCGCGCCCTCGAGTTTGGCCCGTCATCGGGCTCACGCATCAGTGCAACCTCCCGCGGGCCCAGGAGGGACCCACCTGACGGCCGCGAACGCGGTAATCGCGGCCGTCAGGTTGCTCCGGGAGGGTCATTTGGACGAGTTCGAGGAGGCAGACGCCGAGCAGCTGCGCGCCATCGCTGCCGCCGTCGATGACCGGCCCGGTGACGTCACCCTTGCGAGGGAGCTCCGGCTCTCGAGAGCAGCGTTCAAGAAAGCGGCGGTCCAGACCGACCCGACCGAGCAAGAGAACCTCGCGGCACTCGTCGCGAGCATGTCAGGACCGCCGAACGCCGCCGAGCTCTTCCGCCGCGTGTACGACAAGGCGATCGCCGCGGGAGCGTCACCGGAGATCGCCGGCGCCGCCGCGCAGGCAGCGACAGATCCGGCGGGCGACGACGAGGACGACTGGCCGCAGCGTCCTTGCCGGTAGTCCGCTACGGTCAAGTAGCAATCCGCTACTGTTAGGTATCAGTACCATCGCTCTCGGCGCCGCCGGCGAGCATCCAACCGTGAGGAGATCACGAGAATGACCAGAGAAGCAACAAACCAGCAGCAGCCCCTCGCCGATCGCCTGGCCCGACTCTCCGCCGAGCAGACCCAGCTCCGGCGCACCGACAACTCGGTCAGAGACCGTCGGCGCATCGCCGAGATCGCCGCCGAGATCTCTGACATCCAACGTGGAGTCGTTGGTCGCACGCGCTCGGCACCACCTCCCCGACGCTCTCAGCCCGCGCCCAGACCCGCGCCCCGACCAGCGCCGGCCGTCGGGCCCGCGAGATCGACGCCGAGCACGCGTAGCGACCGCCTCGACGCCCTCGTGCGCAGTGGCATGGCGGAAGACACGTCCGAGCTGTCCTACGGCTTGCTCCGAGACTTGGCGCTGCGAGAGGTCGAGCACCGCTCCACACTCACGCCCAGTTCGGCGGATCGCCTCGATCAGCTAGTTCGGACCCGAGTAGGCGACCTTGATGGAAAATCGGTAGCGAGGCACATTTTGTGCACCGGATCGGACGCTTATCGCAGCGCCTGGGCAAAATGGCTGCAACATTCAAGCCCCGCATGGAACCCGGCCGAGCAGCGCGCGGTCCGTGACTTCTATGACCACCAGAAAGCCCTCAATCGGCACGCACTGACCGTCGAAGCGAACGCTCGCGACGCCAAAGCAGCCCGCGGCGAGCCGGTTGTGGCACGTGCGATGACTGAGGGAGGCACAGGAGGCTTGGGTGTGCCTTACGATCTCGATCCGTCGCTCGTGATCACAGCAGGCGGGGTCGCCGCCGCACAGATCCTGTCAGTCTGTCGCCAGGTGATCTCGACCTCAGACACATGGCATTACTTTTCGGCGCCGTCGACCGGGTTTCAAACTCAGGCAGAGTTGGCGACCGCAGCCGACGAAACCCCTGTGTTTGGCGGTGGAACTGACATCCCCATTTGGATGGCGCGAGATTATTTGCCCTTTAGCATGGAGTGGGGCCAAGATCAATCCGACGTCGCCGCAAACGCTCAGGCCATGTTTTCAAATGCCTATGCAGAGTTCGTCAGTTCCAAGACCGCAACGGGGTCCGGCTCGAGCGATGTCACTGGCCTGTTTACGAGGATGGCCAACACCACGACCAGCCCGGCCCACTCCACGGTGACGACGGCAGGCTCGCTCTCGGCCACCGACGTCCGCGCCGTGTGGGGTGCATTGCCCGAGCGTTATAGGGTCGACCCGAGCTGTGCCTTCATGGCGAGCCCAAGCGTAGAAACGCAGCTTTCAGCTCTCGCCGCGCCGAGCGCCACGAATGGTCTGGCTCCGGGCGATTGGCAGATGCACATGGGCACGGGACAGCACATGCTGTTCGGGAAACCGGTCTTGAGCGTGAGCGACGCGCCGGCATGGACCGGCACGACGGGCGCTGCAAACATCCTCGTGGTCGGAGCCTTCCAACGTTACGCGGCGGTGTCAAGACTCGGCGGTTTCAGCGTCGAGCTGATCCCTCATTTGCGAGACGTGAGCACGGGACTGCCGACCGGCGAGCGAGCGTACTTCGCCACCGCCAGGGTGGGCGGCGATGTGATCGACGTCAACGCCTTCAGAATCCTTTCGAACTCCTGATGAGGCTCTTCCTGCCGGGTTCGAGCGGTGGGAGACACGTCCCGCGCCGCGCCCGTGGGTCCTCCTCGAGGCCCGGCGGCTCGGCGCGGGACAACTAGCGACAGGGAGGTGACACCTTGGCCGACAGAGTGATAAAGGCCATAATCACCGGGTCAAGTGCTGGCGCAGTCGCCGCATTTGAGGAGACGTCCCTCGCGGCCGACGCAGCAGCAGACGAGTCCTCGGGGAAGATGGACGAGGCCGGCTCGAAGATCGGCAACATCTTCCACAAGATCTCCGGCTCGGCCGGCAGCGTCTTCGCCCCTCTCGGGACAGCTCTCGACAAGACCGGCGACAAGTTCGACGAGGCTGACACCAAAGGCAAGTCGTTCTCCAAGGGGATGTCGTCCCTCGGCGGCACGGCCCTCCTCGGCGTAGCGGCAGGCGCGGCCGTGGTCGGGGCCGCAGCGATCAAGATGGGGATCGACTTCCAAGCAGGCACGTCGTCTCTCGCCGCGTCGGCCGGGATCTCGAACAAGGCGGCCGCGTCGATCGGCAACGCGTTCCTGCACACCGCAGGCACGACGATCTACTCGGGCGCAGCCATCCAGACCGCCTACACCGGCGTAGCGGCCCAGCTCGGATCGACCGAGGGCCACGCGCTTTCTGCCAGCCAGGCCATGACCGTCATGCAAGCGTCGATGGACCTCGCCGAGGGCAGCGGGAACTCTCTCGGCGACACCACGACTCAGCTCGCGAAGACCATGCAGGTCTTCGGCACGAAAGCCTCCGGGGCCGCAGCGGTGTCGAACGTGCTGTTCGTGACCGGCCAGAAGACCGGGCTCGGCATCGACGGCGTGTCGGCCGCGTTCGTCAAGTTGCATACCCAGCTCGGCGCGGCAACCCCGCCGATGTCTCAGATGGGTGGCCTGCTGGTCGACCTCGCCAATCACGGCATGGCTGGGCGCGGGGCGGTCTCGGCGGTCTCGGCGGCGATGGCGAACCTGCTAAAGGTCAGCACGGCCGTCAACGTCGCTACGTCGGCACAGAAGACCGCTTTCGACGATCTGTCGCCGTCTCTGAAGACGCTCGCCACTCAGTACGCGAACGGCAAGGTCACTACAGCCCAGTTCACTGCTGCGACCGCGGGGATGGCACCGGCACAGGCCAACGCCGTCAAGGCGTACGAGGCGGCCACCACAGCCATCGGGACATCACAGCAGAAGCTGCAGAACCTCGGCATCACCGTCGACAACTCCCAACACAAGTTCGTCGGCATGGCCTCGGTCATCGCCCAGCTGCACCAGAAGATCTCAGGCGAGACCCAGGCCCAGCAACTGGCGACAGTGACGCAAGCATTCGGCGCCGCGGCTGCCTCGAAGATGCTGGCCATCGTCCAGGCTGGTCCCGCGGCCTACGACTCGGCGACCGCGGCTGTCTCGAAGGCAGGCGCCGCTCACGCAGCGGCCGCCAAGCAGGCTCAGACCCTCGGCCACCAGTTCGACCTCGTGAAGGCGACTGTCATGGACTTCGTAACCGAACTCGGCCTCAAGCTCCTGCCGGTCATCGGGTCAGTCTTCGACTTCATCGCCAAGCACAAGATCGTCCTGGTCGCCCTGGGGGTCACCTTCGGCGCAGTCGTCGGCACCATGATCGGATTCTGGGTCGCCGACACGATCGCTGCCACGTCGTTCTGGACGGCAGCCACGGGCGGAATCATCATCCTCGTCGCCGCGTTGGCGGTTGGGATCGCCTGGATCGTCAAGCACTGGAGCACCGTCTGGACAGACATGAAGGCCGCGCCGCTCGCCGTCTGGCACTTCATCGAGAACAGTGTTCTCAAGCCGATCGAGGGTGCGTTCTCCGACGTGGTGACCTTCATCAAGTCCCACTGGGAGCTGCTCGCGGAGATCCTCCTCGCGCCCGTCATGCCGGCGCTCGCTCTGTTCCTCATGTTCCACACCCAGATCATCGGGTTCTTCGAGGACATCGTTGGCAAGGTCAAGGCCGTCTGGGACACGATCACGACGGGTGTGAGCACGTTCATCTCCGGCGTCGTCGGGTTCTTCGACAAGCTGCCCGGCAGGATCGTGAGCGGCATCAGCACCATCGTCTCCGACATCAAGGCCATCTGGAATACCTGCACGACCGACGTGAGCAAGTTCATCTCCGGCGTGGTCAACTTCTTCACCGGCCTGCCCAGCAAGATCATGGCGGCACTCGGCAACATCGGCTCGGAGATATGGAAGGCGATCACCAGCCACATCCCCGGCGGCGGTCTTATCCACACGGCGTTTACCGCAGTCTTCGGCGCCGAAGGCGGACTGATTACGTCGCCGACGTTGATGGTCGCAGGAGAGGCTGGGCCGGAGCTGCTAATACCGCTGAACAAGCTCGGCGGTGCCGGCATCGACGGTCACGGGTTCCGACCGGGTGGCATGCTCGGGAGTGGCAGAGGCGGCGCGGGCGGCGGGGGAGTCGTCAACAACTTTGGCCCGATCACAGTGGTCGCAAACAGTCCGGAGGAAATGGTGAACGGACTCATCCGCTACAGCCGGGCGAACGGTGGCATCCCGATCAAGGTGAAGTGATGGCGGAAGACGAGCTGCTAGTCCGAGTGCGCCTGCCAGATGGCACGACGCGCCTGCTCCCACTGGCCGACAAGTCCGAGACCATTGGGCGTCTGTGGGATCAAGCCGTCTGGCAGGCCACCGAGGAACAGGTCGAGGAGTACCTCGCCGCCAAGCGGGCAATGAGCCGCCAGGTCGACGAGGCGATCGCTGAGGCGCTGTCAGACACCTAGCAGCGACACAGCCCCGATAGCGGCGCTCATGACGACAATCCTACGTCCGCCCGGTCGACGAACGACTGGATGCCGTGTGGAGTCGGCTCACCCGCGTCAGACGCCTTAGCGAGGAACCATGCGGCCCGGCCTAATTCTCGGAGGGCGATGAGCTGCGCTGTCGGTCGGTTGACGACCTCGGAGGCGTCCTTGAGTAGCTGTTGACGGTCAGGGGCGCTCACGATGCACGCTCAACGACTGCCGTGATCTCGTCGACGTAGTGCTCTGTTCTCGTCGCGTGCCACCGCATGACCCGGATCTCTCGCCGGGCTGCCTGCTCGCTTGCTGGGAGATCGGCGAACTTGCCACGCCGCGGCCCGAGCGCGCTCTCACGCTTGTCAGCGTCGGCGCGGTCTTGCGCAGCCATCGCACGGAGCTGGTCGCCAGCTTCGATGAACTCCGGGGACAAGGTGGCGCTCACGACGCCACCGACGAACCCAAGTGCGCCTCGATCGCCTCGACGCGCTCACGCAAGGTCAGCTCGCCCGTCCCGTCGACGGCGCTCACGCCGTCCATGAGCTCGTCAACCTCCCCAGCGAGCAACTGGATGGCCGCGGCCACCTCGAGGGTCGTGGCGGGGATCAGGGCGCCGCTGTGGAGATCGTCGAGCGTGACTCCGTCGTAATCCTCATAGTGCAGCCCTAGCTCGTCCTTGTCGGGCACCCGTAGGCGCTCGGCGTGCTCGTTGACCATCTGCTCGATGGTGTCGACCTGAGCGTAGGTCCGCTTCGGGTACTTCTCGCCGCGTGCCCTGCACTCGTGAAACACGTCGGCCAGGTTGCGGGCAAACCGCAGCAGCTCGGCGGGGTCACGCCATGAATGGTAGGCGACAAACTCGCCGAACGCGAACGAGTCCACCGTGCGGCGATCCTTCGGGTCGTGCGCTGACTCGTCGGCCCAGTTTGCGAACAAGTCAAAGATGCCTTGCACGCCTTCGTCCTCGAGCCGGAGCAGTCTGTCGTGCCAGGCGCGATCGGCCCACTCGCACGAGCACGCGTCAGAGTCACGAACGGGGGATACAGGGGTCGCTAAAGTCGTCATCGTCGATGACCTACCTTTCAGGTTGTCGGCAGAGCCGGTTCGGGGGGTTAGATCCCGGACCGGCTCACTTGTCTTTGCAGGGGCAAGCATGCACCTCGCAGGGCGAGCGGTCAAGGCATCTCCGCGATAGTTGCGTACGCAACAACTACCCTCGACGCCGTGGACGTCTCTGTCGCTCTCGCTCAAGCGCTCATGTCGCCGTACGAGATCCCGGACGTGTTCTTCCGCCGGCCCGCGTGGCACGCTCAGGCTGCCTGTCGCGGGATGGGCACGGCGATGTTCTTCCCTGGCCGAACCGATGACCTCGACGACGCGAGGGCGGTCTGTGCCCGGTGCAACGTGAAGGCGGACTGCCTAGCTGCCGCGCTCGAGGACCCGACGAGAGAGCGCGTGAGCGGGCTCTCAGTGCTCACCTACGGTCCACCACTTACCCCGCGAGCCCTTGGCAGCCTCGATCTGAGACCGGTAGGCGTCGCCAGCTTGAGCCTCGCAAACTGGACAGCACAGCGGGTCATCCCTGGGCCAACTCTTGAATTTCGGAGGGACATCGAACGCCCGATTGAGCGGTATCAGCCGGTCCGAGTCACACACACCGAAGACCTCAGCGCCGGCAGGCGCGTCCTCTACGATGTGGTAGTCCAACAGGACCGGCGCCTTGCCGGGAATAGGCTGGCGCGGTGTCCGCTGAATCTCCGTCCTGGCGCAGACTGCGTAAACCATCGTTGCCAGAGTAGAGCCGTGACGCGACCGTGACGCGAGCCACCTTGAAACCGTGCGAAAGGATGCGAACCGACGCCAGTTGAAACAGGCAGGCCAGGGCGGGATTAGGGGAGTCGGCGCAGGTCACGAGATCGGGCGGGGATGTTCCAACCGAACTGGCCGT